>JAGWAO010000025.1:25046-53408 GCA_021296315.1 Acidimicrobiia bacterium | reverse complement strand
GCGATGGAGACCACCGCGGCTAGCGGCCGGCGGCGATGGAGACCACCGCGGCTAGCGGCCGGCGGCGATGGAGACCACCTCGGCTAGCAGCTCTCGGTTGGCAGCCGGGCCGGGCGAGATGATGTTCACGAAGAAGGCGTCAAGACGGTGCGCGCCGATCAGGTGCGCCAGTTGGCTGCGGCACTCGGCGGGTGTGCCCGCGATCTGGTACTCGGCCACCAGCTCGTCAGTGACGAGCTGGCCGACGGCCTCGGGGCCGCCCTCTCGAAAGGCTTGCTGCAAACCGGCGATCTCGGCTTCATTGAGACCGAGGTTCTTGAGGATCCGGGGCGGGCTGTCCATGATGGCGTAGCCGTACAGGTGCTTGGCTTCCTCGATCATCTCGGGCTTGTAGGCCAGCCGGTCGAGGTAGACGCGGGTGAGCGGAGAACCGGCCAGGGCCTCTTGGCGGGCCTGATCGGCGAGGCCGAACGCGTCGCGGAGATCGGACTTGACCATGAGCACCAAACCGTCGGCCCGGGCGCCGGCCAGGGCCAACATCCGCTCGCCGCGGGCCGCAACCCAGATCGGGATCGAGTGGGTGCCGGTGGTGAGCTGAGCGCCCTCCAGCGATAGCCGCCGCCCCTGCCAGGTGACCGGCTCGCCCAGCCACAGCAACCGGAGCGCTTCGATGGTGTCGGTCATCAGCGCCAGCGGAGCAGAGCGCTCGATCCCCATCGGATGCAGCACCATGGTGCCGCCGGCCACCAGTGTCACGAAGGCTCGGCCGCCGCTCATCTCGTCGACGGTGGCTACCGCGGCCGCAGTGGCGGCCGGGTGACGGGTGTAGGGGTTGGTGACCGCCCCGAGGCGGATCGTGCTGGTGGCCCGGGCCGCCGCGCCGAGCACCGTGTGCACGTCGAGCATCAGGCCCTCGTCGGCCACCATGCAGTACGAGTAGCCGAGTTCCTCGGCGGCCACGATGGTGTCGATGAGCTCGGCCGATCCCATTGTCGGCACGATCTGCAGGCCGAGCGCGACCTCGCCGATGGTCACGGTTCGGGCTCGACCCAGGGATCGTGGACGGGCCTGATGATGATCGGATCGATGTCGATCCGACGGTCGGTGCCCACCAGATCGGCCACCAGCTCTCCCACCCCGGCCGCGGGCATCATGCGGGCTCGAACGGACTCGGGGGCCTTGCCATCCCACAGCTCCGTGTCGATCTGGGCCGGGGAAAGCGTGATCACCCTGATGCCGCAGTCCCGTCCCTCCAGCCGCAGCACCTCGCCTAGTGCGTTGAGGCCTCCCTTGGACGCGGCATAGGCCGCGTTGCCCGCGAAGGGCTGCACCGCGGCGATGCTGCTGATCAGCACGATCTGGCCGCCCGAGTCGCTCAGCGCCTCCCATCCGGCCCTCGTCAGGGCCATGACCACATTCAGGTTGATGTCCAGTACCCGCTGCCAATGGTCCGCGGTGACCTCCGATGCCGGCGCCTTGTCGAACACGCCGGCACTGTGCACGATCACGTCGATGCGGCGGTGAGCGGCCAGCGTCTCTTCGATGATCCGGTCGGGCGTCCCCGGCTCGGTCAGGTCGGCCGCCATCACGGTGGCCGGGGCGTCAAGCGTCGTGGCTGCGGCTTGAAGCCGTTCCTGCCGGCGGCCCACCAGCACGCAACTGGTGCCCCGCGCCGACAGGGCGGAGGCACAGGCCAGGCCGGTTCCCGACCCTCCGCCAGTCACCACCGCCACCGGAGCAGGCTGAGCCGTCACTGGGGGCTCACTCTGGCGCCGCGTCCGGGATGCCGATCCCGAGGAATCCTTCGATGCGGGCCAGGCGCTGGCCGTTCTCGGCCACTGCGGCCCTCAGCCCGCCGATCTCGTTGGAGAACTCCGTTCTCAGCCCGCCGATCTCGTTGGAGAACTCCGTTCTCAGCCCGCCGATCTCGTTGGAGAACTCCGCCCTCAGCCCGGTCTCGACGCGGGTGATCTCGGCGCTCAGTTCCTTGCGCAGGTTGTCGGTGGTCTGTTGTTGGTTCCAGATGATCGCGAACACTCCCAGAACGACGGCGACCAGCTGCGCGATGGGAATGAGCTGAGGCCAGCGTTGCGACGCGGCGCTCGACCCAGCCACTGCGGCCGTCGGATCGGCTGCGGTCGCCGGGCTCTCACCTTGGACGCTGAGCACTTCCGGCCCTGCCATGAGGCCAGCGTACTATACTCTGTCGTTCAGTGCAACACCATTTCATGATATATCTTTACACATCATAGGACCCGAGCTAGCCGAAGAATGAGGCGGTGAGCACCTCGCTGTTGATGAACCCCGCGCTGAAGGTCCGGCCGCTGGCCAGGTTGGTCAGGTGGATCTCGGCCGGGGAGTGCAACTCGATGGGGATCTCGTAGAAGTCCCGGCCGGCGTCCTCGTAGATCTCGATGAAGGGGCGCCCGTAGGCGGAGCTGGCCGCCGACACCACCCGGTCGACGATGTTGGCGCACTGGGCGTCGTCGCCTTCAACGGTGACGTTGGAGATGCCGCCGTACAGCAGGCTGTCGTTGATGCGGCCCATCGAGATCAGATCGTCGTCCACCAGGGGCGGCACCACCCCCAGGCCGTAGGCGTAGCGCAGGCCGCGCAGATCCATGCCCTCCTCGGCCAGCCGGTGAATGGACTGCTCCACGATGCGGGCCGCCACCTGCACCGCGGTCACCAGGCTGCGGTTCGGCGCGAACAGCACATAGAGGTCGCTGGGGGCTACCCGGCACGCCGAGGCGATCATGTCGGTCATTGCCTCCGGGATCGGCTCGGAGGTCTGGATGGCCACCACCGACTCGTGGTGGTCGTCGCGGTAGTCGATCCACTCGAAGTAGTGGTCGAGACTGTCGCGGTTCAGGGCCCGTCCCGGTCCGGCCAGGATGGCGGCGTGCTCGGTGCCGGGTGCCTGCAGGCGCCATCCGGCGATCTGCGACGCCACGCAGGCCTCGATGGGATGGTCGATCATCACCCGCACCGCGGTGAGCATCCGCCCGTCCAGATCGAAGGGCTCGTAGCTGACGATGCCGAGCCCGCCGAGGCTGGCCAGGGTGTAGAGCTGAGCGGCCCGCCAGCCCCCTTTGGCCTCGAGGCCCATGTCGATGACGGTGGTGCCGTTGTCGAGCCGCTCGGTGGACACGCCCAGAGCGTCGGCCTCGTCGAGGATGACCCTCACCGTCCTCATCGCCTCACGGTTGACGCTGATCATGGCTCCCTCCAGGGACTGGGTCGCGGTGCACCTCAGGCAGGAGTCGACTCGCGGGCGCCCAGAGCGGCGTCGACCGGGATGATCGCGCCGTTGAGGTAGCTGGCCTCGGGCGAGGCTGCGAACAGGATGGCCGCGGTGATCTCGGTGGGCCGACCGAAGCGGCCCTCGGGGATGTGGCGCTGGATCGCGGTCTGCAGGTCGGGGTCCCGCATCCCGGCCAGCAGAGCCTCGGTGGCGATGAGTCCTGGTGCCACCGCGTTGACCCTCACGCCCTTGGGGCCCAGCTCCAGGGCCATGGCCCGGGTCAGCCCCTCGACCGCGCCCTTCGACGCGATGTAGGCGCAGCGGTTGACCACCGCAAGCCGGGCCAGGATTGAGCTGACGTGGACGATGGCGCCTCGGCCCCGCTCCACCATGCCTGGCGCCACCAGCTGGCTCAGCTGCAGCAAGCCCCGCACGTTGGCCTGCCAGACGGTGTCGAAGGCCTCCAGTGACAGGTCGCGCATCGAGGAACGGTCGATGAGGGCGGCGTTGTTGACCAGGATCGACACCGCTCCCAGCGAGGCCTCCACTGCGTGGGCGAGCCGGGCCACGTCGGCTTCGTTGCCGATGTCGGCCTGGAACACTTCGGCCGCGCCGCCAGCCTCGACGATGGCCTGGTGGGTCGCGGCCGCACCGTCGGCGTCGCTGCGGTAGTTGATCGCGACCTTGGCTCCCTCGGCGGCGAAGGCCTGGGCGGTGGTCGCGCCGATGCCCCGGGATGAGCCGGTCACCAGGACGGTGTCGCCCTCGAAGCGGTCGGGTCTCACTGCTGGCCCCCTGCGATGGCCTCGGCCTCGGCCTCGTTGTCGGCGATCACGGCCAGCACGGTGCCGACATCGACGGTCTCGTCCTCGTCGACCAGGATCCGGGCCACCACCCCGGCGCACGGCGCTTCCAATTCGTTCTCCACCTTCTCGGTCTCCACCTCGGCGATCACCTCGCCCTCCACGACGTGTTCGCCCTCGTCGACGTACCAGGCCACGAGCGTGCCGTCCTCCATGGTCAGTCCCCACTTGGGCAGGATCACATCGGTGGCCATTCAATTCTCCTTATGAGCGTCCGCGAACAGGTGAGAGTCTGTGGTGTCGCAGCGGTGCCACTCCCGCTCTTGTTCGCTGCGCTCACGGGCCGCTCGGGCCACGGCCTCGCCCGTATGGGGCGGGTTCGCTCGACTATTCGCTCGGCCTCTGTGCATCGTCTTGTCAGTACTGGGCCGCGGTCTTGATGGCGGCGGCGATTTCGTCGGTGCCGGGGAGCACTATGTTCTCGAGGGGCACCGAGAAGGGGATGGGGGTGTCGAGGCCGTCGACCCGCACCACCGGGCCCCGCAACTCCGCGAAGCACTCCTCGCTGATGCGGGCGCTCAACTCCGCGCCCAACCCGCCGATCCTGGGGGCCTCGTTGGCCACCACCACCCGCCCGGTCTTGGAACCCGATGCCAGCACGGTGGCCGCGTCGTAGGGCCGGATCGTCCGCAGGTCGACCACCTCGACCGAGATGCCGTCGCCGGCGGCCCTCTCCGCGGCGTCCAGCGCCATGGGCACCATCCGCATGGCCGCCACCACCGTCACGTCACTGCCCTCGCGAGCGATCGAAGCCTCCCCCAAAGGGGTTGTGTAGTACTCGGGCGGCACCTCGGCCCGGCTGCGGTACAGCGCCTTGTGCTCCAGGAACAGCACCGGATCGTCGCTGTCTATCGACGCCAGCAGCAGACCCTTGGCGTCGACCGGATTCGACGGGGCCGCGATCACGATGCCGGGCACGTTCAGGAACCAGCCCTCCACGCTCTGGGAGTGGTGCGGCCCGCCCCCGAACCCTCCCCCGCAGGCGGTGCGGATCACCAGGGGAGCCTTGAACTGTCCGTCGAACATGTAGTGGAGCTTGGTCGTAGCACTCGGCGATGAAGTCGGCGAACATGATCTCGGCCACCGGGCGCATGCCGACCATGGCCGCGCCCGCGCAAGTGCCGATGATGGCCGCCTCCGACAGGGGAGTGTCCCGGACTCGCTCGGGCCCGTATTTGGCCAGCAGCCCCTTGGTCACGCCGAAGTCTCCGCCCATCTCGGCGATGTCCTCGCCGATCAGGAACATCTCCGAGTGCTTCTCCATGGCCAGGTCCAGGGCGCCGTTGAGGGCCTGGGTGAAGCTGGTCTTGCGAACTCTGTCCTTGCCCTTACGGGGCGTGCGGGCGGTGCGGGCCGGCTTCGTGACGGCTGCTTCGGTGCTCATCGCGAGTCAACCTCCCAGCCGACGTAGACATCGGCAATGGCCTTGGCCGGGTCGGGGGCAGGACTGTGGATCGCGAAGCTGATCCACTCCTCGATCAGATCGCGTGTCTCCTGCTCGATGGCATCGAGCTCGGCCTGGCCCACGCCCCGCTCGGCCAGCGTCTCCGCGGCCAGCATGATCGGGTCGCGGTCCTCCTTCCAGTACTTGACCTCGGCCTCGGGCCGGAACTCCCCGGCGAAGATCCCCTGCCAGCGCCAGGTCTTGAACTCCAGGAAGTAGGGGCCCGCGCCCGAGCGGATGTGCTCGACGGCGGCGCCCACCGCGGTCCAGGCCTCGACGATGTCGTTGCCGTCGACCTGACGGCTACCGATCCCGTAGCCCTGCACCATGTCGACGATGTCGGCCGATGCGTGGCCCTCGCCCACCGGCATGGAGATGGCGTAGCCGTTGTTGACGCAGGCGTAGAGCACAGGCAGGTCCCAGATGGCGGCCATATTGAGACTCTCGTGGAACTCGCCCCGCCCCACCGTGCCGTCGCCGATGATGGCGCAGGCCACGTTGGGCTGGCCCCGCATTTTGGCCGCCAGCGCCACGCCCAGCACCGTGGCCATGTAGGAGCCCTCCACCGCGTTGTCGCCGAAGTTCCCGACGGCCGGGTCGGCCGAGTGCAGGCTGCCGCCCTTGCCGCTGCACACCCCGGTGGCTCGGCCGAACAACTCGGCCATGATCCGCTCGCCGCTGCCGCCGTGGCGCTGCTGGGCCAGGGCGTTGATGCCGTGGCAGCGATGGTCGGGAAAGAAGGCGTCGGTGGCCTTCAAATGCCAGGCCAGCGAGGCCTGGGTTGCCTCCTGGCCGAGCCCGGTGTGCAGCATGCCGGGCACGTTGCCCTTCTCGAACTCGCGCTCGAGGCCCTGCTCGAAGGCCCGTATGAGCCACATGTTGCGGTACAGGCCCGTCAGCGTCGACGTGTCCACTAGGGCTCCTTCCTGTTGGCGATGAACTCTGACCATGGAATGCGGGGCAAGAAGTAGGCGCCATCGTCCACCGTGCGAAGGAAGGTCCGCAAACCGAGCCGGCCGATTGGTCCCAGCCGCAGCGGGTCGATGCGGCCCTTGTCGTCGCAGATGGCGGAATCGTAGGCGACCCAGACCACCTCGGCGACCACCAGGTGGACTTCCCCGAAGGGCAGGCCCGGTGTGCCCAGGTCCACCACCCTGCGGACCTCGCACTCGAGGCGGGCCAGGGCCTCGCCGATGGCAGGCGATGTCACCTTGGTGGCTGGCACCGGGGTCCATCCGGCCAGCTCGAACTCGTCCACCTCGGCGGGCGCTTCCATGGCCACGGTCTCTATCCGGTCGCGGAACTCCTCGGTGGTGACGTTGACTACGAGGTCGCCGCTGGCCATGGCGTTGGTGTAGGTGTCCTTGAGCTGCCCACTCTCGCGCAGGCCCATGGTGATGCCCACCAGCATGGGATCGCCGGTGATGGGCAGGTAGTAGCTCATGGGCGCGATGTTGGCGACCCCTTCGGGGCTGCGGGTGGAGACCATGGCGATGGGTCGGGGCACGACCAGTTGCGACAGCATGTACTGCCGCTCCATCGGCGGGTGCTCGGCCGGGTCGAAGGTGATGGTGCGCTCGGAGTCCACTGTTGCTGGTAAGGGTTGGCGTCACGTTCCTCGACGGCTGCTCAACAACGAACCCGGCGCTGCCGCGGCATCATCCGGTGTGGCCCCGAAGCTAGCGCTCGGCCTGCATCGTCCTGCCATCGTAACCAGCCGGATCAGATGCCGGTAGCGGCCTGTAGGACTGCGCCGACGTTCAGGCACAGGGCGTCGGCGTGGTGCGGGGCGACGATCTGGACGGCCGCGGGCCGACCTTCGTCGAGTCCGGCCGGCAGCACCAGCGCGGGATGGCCGGTGACGTTGAAGGGAAGGAAGTTGCGGGCAACCTTGTCGAGCCAGAGCCGGTCGCCGTCGTCGAAGAAGGTGGCCGGGTCGGGCGCGGAGGTGGGAGTGGCCGGGGTGACCAGCACGTCCACTTGTGCGAACGCGGCGTCGAGATCGCTCTGCACCAGGCTGCGGGCCCTCAGGGCCCTCAGATAGTCCGAGGCGCTGGCGCTGGCTCCGGCTGCGAGACGGCAGGCCGCGGAGGGGGTGAACTCGCCGATGCGATGCATGTTGCTCACGTGGTGGGCGGCGAACTCCACCACCGTGATGACCCAGGCAATAGTGCCGGCCAGCTCGGCGTGGGGGAACGGGACCGGCTCGACCGTGCAGCCGAGAACCTCCAGCCGGGCGAGCATGCCGGAAAGGGCGGCCGCCACCCCTGGCGAGGCGCCTTCGGGGAGCCATCCGCCGGGCACCCCTATGCGCAGCCCCCGGATCGATGCTCCGATCGCTCCGTAGTCCGGGACCGGGCTAGTCGACGAGTAGGGGTCGGCTTGGGATCGGCCCGCGATCACGCCCAGGATCAGCCCCAGGTCTTCGGCGGTGCGGGCCATAGGACCCACATGGTCCAGCGTCCAGGACACCCCGAAGACGCCGTCGCGGGGCACCCGGCCAAACGTCGGCTTGAGGCCGCTGACACCGCAGTAGGACGACGGCACCCGGATCGAGCCGCCGGTGTCGGTGCCCAGCGCCACCGCGAAGAGCCCGGCCGCCAGCCCCGCGGCCGAGCCGGAGGAGCTGCCTCCCGCCCACCGGCCCGGCGCGTTGGGGTTGGCGACGCCGTTGCCGGTCTCGTCGCCGAAGGCGAACTCCGGGGTGGTGGTCTTGGCCACGATGACCGCGCCGGCCTGCCGCAGCCGGGCCACGACGGTGGCGTCGGCGGCGGGAACATGGTCGGCGAACAGCGGCGATCCGGCGGCTGTACGCAGTCCCCGCGTGTTGATGATGTCCTTGATCCCGGCCGGGACGCCCTCCAAGGCTCTTGCCGTGCCTTGGCGCCACCGTGCCGACGCCTGCGTCGCCTGGGCTCTGGCGCCGTCGTCGTCTCGGGCCACCACCGCACCGGTGCGCGCGCCGGTGTCGTCGATGCGAGCGAGGCAGGCGTCGATCACTTCAACCGGATCGAACGCGCCGCCCCGGTAGCCCGCCAGCAGCGAGGCGGCGCTGAGTTCGGCCAAGTCGTCAGGGCCTGCGGGAGGTGGTGGCGACATCTCGTCGTCCCCGGAGACGACCCGACTGTCTGTCGTATCGGCGTCGGACATCCAGCGGTCGCTGACCGCCGGCCCCACCGTGTTGGGGAACGGCTCGCTCAGCGAGCGGAGCGCGGCGAGCTTGTCACCCAGCGTGGCCTGGGACGCCGCGGCCGCAGCCAGGATCTCCGTGGGGATCCCGGCGCTTCCGTCCGTGACCGTCCATTCGTCATCCACTTGACGAGGGTCTCAGTTCCAGTCTCGCGGCGACCACACCAGCGGGAATACGTCGCCGAAACAGTCGAGTGTCTAACCGGTCGGTCACCAATATGCCGTGCCGGTGGCCTCGTTGCAGATCCCGGCATAGACCCCGGTGCGGCTGCCCTTGAGCCCATCCGGATCGATGCCGGCGTCCTCCAGGGCCTGCCAGCTCACTTCCAGCATCAGCGGCTGCTGCGGATCCAGCAGCTGCGCCTCCACCGGGGAGATGCGGAAGAAGGCCGCGTCGAACTGATCGGTCCCGTCGATGAAAGCGCCGAACCGGTGTCCGGCACCGAGCCTCCCGATGCGGCCGGCCTGCAACGCGGTGAGCCCTCCGGCGATGACCAGCGATGCGAACACGGCCCAGGTCAGGTAGGCGTCATCCTGATCGCCGGTCCGGGCGGTGCTGGCCACGATCAGCACGATCGTCGCCAGCACCAGCATGACGCCCTGGACCCCAACGCCCAGCTGGATCAACGGCGGGCAGGGCTCGTCCGGTTCGTAGCGGATGGTTTGTTCGGCTGGGGGTGGTGTCATCGGCGCCTCTCATTGTCGCACCGTCGCGCACCATGGCCGGGCCATGGCATTCCACCACGTCGCGTTCGCGACCAGGGACCTTGAGGAGACCACTACCTGCTCGATCCTCCTGTCGCCCGGGGCCGAGGCCGCCGACCTGATCGCCGAGAGGCTCCGCGACTGACTTTGATTTAGCGCCAATTACGTTACTTTGGCGCTACCCTGAGGGCATGGCCACGATCCAGATCAAGCATGTGCCCGAGGACATCCATCGCAAGCTCAGGATTCGGGCCGCCGCCGCGGGCCAGTCGCTCCAGCAGTACATGCTTGACGCGATCTGCCGGCAGGCGGACCTTGCTAGTGCCGAGGAGTTGCTTGCTCGAAAGCGGGTGGAGGCTCTCGCCGACAGCGCGACGCACTTGGACCCGAGCATGATCGTGGAGACAATACGGGCTGATCGTGAGTCGCATTGATCGTCGTCGACGCCAGCGTGGTCACCGAGGCGGTGGCTGGATCGAGCGAGCGCAATCTCAACGTGCTGCGCCGCATCGCTGGTGAGACCGCGCTGGCACCGCATGTCCTTGACCTCGAAGTGACTTCGGCTCTTCGTGGACTCGTGCGGCGCGGCGCGCTTGCCGAGGCGGTAGCCCGAGCCGCACTGCGGCATCTTGCGGTACTGCCGGTGGTCCGGTGTGGTCACAGTCCGCTGTTGTCGCGCTGCTGGGCGCTTCGGGACAATCTCACCGTGTATGACGCAGCGTATGTTGCTCTGGCAGAAGCCATCGGAGCGCGGCTGCTTACGTCCGACCAGCGGCTAGCCCATGCCACAGGCATCCGTTGCGAGATCGAACTCCTCTGATCCGGACGTACCTCTTATCTGGATTCCATGAAAATTATTGAAAACAACTTATGGATGTCATACCCCTGTGGCAGGATGTGTTCATGGGTGTCGAGGCGGCACGGCGGGTGCGGGAAGGGTTGGCGGAACTGATCCGGCTGGTGAACGATCCGGCCACTTCGACTTCGGATCTGCGAGCGCTGCTGGGAGAGTGCAAGGCGTTCGGCGGGCAGTTGACCGTGTTGCAGGCCGATGCGGCTGCTGGACTCGCGTCGCGGGAGCGTCACGGCGATGGCGGTGTCGGCGTGCTGGCGCATGCTGCGGGCTTGTCGCGGCGTGAGGCTGCCAGTCAGGTCAAGACGGCGGAGAGGCTGGAATCGTTGCCTTCGGTCCGTGACGCGGTCGAGAGCGGCGCGATCTCGGTGGCCAACGCCAGGGTGCTTGCCGGTGCCTGTGAGAGGACCAGCGCCGAGCAGGTGCAACAGGACAGCGGGCTGTTGGCTCAGGCGGCGGTGTTGTCGCCGGATCAGTTCGTTCGGGAGGCGGGCCGTTGGGCGGCGCGGCGCCAGGCCGACGACGGTGAGGAGCGGTACCGGCGGCAGCGGGCCCGGCGGCGGTTGAGCATCTTCGACGCTGACGACGGGATGGTGCATCTGCGGGGCGAGTTGGATCCGGTTACGGGGGCCAAGGTGCGCAAGCGGGTCTTGTTGGAGGCCGAGCGGCTGCGTCGCCAGGACTTGCACAGTCCTGGCGGTGAGAAGCGCAGCCTCAACCAGCGGACGGCCGACGCTCTCGACACGTTGACCTCACACGGCAGCATCTACGCGAAGCCCGACAGTGGTACGAGGCGGCCTGACGGCAGCGCAAGCGGCGAGACAGCAGGCAGCAGCCCCGGCGGCAAGTGCGGGTGTGGGGGGCGGCCGTCGGCTGACGTCACCATCGTGCAGCATCTCAGCGCGGACGGCACCGCGGCGTTCGCAGAGATAGCCGGAGGCGGCGTGATCCCCCAGAGCGTGCTGGAGGAGCACTTCTGCAACGCAGCCATCAGGGGGGTGGTGTTCAGCTCCGAGGGTGTGCCGTTGTGGCACGGCCACACCAAGAGGCTGGCCACCAAGGCTCAGATGAACGCGCTGCGGGTCCGATACGGCGCCTGCGGCGGCTGCGGCGCCGATATGTGGATCTGTCAGGGCCATCACGTCGAGGCGGTGTCGCGGGGCGGGCCGACGAACATCGACAACATGATGCTGGCGTGCTGGGCCTGCCACCAGAAGATCCATCACCACGGCTGGCGCGAAGTGCCCGACGGGCGAGGGCTCTACACCATCGCACCACCCGAGCGGATCCGTCACGGACCCGCCCACGCTGCCGACTTACCACCGGCGAATGGGCCTCCCCGGAGTCGAGCGGGGCCGCGCCCCGGACCAGCCCGAAGCGCCCGGCCGGTGCCGGACCGAGTCGAGTCGGCTCCTCCCGCCGAGACCGAGCCGCTGTTCACCCTCGCCTAGCGGCCAGCCAACCGGGCAAGTTGCGGCCTGGGCAGCACCATTCGCATTCTGAGTGACCCTTGTGGGGCGGCTAAGGATGTCGCCGATAGCCGTGACCTACAGTTCGGGTGTGAGCGTTGCTTCCTGTCCTCGGGTTGCGCCCGTTGAGGTGTGAGCCATGGCGCGAATCGACTTGGTTCATCCAGACAATGTTGAGGGGCCTTGGTTCGTCGACACTCGCTGCATCCGCTGTGACGCCGCCCGACACTGGGCGCCGGGGCTCATCGACATGGACGAGGACGGGCTCTCGTTCGTGGCCCGCCAGCCCGAGACCCCTGAGGAGGCCGCCGCGCTGTGGCGGGCTGCGGTGGCCTGCCCGACGCGGTCGATCGGCACCACGGAGTCCCGGCGGCCGCCCGAGCCGGCCTTCCCGTTCGAGCTCACGCCGGGTGTGTACGCGCTGGGGCACAACACCCGGGAGTCGTTCGGAGCGCACTCGTACCTGGTACCCCGGCCCGACGGGAACCTGATGACCGATTCGCCCCGGTACACCCGCGGCCTGGCCGAACTCGTTGACGCTCTTGGCGGGGTGCGCCACGTGCTGCTGAGCCACCGGGACGACGTCGCCGACGCCGACCGTTGGGCCGACCGGTACGGCGCCGATGTCTGGATCCACGAAGCCGACGCCGACGCCGCGCCGTACGCCACCGCGCTGTTCGAGGGCGATGAGTCAACCCAGACCGCGCCGGGTGTGGTGACCGTTCCGGTGCCCGGCCACACAGAGGGGTCTGTCGTATTCCACGTGGATGACCGGTGGCTGTTCACCGGCGACACCTTGCACTGGAACCACCGGCGCGGCGAGTTCGACGTGTTTGCCGGCGAGATGTTCCACTCGTGGGCGGCGCTGGCGGACTCCATCGACCGGCTGGCGAAACTGCGTGTGGAGTGGGTGTTCCCGGGGCACGGCAACTGGCACAACGTCGGAGCTGGGTTGTACGCCGAGCAGATGGGCCGGCTGGGACCGGCGATGCGCGAGATCGGCCGGGCCGGCTGGGCTTCCCGCCCGAACACCGCCTACGACTGGTACTAGACCAGGTCGGCAACGGGCCGGCGCGGGCTTGGACTGGTGCTGGGCCGTGGTCGGCAGTGTGCTGTTGTGTCCTTGGCGCGGGCTTGGACTGATTGGCGAGCTCTCCGGTAGGGTCGCGTCGTGATCGCGGACCTCGAGCACGAGCCTGTGGTGGAGCGTCTGCGACGCAGGGTGGGAGAGACGGGGGGCCTGGTCGACGCCCCGCTCGACAGCCCGATGCTGCAGCCCTACGAGGTCTACGACCAGGACTTGTTCGACCTGGAGATGGTGCGGGTCTTCGCGCGGTCCTGGGTGTGGCTGGGCGACACCGAGGACTTGACCGAGCCCGGCGACTTCATCACCGGAACCATCGGCTACCAGCCGGTGATGGCCATCCGCCAGGAGGACGGCTCGGTCCGGGGATTCCTCAACAATTGCCGCCACCGGGCCTCGGGCTTGCTGTACGAGCCGGCCGGCAACTGCGGCAAGACCATGACCTGCCCCTACCACAACTGGGCCTACAACATCGACGGGCGCCTGATCGGCATCCCCGACCGGGCCCGCATGTACCCCGACGACCTGCCCACCTCCGACTACGGGCTGGTGCCGATACGGATCGAGGTGGCCTGGGACAAGCTCGTGTTCGGCTGCCTGTCCCGCAAGGCGCCGCCGTTCCGCGAGTGGATCGCGCCGCTGGCCGAGCGTTACGACCTCTACCGGTTCGGCAACTTCACCCGCTACTACCGCGAGCTGGACGAGACCTATCCCATCAACTGGAAGGCCTTCGCCGAGAACTCCAACGACGACTACCACGTGCGCTTCGTGCACCGTCGCCTCAACCGGTTCCGCAAGCAGATGGACACCATCGTGCGCTTCGAGGGCCGCACCTGCAGCGGCTTCAAGCCCCACTCGGACGAAGAGAACGCAACCGGCGGGCGAGACGATCTCACGCCCGAGCAGCTCCTGGGCCACTACGCCGACTTCATCTACCCGAACCTCACGCCGCTTCCGTACCCGACGCAGCTCATCCTGGTGCGGGCCGACCCCGTCGCGCCCGACCGCACCCGGCTGTTCAGCCGCATCTACGGAATCGACAAGTCGACAGAGGAGCAGGACTTCGAGCTGGACCGCCTGGCCACCACCAACCTCGAGGACACCAACATGGTGACCGAGCTCATGAAGAACCTGCGCTCGCCGTTCTACCGGGTCGGGCCGGCCTCGACCTGGGAGGGCCGGGCCGCCCACGTGATGAAGCTGGTGCGGGCCGACGTGGCCACCCCGCTGGCCGACGACGAGTTCGACGGTCCGGTAGCTCCTTAGCTCCCCGATGCCTGGCCCGTCCCGAATGGCCTCCGCAGTGGCGGCCGGCAAGCTGCGCCGGGCCCGGCGTCTGTTCGGTGCTGACGGCCGGGCGGTGTTCGTGGCCATGGACCATCCCGCCTACATGGGCGCGGGCGTCAGCGCCGCCGCGGCCGGCGCCATCGCGGAGGCTCAACCCGACGCCATCCTGGCGACCTGGCAGCTGGCCCGGTCCTGCCCCGAAGCCTTCGCCGGGTCGGGCCTGATACTCAGGGTGGACGGAGGGATCTCCGACCTGGGCGAGCCCCCCGCCTCCGACACCACGTCGCTGCTGTATTCGGCGGAGCAGGCGCTGGTGCTCGGAGCCGACGCCGTGGTGATCATGGTGTTCCCCGGCACACCCGACGAGGATCGCTCGCTGGGACGACTGGCCCGTCTCGCGGCCGAGTGCGAGCAGCTCGGCCTGCCCGTCATGGCCGAGTCGATACCGGGCGGTTGGCCCCGGACCGTCGAATGGAATGCCGAGAACGTGGGTCGCGGCGCCCGCATCGCGGTCGAGCTCGGAGCCGACATCGTCAAGACGGTCTGTCCCGGCCCCGCCGAGGAGTTCGCCGCGGTGGCCGAAGCCTGCCCTGCGCCCGTGGTCGCGCTGGGCGGCCCCAGAGTCGACGATGAGGACCAGGTGGTGGCGCTGGCCCGCGGGGTGGTCACCGCCGGAGGCGCGGGCGTGGCCTTCGGCCGCAACGTCTGGGGCTCGTCCGACCCGGCCGCGCTGGTGGGACGCCTGATGGAGGCGGTGCACGGCGCTCCGGGCATCGCCGACGGCCGCCGCGGCCCGGCCGGCCCCGGATAGGGCCAGGATGGTCGAGCCGGCGGCATCGGTCCTGGACGACGGCCTGTACCAGCGCCTCGCGGACATGGTGTCGGCGGACTCGCCCGACCGGGGTCCCGGCCACACCGACCTGCGTCCTGCGGTGGAGCAGGCCCTCTACCACGAGGCCCGCTTGCTGGACGACCGCCGCTACCGGGCGTGGCTGGAGCGGTTCACCGACGACTGCGTCTACTGGGTCCCCCTCGATCCTGTCGCCGATCCTCGGACGAAGGTCTCCTATTTTCTCGATGATCGCCGTCGCATGACCGATCGCATAGGGCTGCTGGAGACCGGATGGGCCCACGCCCAGGAGCCGCCCTCGAGGACCTCTCGCACGGTGTCGAACGTGGAGGCCTGGCCTACCGGCGACGGCGACACCCTGGCCCGCTGCTCGACGGTGGTGTGGGAGCACCGCAAGGACCGGCTGAACGCGTTCGCGAGCCGCAACGAATACGTGCTGGCCTCGCTGGGAGACGGCTGGGCCATCAGGTACAAGATCGTTCGCCTGGTGGACTGTGCCGGCGACGTCCGCAAGTTCTCGTTCGTGCTATAGGTGGCCGAATGGATAGGCAGTCGTGATGAGGATCTTCAGGCAACGCCGAGCGAAGCCCGGGCCCGAGCGGCCCGTGAGCGCAGCGAACAAGAGCGGGAGACACGTGAATCCATGAACGATCTCGACGCTCTGATCCAGCCCCATCGGGTCCATCGCTCGCTCTACACCGATGCCGACATCTTCGTCACCGAGATGGAGAGGATCTTCGGAGGCGCCTGGGTCTATCTCGCCCACGATAGCCAGCTGCCCGAACCGAACGACTTCATCACGACCCGGATGGGCCTGCGTCCCCTGATCCTCACCCGCGACGAGGACGGCGCGCTGCACGGCCTGTTCAACCGCTGCGCCCACCGAGCCTCGACCGTCTGCCAGTCCGAATGCGGGTCGGCGCGGCGATTCCAGTGCTCCTACCACGGGTGGACCTACTCGAACCGGGGCGAGCTGGTCAACGTGCCCTTCGCCGAAGGGTACCCGCCGGAGTTCGACAAGGCCGATCACGGCCTGGCCCTCCTGCCGCGTCTGGGCACCTACCGGGGCCTGATCTTCGGCACGCTCAACCTCGACGCTCCCACCCTGGCCGAGTGGCTGGGCCCGGCCGGCCCCCTTATCGACGAGTTCGTGGACCGCTCGCCGGCGGGACGGGTGGAGGTGCGCAACTGCCAGCGGATGATCTTTCGCGGCAACTGGAAGCTGGCCTGGGACAACGCTGGCGACGGGCTGCACCCCACTTTCGCTCATCGCAGCTTCCTAGTGCTCAACGAGCGCCAGCACGGCGGCGCCCGCTCGCTGTCGCAGTTCAAGGCCAGCCCCGACGACACCGGCATGTACGGCCTCGACCTGGGACACGGCCACATGTTCGTGGACCAGCGTCCGGGCCTTCAGCAGTCCTTCTGGGAGACGCAGCGGCCGGTGCCGGGACGGGAGTGGTATGCGGATCGCATCTCGGAGCGCTTCGGCGACGACGCAGCCGGTGTGCTGGAGATGGCGCCGGGCTCGATGGTGAACCTCTCGATCTTCCCCAACCTGCTCATCAAGGGCAACACCCTCGAGACCGTGGACCCCGTGAGCGTGGGTGAGACCCGGCTGCACACCTGGGTCGCGGCCGCGGAGGGGGCACCCGACGAGGTGAACGTCCTGCGCATGCGGATCGCCGAGGACTTCCCCAGCCTCGGCAACCCCGACGACCTGGAGCTATTCGAGCGCTGCCAGCAGGGATTGGCCATCCCCGAGGTGGAGTGGGTGGACATGAGCAAGGGGCTCGGTCACACCGCCGAGGAGGTGACCGCCGACGGGGTGCGGCGGGCGCCCGTGACCCACGAGGGGCCGATGCGGGGCTACCTGCGGGCGTGGCTGGAGTTGATGTCGGCCAATGCGAAGCTCACGACGGCCCGCGCCGGCGAGACCAGCTTCGAGAAGGCCGCATGACACCGCCCGGCGCCGCCCGCCCCCAGCCGTCCGGGCGGGTTCTGCAGGAGGTGGTCGTGCCTCGCTGCGAGGGCCGGGCGGTCGAGGTGCGGGCCGGGCAGGTGCTCAGGATCGTGGCGCTGGACGGCCCGCAGGTGGCCGACTCGACGTTCCTGGCTCTCGACAACCCGCGCGAGGGCTATCACGCCGGCCAGACGGTGGCCCTCAACATGCTGGCCGGCACGGGGACCATGCGGCGGATCACCACTCTGTGGTCGCGCCCGCCCTACGAGCGGCCCATGCTGACCGTCATCGACGACCCGGTCGGCGTTCACTTCGCGTGGAACGGCGGCCGCTGCTCGGCCGGCGTCTACTCCATCCGCGACGGCATCGAATCGGGACACCGTACCTGTCAGGGCAACCTGGAGCAGGCCGTCAGGCCCTGGGGCGTGGACCGGGACCTGATACCCGACGTGTTCAATGTGTTCATGTACACCGATGTGGAGGACGAGCAGCGCCTGGTGTTCCGGGAGTCGCCTGCGGCTGCCGGCGACTACATAGACCTGCGAGCCGAGATCGACGTGCTGGCCGCGGTGTCGGCCTGCCCCAGCGACACCTCCGCGTCCAATGGCGGCGAGCCGAAGAGAATCGGACTCGAAGTTCGGGAAGGGGAGTAGCTGCGATGGTGAGGATGGTGCGCAAGGCCCAAGTCGATTCCAGCGATGTGGCCAGGGTGCGGCAGTGGATCGAGCGCTACACCGGCTACATGGCCGCGGCCGACCCCGAGCAGGTGACGGTCACGTCGTGGATGGAGGCCTACGGCGCTTACGGCCGGGTGTACTGGATGATCGACGCTCCGAGCCTGGCTGTGCTTGACGAATTCTTGGAGCGCCTGCCCACCGAGGAGGCATACCGGGAGATTCTCAAGGCGGGGAGCGATCTGTTCGTTTCCGGCCAGACCAGCGATCTCCTGTTGAAAGAAGTCTGAATTCCGTGATCCGTCGGGCCGGCGCGTCGCCGCGCCGGAAATGTCACCCGCTCTTGTTCGCTGCGCTCACGGGCCGTTCGGGCCGTGTTTCCCGCTCTTGTTCGCTGCGCTCACGGGCCGCTCGGGCCCAGGGCCTCGCTCAGTGCCTCGCGAGATCGGGATGAACCGCCGCCTTCCCGCTCGGCCTCTCGACCGCGATCTGCTGCCCTTCCAGTTGCTGATGGGCGTGACCGCCGGAGGCATCGGCGGGATCGTCACCGTGCTCGGCGAGCTACGCGACGAGTTGGGCTTCAGCGGGTCCGGAATCGGCATCATGGTGGCCAGCGGCTTTGTGGCCGCCTTCCTGTCACAGGTGACTCTGGCCCGGCTGGCCGATGCGGGCCATGCCCGGGTGATGGCCACCGTCGGGATCGCGCTCAGCGCAGTCGCCATGCTGATGATGGTCTTCGCCGTCGACCTGGAGCTGTGGATAGTGAGCAGGGCTGCGTTGGGATTCGCCGGAGGGCTAATCCTTCCTGGAGTGCGAAGGGCCGCCTCGGTCCACGACCCGGTTCGGGCCGGGGAGAACCTGGGCCGCATGGTGGTGGCCGAGACCACCGGGTTCATCTTCGGTCCCTCCTTGACCGCTCTTCTGGTGTGGCTGGGCGGGATCCGGCTGCCCTTCGCCGTGTTCGCGGCAGCGATGCTGCTGTTTCTGCCGGTGGCCGTGCGACTGCCTCCCGACCGAGGCCTTCTCGACCGCTCGGGACGGGCGACATCGTTCGATCTCCTGCGGGGACGGCGCCTGCAGGGAGCGCTGACCATCGTCGGCGGCTACTTCATGATGGTCGGCGCCTGGGAGTCCGTGCTGCCGGTGATGTTCGCCGACCGGGGCGCCGGTGCAGCTCTGACCGGCATCGCATTCACGATGGTCGCGTTGCCCATAATGCTGGTGGGGGCCCGGGCGGGACGGCTGGCCGACCGGGTGGGGCCGGTGCGGGTGACGATGGCCGGGCTCGTTGTGGTGAGCCTGAGCACGATGACCTTCGGTGTCATTCCCGGAGTGATCCCGATAGCGGGGGTGATGACGCTGGTGGGCTTCGCGGACGGCTACGGCTTCACCGCGGCCCACGCGGTGGTGGCTCGAGCCGTAGCCGAGCACCGCCAGGCGGCCGCCCTGGGCCTGATGGGCGCGTCCGAGGTGGCGGGGGCCGCCATCTCGGCCCTTCCTGCTGCTTGGATGTACGAGAGTTACGGGTCCGGGCCGACCTGGGCCGCAGTCGGCCTGACGGTGCTGGTGCTCGTAGTGGCGGGCTGGCTTCGCATACGAGGCACGGTGCCGGCATCGGGCCCGGACGCGCCGGCACCGCGGCCCCCGCGGCCCTGAGCCGAGCCCGGTCGCCGAGTCCGTCTCCACAGCTGACATTCGATGGTGGCTCCAACCCTGGAGTGCCGTGACTCGCATCTGTGGGTTTGTAGTCTTCCCATGGAAGTATCCACGTCTGGAAGTATCCACGTCCACATCGTCACCAGGACTGCTGACGGCCTCACCGAACAACGAAACGAATCGTGACCATGGCAATGCCCGCTCTTTATGCCCGGAATTACGCCGAGGCCCGCGAAGCTTCCCCGGAACTCGCCGATGCCTATGTCGAGCACACCGTCACCGGCGATCCGCTGGCTGAGGCGGCCATCGACGCGCTAGCCGCGAGCGGTCCCGCCGGCTCCGCCCGCATCATCGAAGCCGCCATGAACGAAGACCACCAGGGGATGCGGGAGGCCCCCGATCAGGTGAGGGAGTTCTTCAGTGCGCTCGACTCGTGCCCGTTCGAGTTCGATCCGGCTCTCGCCCTCAAGGGGTCTCGCGCCTTCTACAAGTACTCGGACCTGTTCTTCGTCGGCCTCGTGCTGGAGTCGCTCATCACCGGTCTCACCGAGGAACTGAGCAAGCCGTTCTATATCACCGGGCGGACCGCGGGCAATCTGCGTCGAGTCAGGCAGAACACGAGGCACATGGTGGACGTCACGCTGCCGGGCGGCCTGTCGAGGGGCGGCGACGGATGGAAGCTGACTGTCCGCATCCGGCTGGTTCATGCCCAACTGCGACGCCTGCTGCTCGACTCGGGCGATTGGGATGTGGCCACCGAGGGCATACCGTTGCATATGGCCCACATGTCGTTGGCGGCCACCGGATTCTCGGCCGCCAACTTGCAGGCCGTGCGGAAGTTGGGAGTGCAGCTGACCGACGAGGAGAGCGCTGGCTTCATGCATCTGTGGCGGCACGTGACATGGCTGCTGGGCGTGCCGGAGAGCCTGCTGTTCAGCACCGAGGCCGAGGCGGCTCAGGTGAGGCAGATCGCTCACCTGTTCGAGTCGCCGCCTGGAAGCAAGGCGATAGCGGTCGCCCACGGCTACATCAAGACCGTGCCCGAACTCATCGGCATTGCCAAGCCCGCCAAGCAGAGGAGGATGCTGAGTGCCCTGTTCCGGACGTCCCGAGCGTTGATCGGCGACGAGCTCGCCGATGCGCTCGACTACCCGAAGCAGTCGACCACGGGTGCGCTGGCGTTCGTCAGGATGCAGCGGCGAACGCAGATGCTTCGGGCCAGGATCACCCCCGGGGCGTCCTCGCATCAGTTCAACAACTTCGTCGGGATGATGCAGCGATCGGTATACGACGACGTCGGCATCAGCTATCGCCTGCCCGATGCAGTGAAGGACACCGAGTCGAGCGATTGGTGATCCGCCCAACACGCCCGCGGATGGGCGCCGCTCCGCAGCACGGCCCCACCCGTCGGCGCCGAAGGGGCCCGCCAAGAAGGGTGGGTTAGGATCGCGGCATGTATTCCTCGCTCGCTCGATGGTGCTTCAGGCGTCCGGGGCTCGGTATCGGCGCGTGGCTGCTGGTCCTCGTCGTCGTGGTCGCGGCCTCCCGCGGTGTCGGCGACGCTTACAGCGGGACGCTGGGGATTGCTGGCACTGAGAGTCAGAACGGAGCCGACCTGCTCGTCGAGCACTTCGACGGCCTTGGCGCCGGACCCGGCGGCACGATCGTGTTCCGGGCCGAGCAGGGCGTTGACGACCCCGAGGTCCGCACGGCGCTGAGCGAGCTGTTCGCAGAGGTGGGCGCCCTGGAGGGCGCCACGGTGATCTCGCCCTACGAGCCGGCCGGGCTGCTCCAGTCGGCGCGGCAGGGCCCTGAGGCGGGACGGGTCGCCTACGCCGAGGTCAGCCTCCCGTCCGACACCCTTGCCCCCGAGGCCCAGGCGGTGGGAGCTGAGATCGACGTCCTCATCGAAGAGCTCGGCCTGCGCTCGATAGAGGGCCTGGAGATCGAGGTGGGCGGCATCTGGTTCGCCGAGCTCAGGCCGCCGGAGTCGGAGTTCATCGGGCTGGCGTTCGCCATGTTTGTGCTCATCGCAGTGCTGGGCTCGGTGGTGGCCATGGGGGCCGCGGTGGGAGCCGCGCTGCTCACCGTCGGGATCGGCGCGGCGGCGATCGCCCTGTTCAGCAACCTCATGACTGTGCCGGACTTCGCGCCGGTCATCGGTCTGATGATCGGGCTAGGCGTGGGCATCGACTACGCGCTATTCATCATCACCCGCTACCGCGGCGCGCTCGGCGAGGGCCGTCCCGCCGAGCAGGCCTTGGTGGTGGCGCTCGACTCCGCCGGCCGGTCGGTGATATTCGCCGGAGCCACCGTGGTCGTGTCGCTGTTGGGGATGTTGTTCATCGGGATCCCGTTCATCAGCGGCTTCGGTATTGCCGTGGCGGCCACGGTGGTTGTGGTGATGGCCGGCGCGGTCACGCTGCTGCCTGCGTTGCTGGCTCTGCTCGGCGACCGGATCAGCACGACCCGGGTCCGGGGCCTGATCGCGGCCGTGCTGTTCAGCGTGGCCCTGTTCGGCTTCGGGGCCGGGATCGACCCGCTGATGGGTGCCGCACCGGCGGCCGCGGCCGTGTTCGTGGCGGGACTGTTCGGACGAGGCCGAAACCCGCTGAGACGAGTGCTGCCGCCCCGCCGGGAGCGGCCCCTGCGCGAGACTGGCTGGTACCGGCTCAGCCGGATGGTGCAGGCCCGACCCTGGGTCTTCGCCGTCGGCGGAACCCTCGTGCTGCTGCTCCTGGCCTCGCCGGTACTGGTGCTGCGGTTCGGTTTCGCCGACGCCAGCAACTACGGTCCCGAAACCACCACCCGCAAGGCCTACGAACTGTTCACGGCCGGTTTCGGCGACGGCGCCAACGGGCCACTGCTGGTGGTGGCCGAGGTGTCGGGACCCGATCAGACGGCGGCGGTGGGCGCACTGTCGCAGCGGTTGAGCGACGGCGACATCGATGGCGTCGCGTTCGCATCGCCGCCGTTGTCAAGTGCTGACGGCGGGGCTGCGATGATCCTGGTGCGGCCCGAGACCGGGCCGCAGGCCGAGGCCACCACCGCTCTGGTCCACCGGGTGCGCGACGAGGTGATCCCCACCGCGGTAGGCGCCTCCGGCTTGGATGTCATGGTGACGGGCCTGGTGGCAGTGCAGGTCGATGTCAGTGACTTCTTGAAGTCGCGCACCGCGGTGTTCTTCGTCGCGGTGCTCGGCGCCTCCTTCCTGCTCCTGATGGCGGTGTTCCGTTCGCTGGTCGTGCCGCTCAAGGCGGTCATCATGAACATGCTCTCGATCGGCGCGGCCTATGGCGTGCTGGTGGCCGTGTTCCAGTGGGGCTGGCTCGGCAGTGTCGTGGGGATCGAGCCGGGGCCGATCGAGCCCTTCATGCCGATGTTGCTCTTCGCGGTGCTCTTCGGCCTGTCGATGGACTATGAGGTGTTCCTGCTGTCGCGGATGAAGGAGGAGTTCGAGCGAACCGGTGACGCGGTCAACTCCGTTGCCGACGGCCTTGCCGCCACCGCAAGAGTGATCACCGCCGCCGCGCTCATCATGGTCTTCGTGTTCGGGAGTTTCGTGTTCGAGGACCAGCGGGCCATCAAGATGTTCGGCGTCGGCCTCGCGGCCGCGGTGGCGGCCGACGCCAGCCTCGTGCGCATGCTGATCGTGCCCTCCACCATGGAACTTCTTGGCGCTCGCAACTGGTGGCTGCCCACCTGGCTCGACCGGATCCTGCCCAACCTCAATGTGGAGGGCAGCCGGGAGCCGGCCCCGGCACAACCCGCCGGCTGAGAGGCCGAGCGGGCGTCGTTACAGGCCGGGGAAGTCTCGCTTGGGGATCATGCAGTGGACGCCCTTGACGCCGTTCACCACCTGCGTCACTTCGAAGTCGGCCGCGCAGCTCAGATAGGTGTAGGCGATGTGGCGGGGCAGGCCGAGCCGGCTCTCGCAGAAGCGCAGCGCCTCGCGGACCGCCTGCCGCATCGCCTCGTCGAGATCGCCGTGAAGACCGATCGGTATCCAGTGGTCTGCCGTCTCGCCCAGCGGGTTCTCGATCAGCCCGCAGGCCCGCCGGGCTTCTGGGCCCCGTAGCAGCGACAGGCGCAGATCGGCCCGCAGCGAGCCCTCCAGCGCGGTGAGCGCCACCTCGCCGTTGCCCTGCGCGAAGTGAGGGTCACCCACCGCGAAGCCGGCTCCAGCGGTCTGGACCGGCAGGTACAGGGTCGTGCCGCTCACGAGGTGCTTGACGTCCAGGTTGCCGCCGTGGCGTCCCGGGGGGCGGGTGGCGACCGGTTCGTCCGTATCGGGCGCGACGCCCGCCATTCCCAGGAACGGGGCGATCGGATACCGCAGGGCGCGGCCGCCGGTGTGGCGAAGCACCGCGGTGCCCGCGCCCGCATGGCCCTCCACTTCGGTGAACACCGACACGGTGCCACCGGGCGCGCCGGGCGTGAGAGTGTCGGCCGGCTCGGTCCCGTCGGGCATCTCGCCGTCCAGCGCGCCGAGACCGTGGCGGTTGGAGGTGACTCCGTAGGGCACTCGCAGTTCGAAGGCCAGCATGTCCACCTGCAGCAGATCGCCGGGCTTAGCCCCCTGGATCTCGATGGGCCCGGTCACCACGTGCGGTCCGTCGAAACCGAAGGTGTGAGGCACGTCGCGGGCCATCTCCACCGCGTCGGCGAGCACGTCGCCCTCCTCGACGCCCCGGGCACCGAAAAAGGCGGCCGGATCGCGGCCCTGGTCCTCCAGGATCCCCTCGTGCGACAGGGTGTCGACCGTGACTACCGCGCCGCCGGCCACCGACAGTACGGGGCTGGCCAGTCGGTTCGGCCACCAGCCCCATCGGCAGGTCTCCGGGCTGACGGGGAGGTAGTGCTCGCCGTCAATGCGACCGTGGCCCGGATTCAGGATCAACGTTCTAGAGGCCCCGCGCCGGGCGAGCGTGGCGCGTCGTGGCGGTGCCGTTCCCGCTCTTGTCGGGCCACGGCCTCGCTCGGTGCCTTGCCAAGATGCTCACCAGTCGCTCCCTGTCCGCTTGGCCTCTCGCTCTGCTCCTCACCCGCTGATTCTCGCGCGAGCCCCTGCGCCTATGCTCGGTCTTGATGGGGGCCGAGACCGCGCCGACGCCCGGCGCGACGCTGCTGGTGTCGGGCGGCGACATCGTGACCATGAACGCGGCCCGGGAAGTGCTGGTCGGGGGCGCGGTGGCCGTTGCCGGCGACGTGATCGCCGCGGTCGGCTCCAGCACGGAGCTGGCCGGCCGCTACCCCGAGGCCGAGGTGATCGATGCTACCGGATGCGTGGTCACTCCGGGAATGGTCAATGCCCACCAGCACCTGACCGGCGATCCCCTGATCCGCAGCTGCATCCCCGACCTGCTGCCGCCGGGAGCCTCGATCTTCGAATGGTCGGTTCCCGCCCACGGGGCCCACACCGGCGACGACGACGAACTCTCCGCGGTGCTGTCCTCGGTCGAGAACCTCGCCAACGGCGTGACCACCGTGGTGGAGGCGGGCACGGTGGCCGACCCGCACAGGGCGGCGGCCGGGATGCGCCGGGCCGGCATCCGCGGCACTATGGGCACCTGGGGCTGGGACATCGAGGAGGGTCCCTTCACCGCGCCGGCCACCGAGGTGCTCGAACGCCAGCGCGAGGTGGTGGACGCTTTGGGATCCGGCGGGCTCATCGAGGGGTGGGTGACGCTGGTGGGCCACGACCTGGCCTCCGACGACCTGCTGGCCGGGGCGGCGGAGCTGGCCCGGGACAGGGGCACCGGCCTCACCATGCACATGTCGCCCACCTCGTCGGATCCCGAGCGGTACCTGGCCCGCGCCGGGCGCCGTCCCCTGGTTCACCTCGACGCGTTGGGCGTGCTCGGACCGCACCTGCTGGTGGCCCACGGGGTGTGGCTGGACGATGCCGAGGTTGAGTTGGTGTTGCGCACGTCGACGGCCATCGCCTACTGCCCGTGGGCCTACCTCCGGCTGGGTCAGGGTGTGGCCGGCCAGGGCCGCCACGCCGAGATCGTGGAGCGGGGAGGGCGGGTGGCGCTGGGCTGTGACGCCTCCAATGCAGGCGACTCCTCGGACATCCTGCGGGTGGCTGCGCTGACCGCCGGCCTGGCTCGCGACACCCGCGTCGATCCCGAGCGTTTCGGAGCCCACACCGCGTTCGAGTTGGCCACCATCCAGGGCGCGGCCGCCATCGGCATGGACGACCGGATCGGCAGCCTCGAGGCCGGCAAGCAGGCCGACATCGTTGTGCACGACACCTCCTCGGTGGCCTGGAACCCTCGGGGTGAGACCGTCCTCCAGCTCGTTTGGGGCACCGACGGGCGCTCCGTTCGCGATGTAGTGGTGGCTGGCCGGCCCGTCGTGCGCGACGGCTCCTGCGTCACCGTCGACATCGCCGCACTGCACGCCGAGGCCGCCGAGGCCCAGAGTTCGCTGCTGGCGCGAGCAGGCCTTGAGATACCGCATCGATGGCCCCACATCCCGTCTCCCTAGCCTCTAACCAACCTCTACCCGAGTCAACTAGGAGCGACATGCAGGTAGCAGTGGTGACCGGTCCGGGAGCCGTCGAGTTGCGCGAGGAGCCCCGGCCTGCAGCCGGTCCCGACGATGTGCTCGTGGCCGTCGATGCCTGTGGCCTTTGCACGATGGAGCGGCGCCTCTTCGATGGGACCAAGCCCGTCTACCCGGTCGCTCCGGGCCACGAGGCTGCCGGTCGGGTGATCGAGATCGGCGCAGCGGTTGCGTCCCTGCCGGGAACTCCCCAGGTCGGGGATCTGGTGACCATGGACCTTCTCACCCGGTGCGGCACGTGCCACATGTGCCGGCGTGGCCGCAGCGCCCTGTGCAAGCGGCCTCAGGGCGGGACCCTGAGCGACGGAACCATCTCGATGGGCGCCGGCCTGGCCGAGGTGGTCAGGGTGGCTGCGGGCCAGACCTACCGGGTCGGCGAGATCCCGGTCGAGCACGCCGCGATGGGCGAGCCGCTGGCCTGCGTGGTGCACTCGGTCCGGTTGAGCGGCTTCCGGGCCGGCGACCGCGTGGCCGTGATCGGCGCGGGTTACATGGGCCGCCTGCACCTGGCTCTGTGCCGGGCCTGGGGTGCGTCACGCGTCGGCATGGTCGACGTGGACGAGCAGCGCCGGGCGGAGGCGGCCGGGGCCGGGGCCGGCTGGGTGGCCCGACCGGACGACCTGGCCGGACGGCATGGACAACACGACGCGGTGTTCGTGACCGCGGGTGCGCCCGGCGCGGTCGAGCTGGCCCTGGACCTGTGCGACGACGCCGGGGCGGTGGTCCTCTACGGGGCCTTCCCCAAGGATGTGATGGCGTCGGTCGGTGCGGACCGCATCCATCACCACGAACTGTCGATCATCGGGGTGGATTGGCGGACGGCAGCAGGGCTGCTGGAGTCCGGCGCGCTGGCCACCGATCTCGACCGCCTGGTGACCGCCCGCTACCGCCTGGACGAGGTCGCCGACGCCTTGGCGCTGGCAGTGTCTCAGCCCGTCTACCGGGTGATGGTGGGGTGAGGGGCCGAGTGAGGAGGCGGCAATCCGTGAGGGTCCCGCTAGGCGTTGAGCGATGCCGTGGCCCGAGCGGTCCTCAGGTCGCAGCGAACAAGAGCGGGAGACACCGCACGCCGGGGCGAATGGAGGACCCGGCGCGGTGAACTCGGTCGTCGTCGGCGTCGACCTCGGCACCGGCGGAGCCCGCGCGGTGGCACTGGCTCGCAGCGGCAGCGTGAAGCTCTGGATGTACGAGGCCTTCGAGGGGGCCGGGTCGTGGCCTCCGGGTCGAGCTGATCCCGCTGCCTGGCTCGACGGCCTGGGCCGGCTCCTGGCCAGGGTGGACGAGGCCGGCCTGGAGATCGCAGCCGTGGGCGTGGGCGGTCAGAGCCCCACCACCGTCCCGCTGCGGGATGACCGGAGCAAGGACCCGGTCGGGTGGGCCGCGACCTGCCGGCATCCGGCGGGCATCGGCCTGGACCGGACCGGGCAGCACCTGGCCCAACTCGAGTTCCTCAGCCACGAGGCGGGCCGCCCGCTGGCCGGCGCGCAGATCTGGGACTGGGCGCTGCGCTGCCTGGGCGCGGGCAACATCCAGGGACTGTGGCCCGACGAGGAGACCGTTCCGGGATACGGCGAGCGAGTGTTGGTGGGGACGGTCATCGGACATTGCGACGGGTCGCTGGGCCTGCCGGCGGGCACGCCCCTGGTGAGCGCGTCCAATGACGCCTACATGAGCTTCTGGGCGGGTGGCCTGGGCACTCCCGGCCGGGGCCACGACCCCGGTGGGCGCACCGGCGGGCTGGGCGTGGCGGTGGACGCGGCTCAGCGCCCCGCGGAGATACCCGGCTACTTCAGCCCTGTGGCCGGGGTGCAGGTGGTCGGCGGCCCCACCAACGGGCACGGGCAGCTGCTGGAGTGGTGGTCGGGCGCGTCGGGCCGGTCAATCGAGGAGCTGTTGACGCTGGCGGGGAGCGTGGATCCGGGCGCGGACGGCCTTCTGGTGCTGCCCTATCACGACGGTGAGCGAGCGCCCCGGTGGGAGTCCCGCCTGCGGGGTGAGATCCACGGCCTGACCTTCGACACCGGCGTGGCCGAGATCGCCCGGGCCGTGCTGGAGGCGGCCGGTTACGGTCTGCGGCACGTGCACGAGGAGCTGCGGAGTTCCGGCGTGGAGATGGATGTCATGTGCTGCGGCGGCTCTCCCGCGCTCAGCCGCCTGTGGTGCTCGATCAAGGCGTCTGTGCTGGAGGTGGCCGTCGACATGCCTGAGCGACCCGAGCAGCTCTCGGCCCACGGCTGCGCTTTGGCCGCGGGCGCGGCGCTGGACTGGTGGGAGGGTGTCGGAGCGGCCAGCATGGACTCCTGGCCGCTGGCCGCGATGACCCGGATCGAGCCGGCACCCGACGATGCCTACCGGGCCAACTACGAGCGGTTCGTGGCCCTCGGCGACGCCGCTGTCGCCCGGCTGCCTGAGGCCGAGCGGAGTGAGGCCGTGGCCCGAGCGGCCCGTGAGCGCAGCGAACAAGAGCGGGGGTGACTTCACCGCGACGCGATCGCCTGTTGTCCGCTGTCGCCC
>JAGWAO010000025.1:21481-24833 GCA_021296315.1 Acidimicrobiia bacterium | reverse complement strand
CGGCCCGTGAGCGCAGCGAACAAGAGCGGGGGTGACTTCACCGCGACGCGATCGCCTGTTGTCCGCTGTCGCCCGGCTGGACGACCCGGTCTAGCGTGGCGTGAGGCATCGACTGTCATCCATTGACCACCATCAAGGAGCGACCGGCATGGTTAACCCTCTTATCTTCGTGGATCTGCCCACCCCCGACCCGGAGGCCACCTCGCAGTTCTACGAGAGGCTGTTCGACTGGAAGTACAAGCGGCGCCCTGCCGGTGAGTTCCACGAGGTGCTGCCGGGTGTCAAGCCCAACCTCGGCATCCATTTGGAGACCACGCCGGTTACCGGGCCGGTGCCCCGCATCTACGTGATGGTGGACGATCCGCCCGGCCGGCTGGCGGCGGCCATGGAGATGGGCGCCACCAAGATGTGGGACGAGTACTACTGGGAGGAGTTCGACGCCCGCCACGCAGCCTTCCGGGATCCTTGGGGCAACGAGGTGGTGCTGTGGCGCAACAAGGGCACCTACGTGCCCGGATCGGCCTCCGAGAAGAACGCCTGAGCGGCCTCGTTCTGGTTCTGGGCCTGCTCAGCCCAGGACCTGCTCGACGGAGAACTCGACGTTGTTGCCGTCGGGGTCCTTGATCAGGCAGATGTAGCCCACGTCGGGGTTGCGGTACATGGGTCCGAGCACGAGGCAGCCGTCCTCGGCGGCCAGGCGGGCGACCTCGTCGACCTCGTCACGGGTGTCGAGGGAGATGCCGAGGTGGGCTATGGAGGTGAGGAAGCCGTACTCCTCGACAATGTCGCCGGTGATCTGCTTGGGGAGGGCGCCCTCCATGAGCACGATCACGAACCGGGCCGCGCCCGGGGTGGTGATGTCGCGCTCGTTGGCCAGCCACGCGGTTCGCATCTTGGTCTCGTTGTCGTGTCGCTCCGAGATCTTCACCAGGGTGGTGAACTTCTCGTAGAACGCCAGCGTGTCGTCGAGGCTGCGCACGGGCAACGCGATATGGGTCAGCAGCGACGGCGGCGGCTGACCGGCAGGCGCCGTGGCTGCAGGCGAAGCGGTCTCGGTCATGGCAACCCCCCTGTGGAGGCGACACTACCCGATCCTCGCCGGGCGGATTTGGTCCGGCTCGCTTGTTGGGCATACCGTCCGGCCATCAGTTCGTGAGTTCAGGAGGAACCCGATGTCAGCACCCAATCTGGGCAGCATTCTTGTGGGATCGTCGCAGGTCGACGCCATGAAGGACTGGTACCGGGCCTGTTTCGGACCCGACGAGAACGAGATGGGCGCCTTCGTCTTCGGCGGGGTCCAGCTCTTCATCGAGGAGCACAGCGAGGTGTCGGGACCAAACGAGGACGGCCATCGCATCATCCTCAACCTCGACGTGGGCGACTGCCGCGGTCTGGAGGCCCATCTCAACTCCCACGGCGTCACCTGGGTGCGCGAGGTGGAGCAGATGCCCTTCGGGCTGATCGGCACGGTGGCCGATCCTGACGGCAACATGCTTCAGATCATCGAGTGGGGCGCCACCCCCGACGAGGGCCACGGCTGACGGACCGCTAGACGGCGTGCTCGTCGCGCTCAAGCGGCGGGCGGGTCCGGCGACGCAACGACATCGGCGGCCATGGAGTTCCGCACCATCGGACGCAGCGGCGTCAGGGTGAACCCCCTCGCGCTGGGAACCATGGTGCTGGGCCCGTGGGGCAACACCGACGTCGATGCCTGCCGCCGCATCGTTCACCGCGCCCTCGATGCCGGGTTGAACCTCGTCGACACGGCCGACACCTACGGAGACGGAGCCACCGAAGAGATCATCGGCCCGGCGTTGCGGGGCCGCCGAGACGATGTGGTGCTGGCTACCAAGTTCCAGAATCCGGTGGGCGACCACGACGACCCCAACCGGCAGGGCAACTCCCGCCGCTGGATGATGAGAGCGGTGGAGGACAGCCTGCGCAGGCTTGGCACCGACCACATCGACCTGTACCAGGTGCACCGTCCCGACCCGCACACGGACATCGCCGAGACCGTTGAGGCGATGAGCGACCTGGTGCGGGCGGGCAAGATACGGGCCTGGGGCACCTCGACGTTCCCGGCTGAAGAGATCGTCGAGGCTCAATGGGCCGCACAGCGCTCGGGGGCGATCGCCCCGCACTGCGAGCAGCCGCCCTACTCGATCATGTGCCGCGGGATCGAGCGCGATGTCCTTGACGTGAGCGCCCGTTACGGCATGGGGGTCATCACATGGAGCCCCCTGTCGGGCGGCTGGCTCACCGGCAAGTACACCCGGGCCGAGCCGGCCCCTCCGGGAAGCCGGGGTGATACCAATCCCGACCACTTCGACGGCGGCAACGAGTCCAAGTTCGATGCCGTCGAGAAGTTGCAGGCAATAGCAGCCTCGGCCGGCGTGTCGATGACCCACATGGCCCTGGCTTGGATCCTCGAGCATCCGGCGGTGACGGCTGTGCTCCTGGGGCCGCGCACCGAGGCCCAGCTCACCGAACTGCTGGCCGTAGGGGATCTGCGTCTCGACGAGGACACACTCGACGCCATCGATGCGGTGGTGCCGCCCGGTTTGAACATCAACGAAGCCGACACCTACTGGATGCCGCCCGCGCTCGAACCCTCGGCGCGCCGGAGGCCCCGGTGAGGGTGATGCTGCACCAGCCCTGACGGGCCTCAGGAGGATCTCAGGGGACGAAGAGCATGCCGGGGGGCGCCTTGAGGGCTACGTGACACGCATCGTGGCCCGCGCCCGAGCCGATGCGCTCATGTGTCCCGAGTCAGGAGATCTTGCTCAGATCTAAGTTGGGTCTGATGCAGGGAGACAGCGCTTCCGTCGGGCTTGAAGTCCTTCTTCATTTTCCACGCAACGGCAAGCAGGATGATGAACCCACCCCAGAACGTCTGGACTGCGGGTACTTCTGAGAACCAGAGCCAGACCCAGAGCATCGCGAACGGAATATCGAGAGAGCCGATGAGCGCGACGGACGGAGGCGAGATGCGCCGGGACCCCTCGGTCAACAACAGCAACCCGAGCCCGAGCTGTGTGACACCGAAGACGGCGAGGTATCCGAGGTCATCTGCAGGCACGCTCGCCATGTTCGCGAGTGGAGCCGTCACAACCATCGAGAGAAGCGACGAGAACAGGGCCGATGGAATCATGTCGAGCTTTCCGCCGAGTCGTATGGCGACCATCATGCAAGACATGAAGAACGTCATCCCGAGAGCCAGCAGATCTCCGAGTAGGCCGCCGCCGGCGATCGATCCGAGCACCATGATTGTCACGCCGACGAGGGACACGACGCTCGCGATCAGGGTGTGGCGCTTGAAGGGCTCCCTCAGCACGATCCAAGCGATCGTTGC
>JAGWAO010000025.1:0-21391 GCA_021296315.1 Acidimicrobiia bacterium | reverse complement strand
GGTCGGCCAGCTGATCTGGCCGAGAACGTCGCGGGAGCGGCCTCGGTACACGTATGCCAGATACAGCACCAGGAACAGCGATGCGAACATTCCACGGAAGAACAACATTGTCCACAAGTCCGTTGAGATCACCCGCGTGAACAAACCCGCGGTGCTGTAGCTCACTGCTGACAGCGCGATCAGCACGCTTCCGCTTGCACCGCCGAGCGCCGCGGACGCCTCACCGCTTCCGACTGTCTTTACGGCCCGCCTCCCGAGTTGGCAATCGTCGCCCAGCGGTGCCTACACATCCTCAAAGATCCCCGTTGGGAGCCCATCGATGCTCGTGACGTTCTTGCGCGACCAGTAGTCGCGGAGTTCCTCCTCGGACATCTCTGCATAGAACGGCTCAAGCTCGTCGTTGCCGCGGGTCGCGTCGACGGTCATGATCGGGACGCCCGAGCCGCACGACGAAGATGCGGCATCGACGGCAAGGTCGAAGATCTGCCGGGAGCCGGCCATCGGCGGGAACAGTCCGACGAGTTCGTTCCACCCGGTGTCGCGAGGGTGCACGACTCGCGCCCGACCGTAGACGCGAAGGATCAACGGCGACGCCGAGATCGACATGAACATCAACGTCATGCGACCACTCGCCGCGACATGGGCAGCGGTCTCGTTGCCGCTCCCAGTCAGGTTGAGCCACACCACTCGCCGGGGATCGAGGACTCGGAGCGAGTCCATCCCCTTGGGCGACACGTTCACCCTGCCCTCACAGGCCGCTGTCGCTACGAAGAAGACCGGCTGGGCTCCGATGAACTCGATCTGTCTCGGCGTCAGGCGCTTCATCGCTTCGCTGGCTCGGGCAGACCGCACTCGCTGTTCATCGACTCCATCAGTCATTCACTGTATGCTGCCTATTGACGATGAAACCACTGATCAGAGCTGCAGATAGCGGTGCAGAAATTCATAATCAGCATGTCTGAATCCCCGCGACTACCGCCCCTGGCCACGCTGGTGCCCTTCGAGGCCGCATACCGGCTCAAGAACTTCACTCGCGCCGCCGAAGAGCTCCACTTCTCTCAGACCACCGTGAGTCGACGAATCGCGGAACTGGAGGCAGACCTCGGGGTCACGCTGTTCGAGCGCCAAAGGTACGACGTCGTTCCGACCCCCGCCGCCGAAGTTCTGGCCGCGTCAGTGCGGCTCGCGCTCGGCGAGATCTCCCGAACTACCGATCTGCTGCGCCGTCGCACCGACGCGTCGAGCATGACGATCTTCTCGGATCTGTCCCTGGCGACAAGTCTCATAGCGCCCGTTCTCGGCGACTTCCAACGCGCCAACCCCGAACTCAAGATCCGCATGCTGTCCTCCTACGAACCGATCGAGACCACCACCGAGGACTTCGATGTCGGCCTGCAATACCGGCGCAGCGGTCCCAACCCGCACCACGTCGTGCCGATCGCCGACGACTCGGTGTACCCCGTGTGCTCGCCCAACTTCGCCGACCGGCTGCCCGCCGAGCTATCGGCCGCCGATCTCAGGGAACTCCCATTGCTCCACGTCGCCTACGACAACAAGGACTGGACCGACTGGTCACAGTTCCTGGCGTCGTTGGGCACCGACAGCCCGTCGCAAATCGACGGCATCACGTTCACCTCCTCGCCGAACGCGGCGAGGGCGTCGCTCTGGGCTGGGCCCGATCCGTCCAACCGCGCATCGACGCCGGGCTGCTCGTGGCCCTGACCGACCTCACGATGCCGCACCCGAACGTGATCAATGCCTACCTTCCCAAGAACCGCGCCACCCCGCCACACGTTCGGGCCTTCATATCGCTGCTCACGAGCAGACTCCGGCCCGAACCCGTCCAGAAGCCTTCGAAACCGTCCTGACCTGAGACATCTCCACCGCAGTTGTCACCGTTTGTGAACTCAGGTTCTTGGGGTCTCGGTCAGCGGACGCTGGTGTCCGTCCCTCAACTCCTTGCCGAGTACTTCGTCGCTCGCGGGGCCGGTGAAGGGGCCGAATCGCGTCAAGTACATGGCATTGCGCACGCGCTCGGCGGCCTGGGCGCGTTCTCTTGCAGTCTCATCCTGGCTGGGCCGTTCCCTGAACACCTCGATTAGCAGCAGTTCCAACCGCCGTATCGACATCGATCCCATCAGTCATTCATTGTATGCTGACGATTGGCGACGAAACCCCGAAACAGCACTGCATATTACGGCGCAGCCATTTAGAATCAGCATGTCTGAATCCTCACGACTACCACCCCTTGCCACGCTGGTGCCTTGGGTCGGTCCGCGCCATCGAGGCAAGATGCATCCTTGCAGCAGGTAGTCAGCTCGCCGTGCCGGCCAGTTCCAGAGCGGCGTGGAGCAGGACTTCCGCGCCCCGGCCGGCGGCGTCGGGCGTGATCGACTCGGCCTCGTTGTGCGACAGCCCGTCCTGGCAGGGTACGAAGATCATTCCGGCGGGGGCCTTGAGGGCTACGTGGCAGGCGTCGTGGCCCGCGCCGGAGCCGATCCGCTCATGGGCGAAGCCGCAGCGCTGAGCGGCTGATTCCACGGCCTTCACGCATTCGTCGTCGAACACGACCGGAGGACAGTCATTGATGACTTCGACCCGATGCCCGCAGTCGTGGGCCTCGGCCGCACCGGCTACCAGGCTGCGCAGCGTGGCCTCCATGTCGTCGAGCGCGTTGGCGTCGGGATGGCGCATGTCGATGGTGAAGCTGATCTGGTCCGGCACGGTGTTGGGCGACACCGGCTCGGACGCGAACATTGCCGGGGTCAGACGCACCAGCGGGGCGTGGGCCGCAGCCATCTCATAGAGACCGTTCAGCACTTCGGCCAGGGGTCGGGCCGGGTCGTGGCGGTGGTCCATGGGCGTGGTGCCGGCGTGGGCCGGGAAACCGTCGATGGTCACCCCGAACCAGCGGATGCCCTGCACACCGGTGACCACCCCGATCGATGAGCCGCTGGCCTCCAGGATGGGTCCCTGCTCGATGTGCAACTCCAGGTAGGCCCGCAGCGGCTTGCCGAACGCCGCGGTGCCGGCCCAGCCCAGGCGGTCGAGCTCGTCACCGACACTGATCCCGGAGCGGTCGGTGATGGCCCGAACCTCATCGAGGGGCAGCACACCGGCCCACACCGAGGACCCCATCATCGACACCGCGAAACGGGATCCCTCCTCGTTTGTCCACACTGCCACCTCGACGGGGGCCCGGGTCTGGACCCCGTGGTCGTTGATCGCCTCGACCACTTCGAGGCCGCTGAGCACCCCGTACACGCCGTCGAAGCGCCCGCCGGTGGGCTGGGTGTCGAGGTGGCTGCCGAGCACGACCGGCGGGGCGCCGGGGTCGGTACCCGGGCGGCGCGCGAAGAGGTTGCCCACCCCGTCGAGTTCGATGGAGCAGCCCGCCCGCTCGGCCCAGCCGATGAACAGGTCCCGGCCGGCCTTGTCGTCGTCGGACAGGGCCTGGCGGTTGGAGCCTCCGGCAGGGGTCGCTCCCACCTCGGCCATGTCCATATGCCGCGACCACAGCCTCTCAGGGTTGGTGTGCACATCAGTCATGTTGGGAATTGTCTCATGTGACCTCACTGTTGAGGAACCCAGGGGTTGAGTACTGGGAGTTCTGGGAAGCGGTGGAAGTCCCCGGAGTTGCGAGTGACGAGCACCATGTCGTGGCTCAGCGCAGTTGCCGCGATCAAGGCATCGGCGACGGGTGCGGGGTCGGGCACGTGCAAGGCTGCCGCCCGGCGGGCGACAGCCGTGTCGACGGGCAGAATCTGCTGCTCGAACTCGCTGCACACGTCGTTGTCGAGCCAGTTGCGCAGCATCGCACCAGCGTCAGGGTCGCGGCGCTCGGCCAGGAGCACGCCGTGCTCCAACTCGCCGATGGTGATTGCCGACAGGTAGGTCTGGGCGGCATCGACGCCCCGCGCCCACGCGGCGACGCTCCGGTCGGCTCTGCCCGATGCGATCTTGCGAATCTCCGAGACCACGTTTGTGTCGAGCAGGTACATCACTCGAGGACGGCAGGACGAGCGACCGAGCGTCGCACGGGAAGCTCGAGTTCGACATCGCTGGCGGCGGAGGTGCTGCCCATCACGTCGGCCAGCGTCCTAGTGCCGTTGGTGAGTCGGCGGTAGTGGTCATAGCTCAGCAGCACATGGGAGGGGCGGCCCCTGTCCGTGACGAAGACGGGCCCGGTCAGGGCCGCCACCTTTGCCGTCCCAGTCGACTGGTTGAACTCTCTACTGCTCATGGTTCGCACCGGCAGGTGCATGGTGCCTCCCGTAGGTAGCAACGTTACTATATCGGGTAGCGGTCTGGTTGCAGAAGACCTCTACCAATTCCGGCAAGCGTGTGCAGTGATGCGGCTGCCAGGGCCGGGCGGATAGGAGGCGATGCCAGAGCGGTAGGGTCGGACCATGGCTGAGTTCAGAGTGATTTTCGTCGCCAAGGACTACGACGCCACCGTGGGGTTCTTCACCGAAGTGATGGGCCTTGAGGTGGAGCGATCCTTCGGCGAGATCTTCAGGGGGACGATCCTGCTGGCCGCCGACGGCCGTATCGAGGTCATCGAGGACGGCACCGGATGGGACACGCCCGGAGTGGCGGGCGTCTCGGTGTCGTGGGAGATCGGCGATGCCGACGCCGAGCACGTTCGTCTGGTCTCCGCGGGTGCCACCATCGTGCGACCGCCGGAGCTGCAGCCGTGGGGTCACAAGAGCTTCGAGGTGGCCGGACCCGACGGCCTCAGGATCATCCTCTTCGAAGTGGTGACGGCCCAGTAGCGGGCTAGAAAGTCGAACTATGCGATTCGGGTTCTGGCCGTCGAGCGCCCACGAGTGGGATCAGATTCTGGCAGTGAGCCGGGCCGCGGAGGCGAGCGGCTGGGACGGTCTGTGGCTGCCCGACCACTTCATGCCGCCCGAGGGTGGCTACGGCCATGAGCCGCCCGGCGTCGAGCCGGAGCTGCTGCCCACCCACGAGTGTTGGACGCTGCTGGGTGCCCTCGCTGCGGCCGTGCCCCGCGTGCGCCTCGGAGCGATGGTGACCGGCAACACCTACCGCCACCCGGCCGTGCTGGCCAAGCAGGCGGCCACCGTCGACCACGTCAGCGGGGGCCGGCTCGTGCTCGGCCTCGGCGCCGGCTGGCAGGAGAACGAGCACCGCCGCTACGGGCTTGAGTTTGGGACCGTGAGGGGCCGGGCCGACATGCTGGAGGAGGCCTGCGCGGTGATCACCAGCCTGTTCGTCAACGAGCGCACCGACTTCGACGGTGCCCACTACCGCCTGCAGGGCGCACCGTTGACCCCGAAGCCGCTGCAGGATCCGCTGCCCATCATGATCGGCGGCCGGGGCGAGCGCCGCACCATCCCCACCATGGTGCGCTGGGGTCACGAATGGAACGGGTGGTGCACCGTCGCCGACATGCGCTACTTCAACGACCTCATCGACCGGCTCTGCGACGCCGAGGGCAGGGATCCGGCCACCATCGCCCGCTCCGCGGCCGTGATCCTGCACCTGTGCGACTCCGAGGCCGAGGCGGCCCGGCTGGAGGTCGGCGCGTCGGGCCGGCCCGAGCTGGTGGGCACGCCGGCGCAGCTCGTAGAGCAGGTGGCCGACTACGCCGCGGTCGGCACCGACGAGCTGATCATCCCCGACTTCAACCTCGCACCCGAACAGGCCCCCGAGATCGCCGAGCGCTTCATGTCCGAGGTCGTAGCGGCCCTCTGATCCCCGTGGACCCTTCCCGCAATAGCCGCGCTAGCGTCCCGCGGGGACTTGAAGGACCGGGAGGAGAGCGATGACAGAGACCATGTTCGGAGACAGCGTGCCTGCGGTGGTCGAGCAGGCACCCGGCCGGTTCGACGCCTACGACACCCAAGAACTCTGGCGCAAGGACGTGGACCACTACATCCACCCCTTCACCGACTTCGCCGTCTGGAAGGAGGAGGGCGCCCTGGTCATGGCGGAGTCCGAAGGAGCCTACGTCTACGACTCCGACGGCCAGCGCTACCTCGATGCCCAGGGCGGGCTGTGGTGCGTGAACGCCGGCTACGGCCGGGCCGAGATCGCCGACGCCATGGCTGAGCAGGCCCGCAAGCTGGCCTACTACTCGCCGTTCACCAACACCACCTCGGCGCCGGGCGCCACCCTGGCCCACAAGCTGGCCTCGCTGGCCCCTGGAAGCCTCAACCACGTGTTCTTCGGCCTTTCGGGGTCGGACGCCAACGACACCGCGGTCAGGATCATCCACTTCTACTTCAACCGTCTCGGCCAGCCAGACAAGAAGACCATCATCACCCGGGTGAACGGCTACCACGGCTCCAGCTACCTGGCCATGTCGCTCACCGGGGTGGCCTACGACCACGTCGGTTTCGACATCATCGGCGAGCCGCTCATCGCCCGGGTGGAGGGCCCCGACATCTACCGGCGATCCGGCGGCATGACGCCCACCGAATACACCGACCACCTCGTCGACGAGTTCAGGGCCAAGGTCGAAGAGCTGGGCCCTGAGAATGTGGCCGCCTTCTTCGCCGAGCCCATCATGGGGGCGGGCGGGGTGCTGGTGCCGCCGCCCGGCTACCTGCCCAAGATGCGCGAAGCCTGTCGGGAGTTCGGGATCCTCTACGTCTCCGACGAGGTGGTCACCGCCTTCGGCCGGCTCGGACACTTCTTCGCTAGCAAGGACGTGTTCGACATCCAGCCCGACATCATCAACTCCGCCAAGGGACTCACCTCCGGCTATGCGCCGCTGTCGGCCACCCTGCTCTCCGACGAGATCTACGAGGTCATCTCGGTGCCCCAGGCCCCCGGCGCGGAGTTCGCCCACGGCTACACCTACTCCGGACACCCGGTGTCGTGCGCGGCTGCGCTGGCCAACATCGAGATCTTCGAGCGTGAGGACATATGCGGTCACGTGCGTGCCGTCGGCCCCTACTTCGAGGAGCGCCTGCACACCCTCAGCGATCTGCCCATCGTGGGCGACATCCGCGGCAAGTGCTTCATGATGTGCCTGGAGAACGTGGCCGACACCGACACCAGGGAGATGTTCCCCCCGGAGGTGGAGATCGGCCGGCGCATCTCCGACGCCTGCGACGCCCGGGGCCTGCTGGTGCGCCCCATCGGACGTTTCAACGTGTTGTCGCCGCCGCTGGTGCTGACCACCGACCAGATCGACTGGCTGGTCGACACGCTGCGGGTCGGCATCGAGGAGGTCATGGCCGGCCTCGAGCGCGAGGGTCTGTGGAGCGCCGACTGATCGGTCCTCACCCGATATTGACGCAGTTGTCCCCACATGTTGGCCATAACCAAGTCAATTCAGGCCCAAGCCTCCAGCCGGCAGGTAATCAACAGTTCCGACACCGATGCGGTGTTGGGCAGCCCGATGACTGTGGACACCAGATCGGCCAGGTCTCCTGGCTGGGTGATCGTCTCGTCGTCGGGGTCCATCATGTCGGTGGCCACCGGTCCGGGACACATCGCAGTCACGCGGATGCCGTCGCCCCAACCGACCTGGCGGATGGCGTGGGACAGCGCCAGCAGAGCGTACTTGGTCATGGAGTAGCCGGGCAGGGCGTCTCCCTTGACTCGCTTCGCGGACATCGAGGCCAGGTTGACCACCCGGCCCGATCCGGACTGGCGGAGGTACGGCAACGCCAGGCGGGTGAGCCGCAGCGGACCCTTCACGTTGACTTCCCACATCTCGTCGAGGACTCTCTCATCGAGAGCTTCCAGTCCGGTGCGGTCGACGATGCCGGCGCTATTGACCAGCACGTCGATCCCGCCGAAGCGCTCGACGGTCGCTTCCACCCAACGGCGGGCCGAGTCCTCCTCGGTGGCCTCGTGGTAGTTGAGCAGGATCCGATCGGGATCGATGCCGGGGGCGTTGGTGGCCAGCGCGTCGAGCCGCCGGGCGCCAAGGCTGAGCCGGTGGCCGTCGGCCGCCAACCGCTCGGCGACGGCGGCCCCGATGCCGCGGTTCGCCCCCGACACCATCACTACCCGGCCGTTCGTGTCTGTCGAATTCACTGCCGCTCCCGGTGGGTCACTCCTGAGGCCGCCGATTATCGTCGGTGATCGTGCAGCAGGCGAACCGGCACCGCATGGCTCCGTGACGGTCACGCTGGAAGCTGAGATCAGCCCGGGTGTGAGCCCGGGCGACCTTGTCCAGTTGGCAGTCGGCGCCTCCGTGGTCGACGGCTGCCGCTAGGCGGGCCTCACCCCGACAACCTCGCCGCACAGGTAGGCCCAGAAGCCTGTGGGGTTGTCGGCCCAGCGGCGGAAGGCGACGGAGATCGCCACCAGATCGGACCGGGTGGCGAACCCACCGGCTAGGGCCTGCTGCGCGAAGTCGCTGTCGGTCACCCTCTCGGCCCACATTCCGGCCCAGAACTCGCGCCCCGCCGCGTCGGCGTAAGTGGTTGTGCTGGTCGTGACGACGGGGTCCACGAAGCCGGCGGCATGCACCCATCTGGGCAGGAACCGCCCCGCGTCGGCCTCGCCTCCGTTGGCCGCGACCACTTCGTGGTAGAGGCGCAACCAGTACTGGATGGCGGGCTCGACTGGAGCATGCACCATCGTCTGGTAGTCGGAGTCCCGCACCGCCACCAGCCCACCGGGGCGCAGCACGCGCCGGGCCTCGCGCAGCGCTCGCACCGGATCGGCCAGGTGCTGCATGACCTGGTGGGCGTAGACCACGTCGAAGCTGCCGTCGCCGTAGGGCAGTTCGTAGGCTGAGCCGACCTCGAAGCTGGCGTTGTGGACCTCTGAGTCGGCCGCGAGTTCGCGGGCCTGCTCCACCATCTTGGCGGCGGCGTCCAACCCGACGACCCGGCGGGCGCGGCGGGCCAGCCCCAGCGTGATCGTGCCCGGGCCACAGCCCAGGTCGAGCACTTCGGCGTCGGGCCGCAGCCGCGGCAGCAGGAAGGCCGCGCAGACCTCGGCCGTTCGGCGCGTGTAGGACTCCACGATCACGGGGTGGTACCCGTGGGTGTACCGCTCGCCCTCGGGCCGGTCCTGCTCCATCGCCGGTTGTCTAGCGCGGGTTGCGGTCGGTTGGACTTACGGCTCAAGAGGGCGAGCAAATGGGGGAGCGAACCCGGTGCATACGGGCGAGTCCGTGGCCCGAGCGGCCCGCGAGCGCAGCGAACAAGAGCGGGAGTGGCATCGCTGCGACGTAACGGCCGGCACCAGTTTGCGTTTGCTCTAAGCGGCGTCAGGAAGCTCCGGCACGGCGTCGTCGAACAGCCAGGACTCGACCAGATCCATTGCAGCAGGTCCGGCCATCTCGTCCACCAGCGCGAGGAACTCGGCGGTGCTGGTGGTGCCGCCGACCGATCGGTCGTAGTGGGCCCGGAGGATCTCGAAGAACGCTTCGTCGCCGGAGTGGAGTCGCAGGGCGTGCAGCGTGGCGGCGCCGCGGTAGTACACCGTCAAGCCGAACAGGTCCTCCACCTCGATCCCCCTGGGCGGCCCCGCGCCCGCGCCGACCAGTTGCGCGTGCAGGGCGGTCATGTCGTCGTTGAGGTTGGTCCCGGCGTGCTCGGCCGCAAACATCAGATGCAGGTAGGTGGCGAAGCCCTCGTTGAGCCAGATCTCGCTCCAGTCGTCGGGCGCGACCGAGTTGCCCAGCCACTGGTGGGCGACCTCGTGGGCGATGATGAAGGGGGCCAGGGTGTCGTTGCCGTGCAGCGAGAGCGTCTGGTTCTCGAGCGCGAAGCCGAGCGGGAACGGCATCACGATTGTCCCGTAGGCATCGAACGGGTAGGGGCCGAGCAGCTCTTCCAGGAAGGCGATTACATCTGCGGTCACCGACAGAGCGTTGGCGACCTCGGGCGGGGAGTCGCCGGGCACGTAGTCTCGAAGCAGTGGACCGCCGTCGTATAGCGGCCCGTGGTCCATCCGCTCGAAGCCGCCGATGTAGACGGCCGCCAGATAGGTGGTCATAGGGTCGTCCATCCGCCACACGAAGGTGGTCTTGCCGTTCTCGGTCATCTCGGAGGCAAGGAGGCCGTTGGCTGCCGCAACGAGGCCCTCGGGCACGGTTACCCGGATCTCGAAGGTGGCCTTGTCGGTCGGGTGGTTGTTGGACGGGAACCAAGTCATCGCCCCCGATGGCTCGCTTGCGGTGTAGATCACGCCGTCCTGCTGCTGCCAGCCGACCTTGAAGAACGAGACCCCCGGATCGTCGATCGCTTCGGGCGAGCCCGAGTAGGCGACCTCCGTCTCGAACTCCGATCCTGCCGCGATCGGGTCGTCGGGTTCGACTGTCAACTCATGGCCTGATCGGGAGAACCCGGCGTCGGTGCCGTCGACGGTCACCGATTGGATCTCCAATCCGGACAGGTCCAAGTTGAACGCGGCGAGTTCCTCGGTGGCTCGAGCGGTGATTGCCGTCAGCGCCGAGATTGTGTTGGTCGCCGGGTCGACGTCGAGGTCAATGTCGTAGTGCAGCACGTCATAGCCACCGTTGCCCAGGAAGGGGTAGAAGCTGTCGCCCAGCCCCTCTGCCTCGGTTGGCGGCACCGTCGTCGTGGTGGTCGTGGTTGTGGTCGGGTCGGTTGTTGTGGTGGTTGTGGTTGTGGTCGGGGCGGTTGTTGTGGTGGTCGTGGCCGCGAGCGAGGTCGGCGGGACGGTGTCGGCAGACTCGTCGCCGCCCGTGCTGCCGCAGGCGGTTGCAAGCAACGCCGCGATCGCGATGAGCGACCTCAGCCGGGGGGGCACGGTGCGCAGCCTAATGGGCCGGCATGCGAGGCCGGTCAGGCTTGGCCGGTCTGGCGCAGGAAGGTCAGGCTGTCGAAGTAGTCGACCCGGCGCTCGATCAAGCCGCCTCTGATCGTCAGCCGCATGATGCCTTGTATCTCGATCGGCGTTCCGTCCACTCGGGCCCGCATCACGTAGGCCGCCACGGCCCGGTCGCCCTCGACGATGATGTCGGCAGCCTCGTAGGTCAGGCCGGAGAACGTGGCCAGGAAGTCGGCCAGGCGCTCCTGGTAGGCCGCCTTGCCCCGGCTGGGCGATCCCAGCGCGCTGGTGTGTTCGTTGGAGAAGTCATCGCTCACATGTGCGGCCACCGCGGCAGGGTCGCCCGAGGCGAACGAGGCCAGGTACGACGCCGCGACGGCCCGGGTCGCTTCGGTGGCGCCACTCCTTGAGTCGGCGCCGCTCAGCGCATCACCTTCTGGGCGTGCGCGTAGACACCCTGGTCGTAGCTGAGCTCGATCATGTTGCCGTCGGGATCGCGGATCATGCAGATGTAGCCGATGGGCGGCGGCATGTCGGTGGGCGGCATGGCCAGGCACTCCTCGGCCTCGGCTGCTGCCGCCGCCGCCTCGATCTCCTCCCGGCTGGTCACCTCCACACCGAGGTGCGCGAAGGGAGCCAGCGTGGCTATGGGGGCGTCCTTGAACGGATCGGACTCGGGGAAGAACTGGGCCAGGACCAGGATGAAGGGCTTGTCGGGGGAGTCGTCGTGTCCCAGCCAGGCGCCGTAGCCGTCGGCGTCCTCGCGCTTGTCGAGCAGCTTGAGCGGCGTGTGGGTGGTGTACCAGTCGATGCTGGCGTCGATGTCGCGAACCCGGAGGGCCACATGGGTCCAGCGGGCGTGCGGCGGATGAACCGTGTAGCTGTCGGTCTGCTCGGCCATGGGCGCAACCTACTCCCGGGTGAAGTCGTCGGGGATCTCGGGCTCGTCGCCGCCGTAGGTCCACAGCACCAGCGTGTTGCCCCAAGGGTCTCTGATGGCGTTGTTGTAGCCGTTGAACTCACCGAAGTAGTGGTGCCGCCAGAGGTCGGTGGCGCCGCGGGCGACAGCCCGGTCCGAGATGGCGTCCATGTCGTCGTCGGGCGACACGAGGATCCAGAGGCGTATGGAGTGTCCGTCGCGGCAGAGGTGCCGGGGCTCGAGGCCCTCGTCGGTGGGGTGAGGACGGCGGTTGGCGACGTTGGTGATGCCGAGGTGCAGGTTGCCGGTGGGGCCCTGGGTGCCGTCGGGGAGCTTGAAGTTCTGGCCCGGCACGACTTGGTAGAACGACCCGGCGGGCCTCGGATTGATCTTCCAGCCGAACACCTCGTGGTAGAACTGCTCGGCTCTGTCGGGCTCGTCGGTGGGCAAGTCGACGAAGATGAGCGTGTTCGGATAGGGCTCGGTCATGGTGCGCTCCCTGGGCCGGAGGCGTCAGCTGGCAGGCTCAACCTAGCAGTGGCGCATCAACCGGAATAAGTCGGGTTGGGCTCCCCGCTCTTGTTCGCTGCGCTCGGGCCGCTGTGGCCACGGCCTCGCTCCGCTCGGCTCTAGCGCAGGCGGGGCTCGATTCGCTTGCCCTCTGAGAACGTCGCTTGGCCCTCGGCCATGGCGTCGACGCTGGTCCCGCTGGTGAGGATCGACGGGGCCATCGCAAGAGCATCGAGCCGCCCCATGTCACTGGCGGCCCAGATGGCCCGCAGGGTGCCCTGCACCGCTTCGGGAGGCTGCGAGGCGATGATCTCTGCCAGCCGGTCGGCGGCGTCCTGCAGCCCGACGAGGGGCACGACCTCCGACACCAGCCCAACGCGTTGCGCAGTCTGCGCGGTCATCCGTTCGTGGTTGCCTAGCAGGGCGAGCCGCAGAACCTCCCCCAGCGGCATCCGCGGCACCAGCTTCATCGGCTCGTACACCGCGGCCATGCCGTAGGTCACGTGAGAGTCGAAGAAGGTGGCGTGCTCGCCGGCGACGATGATGTCGCATTCCGCCAGCAGGTAGAAGGCGCCCCCGCAGCAGATCCCGTTGACCGCGGCGATCACCGGCTTCCACAGGTCGCACGCCTTGGGGCCTATGTCGCCGCCGGGATCGTCGTACATGTAGTTGTTCGACGTGCCGTAGAGCTTGCCCCCGGCGCCTTCGAGGGCCACGAACGGGTCGGACCGGTCGACACCTACGCAGAATGCCTTCTCGCCGGTGGCGGTCACCACCACCACCCGCACTTCGTCCATCCTGCGCAGCGCCCGCCAGGTGGACCGGATCTCCTGGCGCATCTGATCGTTGAAGGCGTTGAGCACCTCGGGCCGGTCGAGGGTGACGCGGCACACGTGATCGGAGATGTCGACCCGGATCGTCTTGAACCGCTCCGGCTCGAACGACACGGTGCGATCGGAGGCGGTCACGACGGCCAAGGCTACCTGTGACCCTCACGTGATCTCGGATTTGCATCGCGCACGGCTCTGCCCACCGCGGCTAGGTGATCTCGGACCGGAGCTTCCGCAGGAGGTTGGGGACGCCCGGCGGCTGCACTACCGACGCCCGTATCAAGTCGTCGAAGTGCTTGACGAAGGTCATCACATGGTTGCGGTTGTTGAGCACGAGATGCATCTGGCCCAGGTACAGCACGGCCCGATCCAGGCCGAAGACGGTGACGGCAGTCGAGTAGCGCTGCCGGCCGTCGTAGAGGAACCAGCGGAACGTCGGATACAGGTCCTCGCACAGCTCGATCATGCGGTCGAGCTGCGCCACCCGGTGCCAGTGCTCGAGCGATCCCCACACGTCCCAGCCCCGGGCGAAGCCCTCGATGGCCTGGATGGAGTTGCAACACTCCAGGTCGCTGCCCGCCGCCCGGGCGAGCTCCAGCGGCGCGGTGGCCGTCTCGATGCGCTGCTCGGGCCTGATCGTGGCGTAGCGCTGAACCTCGTGGCGGATCACGGCTTCCGTCTTGAGCAGATCGGGCAGCGAGGCGGGCAGGGTGCGGACCTTCGAACCGGCCGCCTGTTCATGCCACTCGATCAAGGCCTCGTCGAAGGGGGTCAGCTCGTCGAGGTTCAAGGCGAACTCCTCGTGGACGATGTCGGCGCGGGACGGACCGCCGTGGGACAGGCCCAGGAGCCAGTCCACGGAGACCCCGGATGCCTCGGCGATGGCCGTCAGGGTCTCCACTCGGGGGAGGCGACGGTTGCGGCTGGACAGGAGCTGCGAGAGCGTGGACCGGTCTATCCCGGACTCGGCGGCGAAGTCGGATCGCGTTTGCCCGGTGTCGGCCACCAACTCGCCGAGCCGGTCTCGGAATCGGTTCACCAACTCGGTCTGGCTGGCCATTGTGTAGCGATCCTACAATGAATGATGCATTAACACCACATATCTTGCGCTTTGTGCGAAAATGCTACGGATTGTGCGCAACTCATCACACGCCAGAGGCTCGCACCACTTACGTTGGTGGGCAGGGACACGGGGGCTAGCCCCGGATCTGCCGCAGGACCGGAGGTGCGATGGCTTCCGACACGACCGGATCGGGCGTTGAGTGGCGCACGGTCGCGGTCGCGCTCGCGGTGCACGGCCTATGGCTGGCGGTGTTGGCCCTCAACGGCGTGACGCCTTGGCCGGTGACCGTCGTTGCGTTGGGCCTGATCGCGGCCTGGCACGGCTCGCTCCAGCATGAGACCATCCACGGCCACCCGTTCCGCAGCCGGCGGCTGAATGCCCTGCTGGGCTCGCTGCCCATGTCGCTGCACCTGCCCTACCTGGTGTACCGGCGCTACCACCGGGATCATCACGACTGCCCCGAACTGACCGACCCGACCGAGGACAGCGAGAGCTTCTACGTGAGTGCCGAGCAGTGGGAGTCCATGGGCCGATTCCGCAGGGCGTTCGTGCTGGCCCATCACACCCTGCTCGGACGCCTGGTGCTGGGACCGCCCCGGTACATCGCCGGGGTGCTGGTCCACCAGGCCCGCGAGATCCGCCGGGGCGACCGGGAGCTGGCCCGGTGGTGGTCGGCGCATGTGGTGTTCTCGGCCGCGCTGGTCGCCTTCGTGGTGATGGTCGTGGGGGTCCCGTGGTGGCAGTACCTGCTGGGTGCCACCTATCTGGGGAACGCTCTGACCCTGATGAGGTCGTACTGCGAGCACCGCTGGGTGGAGGGCGCCACCCGCTCCGCCGTCGTCCGGTCGGGACGGTTCTTCAGCTTGCTGTACCTCTACAACAACCTCCACCACATCCACCACGCCGATCCGGGTGTGGCCTGGTACCGGCTGTCGGCTCACGCCGACGCCACCGGCGGTTGCGAGGAGGCCGCAGCCGGGGCAGGGCTCTACCGCGGCTACTTCGAGTTGGCCCGCCGCTTCCTCGTGCGGCCCTTCGACCACCCCGTGCACCCCGAACAGCGGTCTGAGCTTCTCGCCTGAGGCTGCGGCCCGATTTGCGCCAGCACCAAGGTCGGGGGTCCCGTCAATCGTTGAGGAGACGGCGGGCGACGATCCGAGCATCGTCGAGATTCTCGACAAAGTTGTCCTCGGGGATGTAACGCAGGACGTTCAACGCGTGCACGCTGGTGCCGGTCATGCCGGACATGCCCATGACGATGCACTGGGTGTCCGCGTCCCGCGCGGTATCGGCCAGCTGGCCGATCGTCAGGGCGGCGCTGTCATCAACGTGGAGGGTGTCGGTGAAGTCGAAGATCACCACTTCGTGCTCGGCCATGTCGTGGTTGATGACCTTGAAGAGCCTTGTGGATGAGGCCGCGGTGAAGCTGCCCCGCAGCGACAGGAGGCCGACGCGGGCCGCGAACGGGTCGTCGTCTGAGTCCAGATCGAACGCCGGGTCGTCCTCGGCGTCGGGGTCGGCCAGGAAGGTCATGTCGAGCAGCGGTGTCGAGATCACCTTGTCCAGCTCCAAGCGCTCCACCTGGCGGGCTCCGGTGAGTGCCGCCACGACGAGGCCGACGGCCACCGCGATTACGAGATCCGAGATGATGGACAGACCGAGGGTCAGCGCCAGCACCACCACGTTCTCCCGCGGGACGCGATGGATGTGGGACACGTAGCGCCAGTCGATTATGTCGAATCCGATCTTGATGAGGATGCCGGCCAGGACTGCGTGGGGTATGGAGTCGACGTAACGCCCCAATCCCAGAACCAGCGCGGCCAGGATCGTGGCGCACAGCACGCCGGAGACCCTGGAGCGGCCGCCGGCTCGCACGTTGGCCACGGTGCACGACGTGGCCCCCGCGCCCGGAACTCCACCGACGAGCGCCACGACGACGTTGGCGACGCCCGCGCCCATCAGCTCACGGTTGGGGTCGTGGCTCTGCCGGGTCAGCGAGTCCGCCACCCTCGCGGTGAGGAGGCTGTTGATGGAGCCGAGCAGGGCGATGGTGACCGCGGCCGGCAGTGCGCCGCCCAGGTCACCGAGGGGGATCTCCGGAATGTGCAGGTCGGGGAGGCCGGTGGGCACTTCTCCGATGTTGGGTGCGTCACGCAGCCACAGCACACCCACGAGAGTGCCGGCCATCAACGCCCCCACCGACGGCGGCAGGAACTTCTGCAGCCGCGCCGGCCAGAAGATGCACACCGCCAGGGTGATGAGTCCCAGCGTCAGCGCGCTCGGGTCGACGCTGGTGATCGCATCGGGCCATTCGCGCAGCGACTTGAGCGCGCCGCCGAGGGCTACGTCGGTTCCGAAGAAGGGCAGCACCTGCACCACGATGATGATCAAGCCGACCGCGGAGGTGAACCCTGACACCACCGCATAGGGCGTGTAGGCCACGAAGGTGCCCAGCCGCAGCGCGCCCAGCAGCACCTGGATCAACCCGGCCATAGCCACGATGGCCAGGGCCTTGGTCAGATCGCCGTCGGCGTAGTCGACGAACACGACCGCCATTGCCACCGACAGCGGTGCGGTGGGTCCCGAGATCTGGGTCTTCGATCCGCCCAGCAGTGCGGCGAGCATGCCCACCACGACGGCGCTGTACAGACCCTCGATCGCTCCAAGACCCGAAGCGACTCCGAAGGCCAGCGACAGCGGCAGGGCCACCACCGCCGCGGTCAGCCCACCGAAGACGTCACCCCGAACATTCTGGAGCTTGTCGCTGACTTGCAAGCTCATTTCATCGGGCAGGATAGATCAAGCGCCGGAGCGAGACGGGCCTGGGGGAAAGACGACGTCGGCCAGTTCGGACAATCCGGTCGTGACTACCAGGTCCGTGTCGCCCAGCCAGGCGAGATTCAGGACGTGGACTTCGGTCCGGGTATCGAACCGGTTGAGGAACACGGCCTGGCGGTAGGCGGACAGCGGCCGCGTACAGGCCACGGTGTCGTGGATGCCGCCGAGGGCGGCCGACGCCACGACGATGACCAGATCCGGCCCCATCCGCTCGATCAAGTCCAGATTGTGCCCGTCCGACGCCAGCGGCGAGTAGAGGCCGCCCACGCCCTCCACGAGCCCCACGTCGACCGTCGCCGCGAAGCGACAGCTCGCGGCCAGCTCGTCGAGGGTGGGACAGACCCGCCCCAGCTTGCGGGCTGCCATGGGCGGGGCCAGAGGCACCGGGTAGGTGTAGTCGGGCGGGCAGACAGCGTCGGCGTGCTGGCCGGTGGCCGCGGCCAGTGCCTCGGCGTCGGTCGGACCGACCTCGTCGGGGTCGTAGGACTGGACCGGCTTGCACGCCTCGACGCTCAGCCCCCGCTCCCGCAGGAGCCGGGCCAGCCCGGCTGACACCCAGGTCTTGCCCACCTCTGTGCCCGTGCCGGCGACGAAGACGACGAGGTTGGCGTCGTGGTCGGTTCGACCACCAGGTGCGGTCCGTGGATCAGGCATCGATCCCCGCCCGGCGGAGCGCATGTGCGAGCCGGTTCAGATCTTCGTTGGTGTGGGCGGCCGAGACCGTGACCCGGAGACGGGACGTCCCGACCGGCACGGTCGGGGGCCGGATGGCGGGAACCAGGATGCCCTGTCTCCCCAGGGCGTCGGACGTGGCCAAGGCCCTGTCCTCGGCGCCGACGATGATCGGGATGATGGGGCTGGAATGGCCGGATCGGATGCAATCTATGTTGGTCCGCAGCCGCCTCTTGAGTTCGTCGCCCTCCGGCGAGTCGATCACGTCGATGGCGGCCGCCGCGGCCGCGGCCGCCGCCGGGGCGGCCGCGGGGGTGTAGATGTAGGTGCGGGCCGCATTGACCAGCAGATCCATGAACGTCCGGGGTCCGGTGGCGAAGCCGCCCAGCGCGCCGACCGCCTTGGACAGCGTCCCCACTCGCAGCACCCGGCAGTGCGGGTGCAGCGACTCGGGATGGTCGAGCACGAGATGGGCGTCGTCGAGCACGAGCAGCGCCCCGCGGCCCGCGCACACCTCCGACAGCTCACCGATCGGGGCGAGGTCGCCGTCCATGGAGAAGACCGAGTCGCTGACCACCATGCCCGGGCCTTCGGAGCAGCCCAGCAGGTCGGCAAGCGCGCCCATGTCGCAGTGGGGATAGACGCGTGTCGGTGCCCGGGCCAGGCGACAGCCGTCAATGATGGAGGCGTGGTTGAGCTCGTCGGAGCAGATCACCGACGCCCATCGGCCCATGGTGGCGATGACGCCCAGGTTGGCCGCGTATCCGGTGGTGAAGAGCACCGCGGCCTCCGCTTCCCGCCAGGTTGCGATGCGCTCCTCCAGGCGGCTGTGCACGGGACGCGACCCCACGATGAGCCGGGCCGATCCTGAGCCGGTGCCGTAGTCGTCGATGGCGGTGCGAGCCGCGGCCCGCACCGCGGGGTGCTGGGTGAGTCCGAGATAGTCGTTGGAGGCGAACGACACCACCGGTTGCCCGGTCTCCGACAGCGACGTTCGAGGACTCCCGCCATCGAAATCCCGGGGTCGGCGGAGCTGGTTGGCGTCGACGACGGCGTCCAGGGCGGCAGCCGCGATGCCGTCCCAGTCGGTCGCGGTCACGTCAGCGTGTCCTCGGCCGCCACCTCTTCGATGGCTGACAGCAGGGTCTCGGCGATGGTGTCGATCTCAGCGTCAGTGATCGACAGCGGGGGCATCACCACCACCACGTCGCCCAGCGGCCGCAGCAGAACGCCGGCGGACACCGCGGCCGCGCAGACCCTGCGCCCCCACCTCGATGCGCCCGCGGGCGGGCCGAGCTCGACCCCGGTCATGAGGCCCCGGCGGCGAACCTCCCTCACTGCGGGCAGGGCCGCGACAGGCGTCAGAGCCGCGCCGAGGCGCTCGGCCGCCGCGGCTGCGTGGTCGATCAGGCCGCGCTCGAAGATCAACTCCAGGTGGCGGGTGGCCACCGCGCAGGCAAGGGCGTTCCCGCTGTAGGAATGGCCGTGGTAGAAGGTGCGGGGTCCGAGGTCCTCGCCCAGGAACGCCTCGTACACGCCGGACGAGGCCACCGTGGCCGACAGCGGCACGTACCCCCCGGTGATGCCCTTGCCCAGGCACATCAAGTCGGGCCGGACACCGCACAGTTCGCTGGCGAACAGCGCGCCGGTGCGACCGAACCCGGTAGCCACCTCGTCGCAGATGAGCGGCACCCCCCGGGCTTGGACGGCATCGGCGAATGCAGCCACTTGGTCGGGGTTGGTCACCAGCATGCCGGCCGCGCCCTGGACCAGAGGCTCGATCACGGCCGCGGCCAGCCGATCGTGGTGCTCGTCAAGGGTGGCGACCGCCTTGGCCACCCAGTCAGGATCGTCGTACCCGGGGGTACGGATGACACTGAAGCGGAGCGGGTCGAACAGGTCGGTGCCGAAGCCGCCGTCGCCCACCGACAGCGAACCCACCGAGTCGCCGTGGTAGGCCTGGCCGAGAGCCAGATAGGCGGTGCGGTTGGTGACGCCCTGGTTGTGCCAGTACTGGAAGGCGATCTTGATGGCCTGCTCCACTGCGGCCGCTCCGTCCGACGCGAACAGGAAGTGGGGATCGGTCACCGGCACCACTTCCCGGAGGGTCTCCGCGAGGCTGATGGCGGCGGTGTTGCCGTTGCCGAGCAGGGTGGAGTGGCTGATGCGGTCGAGTTGCTCGCGGGCGGCCCGGTTCAGGTCCGGGTCGGCGTGGCCGAGCGTGATCACCCACAGCGACGAGATGGCGTCCAGATAGCGCCGGCCGCCGGTGTCGTAGAGGTAGTTCCCCTCGCCCCGCTCCACGATGACCGGTGTGGAGTCCTCGTAGACCGACATCTGGGTGAAGCCGTGCCAAACCACCGCGGCGTCGCGCCGGGCCCATTCGGCCGCGATTTCGTGCTGGTTCTGGTCGGTCGCCTGTTCGCTGCCGCTCATGGGCGCCTTCCTCGCGGGGTCGGCTGAATTGTGCCCCACATGGACGTGGAACCGCATCCGTGATGTCAAGCTGGTGGGGCGCCCTCCCAGCCGTCCCAGTGGAGCACGTCGGTGAGCGGTGTGCGGGTGCCGGGCCGGAAGTCGGTGCCGATGGTGTGGGCGACCGGGATGAGCGCCACCTGAAGGCAGTTGTCGAAGGGGATGTCCAGGATCTCGGCAGCCGGCTGCTCGTAGGCCAGGTGCAGGGTTGTCCAGCAGGTGCCCAGCCCCCGTTCCCGAGCTGCCAGCATGAAACTCCATGCTGCTTGCATTATCGATCCGAGCCGTGAGGCCGCACCGCCCCATGACGGTCTGTCGACCCGGCTCTGCACCAGGCACGGGATCAGGAACACCGGCGCCCGCTCGAGGTTGTCGGCGAGGTACTGGGCCGAGTCCGCGATCCGGTCGAATGAAGCCTGGACGGCCGGGTCTTCGTGCGGCGGGGAATTGGTCGGGAAGTAGGGCGACTCGCGGTAGGCGGACCACGACCGGCGGTACAGCTCGGCCAGGGCGGTCCTCTTGTCCGGGTCGGTCACCACCACCCACGCCCAGTCCTGGCGGTTGCCGCCGCTGGGGGCCTGGAGCGCGATGTCCAGGCATTCGGTGACCAGCCCGGGATCGACCGGCCGGTCGAAGTCCAGGCGCTTGCGGACGGCCCGCGTCGTTGTCAGCAGTTCGTCGGCGGACAGTCCCAGCATTGCCATGTCTCCTTCGCCTACGTCGGGAGAGGACTCGACCCTACGGGGTCCGGGCCAGGATCAGCCGAGAAGCGGGAGCACCTCCTCGGCGATGCGGTGGAGCTGCTCCTCCACCTTCTCGTAGGGGTCGCCGGGCATGGCCGGGAACAGCAGGAGGTTCTCGAGTCCGATCTGTTCGTCGTACCAAGCGATGGCCCCGGCGACATCGGCGGGGCTTCCAACGTTCCAGACTCTCTGGTCGATGGACTGCTCCAGGGTGGGGATCAGCCCCGGCTTGGCCGGTTCGCCGTCGGGGCCGAGGTAGCCCTTGCTCCACCCGTAGGGGCCCAGGAACTTCCACAGCTCGTCGTGGCCGGCCCGCACCGACGCCATGGCCTGCTCACGGGTGTCCTCGACCCGCACGTTCTGCACGAGCATGCGGTGCTCGCCGCGGCCCAGCTCGCGGCCGTGATGGGCCTGGTACCTCTCGGCGAACTGCTCCCAGCGCTGCCTGATGATGGAGTGGTGGTAGTTCCAGAACACCCCTCCCCAGCCGCAGCGAGGGATCTGCTCCAGCGTGGCGGGCGACTTGGCGGCCTGCCAGATCTCATAGGGGTACAGCGGTCTCGGCACCAGCGACAGCTCCGACACGAACCCGCCCCGGTCGGGGATC
>JAGWAO010000024.1:12604-68843 GCA_021296315.1 Acidimicrobiia bacterium | reverse complement strand
CCATGAACTCGTATCGATCGATCTCGGCCTGGGACGACTTCCCGGTCCACCAGACCTCCGAGTACGTGCGCCATCCGGCCACCTCGGACCGCAACTTCTACGACCGCTACTACTTCAACCTGCACCCCTCGGGCGGCGAGTACTTCGCCATCTTCGGGCTGGGCCAGTACCCCAACCTGGGCACCACCGACGCCTATCTCGCCGTCACCCGGGGCGACGACCACCTCGTCGTGCGGGCCAGCAAGCCCCTCGTCGACCGGTCCGACATCTCGGTCGGGCCGGTGCGCATCGAGGTGGTCGAGCCGTTGCGCAAGCTGCGGGTGATCGTGGAGCCGGGGCGGCCCGCCGACTCGCAGCTGGGCATGGACGTCACCTGGACCTCCCCCGTCGACCCCTTCGAGGAGCCCCGCCAGTATCTGCGGACCAGGGGCACGCTGGTGTTCGACACCCAGCGGTTCGCCCAACTCGGCCGCTGGGAGGGCACCCTTTCCGTCGACGGGACCGACATCGCAGTGACTCCGGACCGCTGCGGCGGGGCCCGTGACCGGTCATGGGGAGTGCGCCCCGTCGGTGAGAAGCAGCCCGACGGCATCCGCCAGAACCTCGCGGCCTTGCCGGGCATGTGGAACTACATGCCGGCCGACTACGGCGACCACTGGGTCATCTACCTGTGCCACGAGGAGCCCGACGGCAACCGCACCATGCAGACCGGTATGCGGGTCTGGACCGACCCCGACCGCCCACGCGACTATCTCGGGCGGCCCGAGTGGGCCCATGACCCCGTCAGCGGCACCCGCCTGCTGTCCGGGTCGCACATCACGTTCCCCGAAGCGCCCGGCGGACCCATCACCGTCCATGTCGAGCCGCTGGCCACCAATTTCATCTCCATCGGCGCGGGTTACGGCGTCGAGGCCGACTGGCGCCACGGCATGTGGCAGGGCGAGGAACTGGTGGAGCAGGCCCGGGCCTACAAGGTGAGCGAGATCCGGGGACTGGGCCAGTACGGCGTGGTGGACTCGGTGGCCCGCTTCACCTACGACGACCCGGTCCGCGGCCCCCAGGAGGGGTACGGGCTCTACGAGCACGGCTTCTTCGGCCCGTTCCCCAAGCTGGGCCTGACCGATCGGGGCGACCTCTTCGACTAGCACCCGCCGGATACGGGCTGGCACAGCTCTCGGGTAGATTGTCGTATCGATGACAGATATCAGACGTGCCAGGCCCCGGTTTGACGATCTACGCGACCGGCGAGCCTTCCAGAGCCGCCACATAGGTCCGACCGCCGAAGACATCTCCGAGATGCTCGCGACCGTCGGGGTTGCCGACCTCGACGAGTTGATCGACCGCACCGTCCCCCACGACGTCCGCCAGCGCGAGCCGATGGAGCTGCCCACCCTCGGGCCCCGCCTGACCGACTACGACGAGCTGCTGGAGATGGCCCGCTCCAACCGCCTGATGGTCTCGATGATCGGCATGGGCTACCACCACACCATCACGCCGGCGGTCATCCGCCGCAACGTGTTCGAGAATCCGGGCTGGTACACGGCCTACACCCCGTACCAGCCGGAGATCTCGCAGGGCCGCCTGGAAGCGCTGCTCAACTTCCAGACCATGGTCAGCGAGCTGACGGCCATGGACCTGGCCAACGCCTCGCTGCTGGACGAGGCCACCGCCGCGGCCGAGGCCATGACCCTGCTGCACCGGGTGGGGCGGGGCCGCCAGGGAGACCGCTTTGCAGTGGACGAGGCCTGCCATCCCCAGACCATCGCGGTGGTGGAGGCCCGGGCCGAGCCGATCGGCCTGGAGGTCGTTGTCTGCGATCCGGCCACCGTGGACCTCGACGGCGTCTACGGGCTGCTGGTGCAGTATCCGGGCACAACCGGGGCCGTCCCCGATCTGCGATCCATAATCGAGCGGGCCCACGGCTCCGACACTCTGGTGGCGGTGGCCGCCGACCCGCTGGCGCTGTGCGTGCTCACCCCGCCGGGAGAGATCGGCGCCGACGTCGTTGTGGGCTCCACCCAGCGCTTCGGCGGCGGCCCCCACGCCGCCTACATCGCGGTGCGCGAGGAGTACCAGCGGGCCCTGCCCGGCCGCCTGGTCGGGGTGTCCAGGGACGCCGCAGGCCGCCAGGCGCTACGGCTGGCCCTGCAGACGCGCGAGCAGCACATCCGCCGGGAGAAGGCCACGTCCAACATATGCACCTCGCAGGTGCTGCTGGCCGTGATGGCGTCGATGTACGCCATCCATCACGGGCCCGAGGGACTGTCCAAGATCGCGCTGCGGGTCAACCGCGTGGCCGCCATCCTGGCGCACGGGCTGCGGGAGAACGCCATCGAGATCGTCCACGACCAGTTCTTCGACACGGTGTGCATCCGCGTGCCTGGCCGGGCCGACAAGGTGATCGCGGTGGCTCTGGCCGGTGGCGTGAACCTGCGCCGGGTCGACGCCGACACTGTCTCCGCCACCGTCGACGAGAGAACAACGCCGGCCGACCTGGAAGCGGTATGGAGGGCGTTCGGCTACCGGGCCGACTTCCGCATCCTCGACCGCATCGTCGACGACCCCCGGCCCGTCGACTATCGTCGCACCACTCCCCCGCTGTCGCACCCGATCTTCTCAGCCTTCCGCAGCGAGACCGAGCTGGTGCGCTACATGCGCCGCCTGGTGAACCGCGACATCGCCCTCGACCGGTCGATGATCCCGCTCGGCTCGTGCACCATGAAGCTCAACGCGGCCACGGAGATGGAACCGGTGAGCTGGCCCGAGTTGGCCAACATCCATCCCTTCGCCCCCCTGGACCAGACCGTCGGCTACCAGCGGCTGATCGACCAGCTCGAGCACTGGCTGGCTGAGATCACCGGCTTCGCGGCGGTGTCGCTGCAGCCCAACAGCGGTGCGCAGGGCGAACTCGCGGGCCTGCTGGCCATCCGGGCCTACCACCGCAGCCGGGGCGACACCGGCCGCGACGTGTGCCTGATCCCGTCGTCGGCCCACGGCACCAACGCGGCCAGCGCAGTGATGGCCGGGATGCGGGTGGTGGTGGTCGACTGCGACGGCATGGGCAACGTGGACGTGGACGACCTCAAGCGCAAGGCCGTCGACCACAGCGACACCCTGGCCGCCCTGATGATCACCTACCCGTCCACCCACGGCGTGTTCGAGACCGCAGTGCGCCACATCTGCGACGTCGTCCACGAGCACGGCGGCCAACCTCAACGCCATGGTGGGCCTGGCCCGGCCGGGCCGGTTCGGCGCCGATGTCAGCCACATCAACCTGCACAAGACCTTCTGCATCCCTCACGGTGGAGGAGGCCCGGGTGTCGGGCCCATCGGTGTGGCCGAGCACCTGATCCCGTTCATGCCGAACCATCCGCTCGCGCCGGTGGCGGGACCGCCGACCGGGCCGGGTCCGGTCGCGGCCGCGCCGTGGGGCTCGGCCGGGATCCTGGCCATCCCGTGGATGTACATCCACATGATGGGAGCCGAGGGTCTGCGGCGGGCCACTGAGGTCGCCATCCTCAATGCCAACTACGTCGCCACCCGGCTCAGCAAGGCCTACCCGATCCTCTACACCGGGTCGGAGGGGTTCGTCGCCCACGAGTGCATCATCGACACCCGCGTGCTGCGCGACACCTGCGGCATAACCGTCGACGACATCGCCAAGCGGCTCATCGACTACGGCTTCCACGCCCCGACCATGAGCTTCCCGGTGGCGGGCACGCTGATGATCGAGCCCACCGAGTCGGAGGGTAAGGCCGAACTGGACCGGTTCTGCGGCGCCATGCTGGCCATCGCCGAGGAGGCGCAGCGGGTCGGACGGGGCGAATGGCCCGCCGACGACAACCCGCTGGTGAACGCCCCCCACACCTGCGAGGACGTGACCGCCGACGGGTGGACCCATCCCTACACCCGCACCGAGGCCGCCTACCCCGAGGCCTTCGACCGGGCCAACAAGTACTGGTCGCCGGTCGGCCGGATCGACGGGGCCTACGGCGACCGCAACATCATGTGCTCGTGCCCGTCGATCGAGGACCTCGCCCTGGAGGCCGAGCGTGAGCACAGCAGTTGATGTGGCGTATCAGGCGATGAGCGAGGCCGTGGCCCGAGCGGCCCGTGAGCAGAGCGAACAAGAGCGGGAGATACGACGCTGCACCGCGAGACGGAGACACCTATCCGAGCGGCCTCAGAAGCTCCTCGAAGGCTGCTCTCCGGAGCGGATCTCGGGTTACTTGTGTGCCGTGCATGCACAATGACCGCACCTAGATTCTCATAGAAGGAGCCGACCATGCCCGACGCCCTAGTCGAACGCGACGGCCACGTGATGATCATCACCATGAACCGGCCGGCGCGCATGAACGCCATCAGCGGTCCGATGCTCATCCGCATGTACGACGCCTACGAGGAGGCCTCCAACGACCCCGAGGTGCGCTGCATCGTGGTCACCGGGGCGGGGGGCAACTTCTGCTCGGGCGCGGACCTGAGGGCCATGGCGGGCGACGCCGACGCCACCGACCCGCTCGACACCCGGGCCCGCATGGCCACCGACCCCGACATCGTGTACAAGGCCCTGTTCCGCCGCTACCGCCCGACCAAGCCGATCGTGGCCGCGGTGGAGGGTGTGGCCATCGCGGGCGGCACCGAACTCCTGCAAGCCATGGAGATCAGGGTCGCGGGCGAGTCGGCCCGCTTCGGGGTGAGCGAGGTCCGCTGGTCGCTCTACCCGATGGGGGGCTCCGCGGTGCGCCTGCCCCGCCAGATCCCCTACACCCACGCAGCGGAGATACTGCTCACCGGCAAGCACATCAGCGCGGCCGAAGCCCTCGAGATCGGTCTGATCGGCCATGTGGTGCCCGACGCGCAGGCGCTGGAGAAGGCGCTGGAGATTGCCGGGGTGGTGGCGGCCAATGGTCCTCTGGCCTCCGCGGCCATCACCAGAACCCTGCACGAGTGCGATGGCATGGAACTCGATGACGCGCTTCGCCACGAGTGGGACTACGGGCAGGCGGTCTTCCTATCCAACGACGCCAAGGAGGGCCCGAAGGCCTTCGCCGAGAAGCGGGCCCCCAACTTCACCGGCACCTGACCCCCCGGACAACTGGCAGCGAAATGCACGCCATCCGTGCAAAGCACTGCCAATTCCGGAGGTCGCGATCCTGCTACCGCGAACTGGCAGCACAATGCACGCCATCCGTGCGCAACGCTGCCAATTCCCGAGGACGTAGCCGGTAGGGTGCCGCGCTCGATGCGGCACTTCGATCTGCTGATCATCGGTGCGGGCTCGGGCAACTCAGTGATAGGCCCGGAGCACGACGACTGGGACATAGCCATCGCCGAGCACGGCCTGTTCGGCGGCACCTGTCTCAACGTCGGGTGCATCCCCTCCAAGATGTTCGTGTACGCCGCCGAGGTAGCCGAGCTGACTGCCGACTCCGAGCGCCTCGGCATCCGCACCAGCTTCGACGGCGTGGACTGGCCCGGGGTGCGCGACCGAATCTTCGGCCGGATCGACCCGATCGCCGCCAGCGGTCTCGACTATCGCCAGGATCTAGCCAACATCACCGTCTACACCGACACCGCCCGCTTCGTCGGCACCCGCACCGTGGCGGTCGGAAGCGAGACAATCACCGCGGATCGGGTCGTGGTCGCAACTGGGGCCCGGCCAGCCGTACCCGACGTTCCCGGCTTGGCCGACTGCGGGTACCACACGTCCGACACCATTATGCGTCTCGACGCCCTTCCTGAGCGGCTGCTGGTCCTCGGCGGGGGCTATATTGCAGCCGAGCTGGGCTCGGTCATGGGCGCCTTCGGCTCGCAGGTGACGTTCGTGCTGCGGGGCGACACCTTCCTGCGCCGGGAGGACGACGAGATCCGCGAGCGCTTCACCGAGGCCTATAGCCGACGCTTCGACGTTCGGTTCAACACGCGGTTACTGGCCGCCCGTCTCAACGGGGCCGAAGTAGTGCTTGAGGTCCAGGACGATGGGGGCAACCGCGCCGATCTGCGAGCCGATGAACTGCTGGTGGCCACCGGCCGAATACCCAACGGTGACCGGTTAGAAGTGGCCGCGGGAGGCATCGGAACCGACCGCGACGGATACGTGGTCACCGACGACCAGTTGCGAACCACCGTCGAGGGTGTGTGGGCGCTGGGCGACGTGACAAACCCGGTGCAGCTCAAGCACGTGGCCAACCACGAGGCCCGGGTGGTGCGCCACAACCTGTCCCATCCCGAAGACCCGGCCCGGGTCGATCATCGGTTCGTGCCTCACGCCGTGTTCGGCCACCCCCAGGTGGCCAGCGTCGGCCTGACCGAGCGGGACTGCCGGGAGCGCTCGCTCCCCTACCGCAGCCACGTGCAGCCCTTCAGCTCGGCCGCCTACGGCTGGGCCATGGAGGACACCGAGAGCGCGGTGAAGGTCATCGCCCACGCAGAGACCCGCCGCCTACTCGGCGCGCACATCATCGGCCCGCAGGCCTCCACTCTGATCCAGCAGCTCATCCAGGGAATGCACTTCGACCTGACCGTCGACCAGATGGCCCGGCAGCAGTACTACATCCACCCCGCCCTGCCCGAAGTGGTCGAACAGGCCCTCCTCGAGCTCTAGAACAAGCCCTGCCTGGGTGGTCCGTATGCTGGATGTATGGCCAGCACGTTCGGGACCCTGTTCCGGGTCACCACTTTCGGCGAGTCGCACGGCGGCGGCGTCGGGGTGGTGGTGGACGGCTGCCCGCCCAGGCTGGCCCTCGACCCCGCGGACATTCAGGCCGACCTGGACCGGCGTCGTCCCGGACAGAGCCGGCTGGTCACTCAGCGGGCCGAGTCCGACACGGCCGAGATCCTCTCGGGGGTCTTCGGCGGTTACACCACGGGAACCCCCATCTCGGTGCTGGTGCGAAACAAGGACGCCCGGCCCGAGGCCTACGAGCATCTGCGCGACGTCTACCGGCCCTCTCATGCCGACTACACCTACGACGCCAAGTACGGCTTCCGTGACTGGACCGGCGGAGGCCGGGCCTCGGCGCGTGAGACCGTCGGGCGGGTCGCTGCGGCTGGCATCGCCCGCAAACTGCTGCAAACTACGGCCGGCATCGAGGTGCTGGGGTGGGTGCAGTCGGTGCGCGACATCGAAGCCGCCGCCGATCCAGCTGCGGTCACCCACCAGGATGTGGAGGCCGGGCCCACTCGCTGCCCCGATCCGGTTGCGGCAGATCTGATGGTCAAAGCCATCGAGGCAGCCCGCCGCGACGGCGACTCCTTGGGAGGCGTGGTCGAATGCGTTTGCCGGGGCGTGCCGGCCGGACTCGGTGAGCCGGTGTTCGAGAAGCTCGAAGCGGCCCTCGCCGGTGCGATGCTGTCACTGCCCGCGGCCAAGGGCTTCGAGATCGGCAGCGGCTTCAGCGGAACCCGACTCAGCGGCCTGGCCCACAACGATCCGTTCACACCGGACGAGGGCGACGGGATACACACTGCGTCCAATCGTTCCGGCGGCGTGCAGGGCGGCATCTCCAACGGCGAGGACATCGTGGTGCGGGTGGCGTTCAAGCCCACCTCCACCATCGCCTCAAAGCAGCAGACGGTCACCCGGGACGGCGAGGCCGCGACCCTTGCGGCCCGGGGCCGCCACGATCCGTGCGTGCTGCCCCGCGCCGTGCCCATGGTGGAGGCCATGGCCCTGCTTGTGCTGGCCGACCACTGGCTGCGCCAGAAGGCAGTAGACGTACTCGATCCCCTTCCCGAACGCCCCTGACTCGCGCGACCGGCGAGGCCGCCTGCCGGACCATAAGAGACGGCGAGTCAGCGGTGAAAGGGGGGCTTGACCACCTCGGCCGGAAGATCCCGGCCGCGAATGTCAATGACCAACTCGTCGCCCAGGCTGACATCGGGAGCCAGGAACGCCAGCGCGACGCCCTGTCCCAGTACCGGCGAGAAGTTGCCGCTGGTGACCACTCCGACCTCATCGTCGCCTCGGCGGACCGCGCAACCGTCGCGAGGCGGGCGGCCCTTGGCCGCCAGCAGGCCCCGGAGTCGCCGCCACGGCCCGGCCTCGCGCTCAGCCTCCAGCGCGGCCCGGCCTCTGAAGTCACCCTTGTCCCAGCGAACGACCCAGCCCAATCCGGCCTGCAGGGGCGTGATACCGGGACCCAACTCGTGCCCGTGCAACGGCAGTCCGGCCTCTAGGCGCAGAGTGTCGCGGGCCCCGAGCCCGGCCGGTGAGACTCCGGCGTCGACCAGTCGCTTCCACACCGTCGGAGCATCCTCGACGCCGACGGCCATCTCCACGCCGTCCTCGCCGGTGTAGCCCGTTCCGGCCACTGTGACCGGAATCTCGCCGAAGTGGCTGGCCGCAACCTTGAACCGTCCCACTGAGGCGATGTCTTCGGCGCCCGCGGCCGCGAGCCGGGCCCGGGCCTCGGGGCCCTGGACTGCGATCACGGCCCGGTCGGCGGTCACATCCGCGATGTCCATGTCGCTCGACTCCTCTTGCAGGGCAGCGACGACCCGGTCGGTGTTGGAGGCGTTCGGCATCACGTCGAAGAGGTCGGGACCGATCCACCACACGATGATGTCGTCGAGCACGGAGGCGTCGGAGGGGTCCAGCAGGTGGGTGTACTGGGCCGATCCGACCCCGACGCGGTCGAGATCGTTGGTCAGCGCCCACTGTAGGGAGCGGTGCGCCGCGGTGCCCTGCACCCGCACCGTCCCCAGATGCGAAACGTCGAAGGCGGCGGCGCTCGTGCGGCACGCCATGTGCTCGGCCACCGTGCCGGTCTCGTACTGCAGGGGCATGTTCCAGCCGCCGAAGGGCACCAGCTTGGCGCCAGCCTGCTCATGCACGTCGCGCAGGGGCGACTGTCTTAGATCTTCAGCCATCTCGAAGCGGTTCAGGCGGCAACGGGCAGGCCGTACTTGCGGCCGATCCACTCCATGTCGCGCCGGTTCAGGAGCTTCACCCTAACGTTCGGATAGTTCTCCGCCAGGAGCCGCACCTTCTGCTTCTTGCGGTTGACCAGCCGTTGCCGCAGCGTGGTCAGTTCCACGTACGTGTCGAAGTCGGGCAGGTAGAAATCGGGGGTGAATCCGCGCGCCGTGTTGCCGTCGGAGTCGCGTTCCAGCACGAACATGCGTGGCTCGTACTCCCAGCGGATCCCATAGGAGTCGAGCAGGCTGGCGAAGGCCTGCTCGGAGGGATGGGCGAACGTCATCAGGTCAGGTCTCGACGTCAGGTCTCGCCGATCGCCGTCTGGAACTCGTCTGCGGACTCCTCGCCCGCTTCGTCCGCAGGCTCTGCTTCGGCGTCGTCGACGGACGGCCTGAACTCGATGATGGCCGCGTCCACCTCTTGCTTCACATTCGACAGTGGCAGCACGTTCAGCACGCCCTGTCCCCGCTGCAGCACGTCGATGAACTCGGCGTCGCTGCGGGCGCACACGACGTTGGATCCGTCGATCACGAGATTGGCCCGCGAGATGTCCTCTTGCAGCTCGCTGCGCATGTAGTCGAAGATCGACCGGACCTTCTCCAGCTTGATCCCCGAGTCGAGCAGGCGCTTGATCACCTTGAGCTCGAGCAGGTTGGAGTAGCTGTACTGGCGGCGGCTCCCGCTGCCGGTGGCCTTGACCAGTGAGGGCACGACAAGATCGGTGCGGGCCCAGTAGTCGAGCTGGCGGTAGGTGATACCGACGACGTCGGCGGTCAGGCTCGCGCTGTAACCATGGCTGGTGTGGGCCGTGAGGTCCATGAGCCGCTCCTTGCTTGTCGCGGACGAGCAACGCAATGACAACACCGGAATTACGACGCTGTCACCTGTGGAAACTCTACGGTGACACGGCGCGCGAGTCAACTACCAGCCCATCGCGCCCTGTCTCCACCGCTTGAGTCGCGGGCCCTGGCCTGGGCCACACCCGGCTCTCTACTGGTTGCCGAAATCCTCGGGAGAGACGGAGTCGATGAACTCCTTGAACTGCTCCACAACCTCGTCGGCCTGCTGCTGGCCCGCTACGGCGACGCCGTCGGTGGTGTAGCCCGCCTCCTGTATCACCGCCTCCTCTGCGAAGATCGGTGTACCGGTGCGGGCCGCAAGGGCAATGGCGTCCGACGGGCGGCTCGACAGCACGATGCGGGCGCCGTCACGCAGCAGGTGCAGTTCCGCGAAGAACGTCTTGTCACGCAGTTCGGTCACTACCACGCGCTCAACGTCGGCTGACAGCTCCTCGAGCACGTTGCGGAGCAGGTCGTGGGTCATGGGCCTGGGCGTGGTGACCCCGTCGAGGGCTATGGCGATGGCCGTCGCCTCGGGAGCGCCGATGAAGATCGGCAGCAATCGAGCCGACTCGGACATCTCCCGGAGCAGCACGATCGGCGTGTTGGACGGCAGTTCCACCCTCACCCCGACCAGTTCCATCTGCTGCACGCCGGAATCCTAGCCTTCGCTTCCGCTCTTGTTCGCTGCGCTCAGGGGCCGCTCGGGCCCCGGCGGCCTCGCTCAGCTCGGCCTCTCGCCTCAGTCGCCGGATCCGTAGAGGACCGGAACGTAGGCGTCGGGGTCGGCGGCCAGCAGCTCCATGTCGGCCGCGGCGATAAGGCGGAGGTTGCGGTAGCGGCCCTCATGGTCGAGCCCGAAGCCAATCACGAACGAGTCGGAGACTTCGGCTCCTGCGAAGTCGATCTCCACCGGAACCACCCGCCGGACCCGACGGTCCAGGAGGGTGCACACCGCCACCGACCGGGGTCGGCGCCTCTCCAGTTCCGAGCGAAGGAAGGCTGTGCTGAGACCGGTGTCGACGATGTCCTCGACGATCACCGCGTCGCGGCCGGCGATGTCGAGATCGAGGTCCTTGAGCAGGCGGACCCGGCCGGAGTCCGGGGTGTAGGGCGTGATGGCCATGAAGTCCACGCTCACGGGGACGGTCATGGCCCTCACGAGGTCGGCCAGGAACGGCACACTGCCACGCAGTACGCCGATGAGCACCGCGCCGTCGGGATAGCGGGCCGACATCGCGGCGGCAAGACGGGCGATGATCTCGTCGATCTGCGCCGCGGTCAGCAACACGCGCGGCTCGCCCCGGTCCGGGGAGTCGGAGGACACCGTTGTTCAGTCCAGATGGGGGCGCATCGCCCGCTGCAGGAGCAGCCGCCGGAGCGATTCGGTCAGGTCGACGATCTCGGTGAGCTCGGCGCGCAGCCGGTCCGTGTCGCCTCGAGCGATCAGCGCGCCCAGCAGTTGCTCGTAGATGCCGGCCTCGCGGTCGGCCGCGACCTTGAACATTCTCAGATTGCGGGCCGGTATGCCGTGGTCGGCCAGAGCGGCGGCCGTCCTCGCGATCAGCAGCGCATCGTGGTCGAACACCGGTCCGGCGTCGCCATCGACGCCGGACCGCTCCGTTACCGGGGTGATGATGCCGAGCCGCTGGAGTTCGGCGATGTGCTCAACGTCGATGCCGACCGCCCGAGCCAATTGGGCCAGAGTGAGGCTGACCGAGCCGTCCACCGAATCCGCCCCCGGCTCGACGCCGTCTCCGGCGGATTCGTCGCGGGACCGGCTTGCGAACAGCGACGGCGTAGCCGACGCCCCCTCGGACTCGCCGGAGGCATGTCTCGGGGCCGTCTTCGCCACCGCCCCCTCTGCCAGTCGACGCTTGATCTCCTTGAGGGGCAGGAAGTTGTCGCGCTGCTGGATGAGCACCCAATTGAGCCGCTCGACATCGGCGTCGAAGAACTTCCGGTAGCCCGAGGGGGTCCGCTGGGGGGCGATCAGCCCCTGGCTCTCCAAGAAGCGGATCTTCGAGATGGTCAGGTCGGGGTGCTCCTCCTCGAGCAGCGAGAGAACCTCGCCGATGGATCGGTACCCGCGGCTCATCGGGGCGACGTTCCGTGCACGAAGACGAGTTTGAACTTCCCGATCTGGACCTCGTCACCCTCGTTGAGTTCGCCTTGATCGACGAGTTCGCGATTGACGTAAGTGCCGTTCAGCGAGCCGACGTCGCGGATCGAGTACCGGGCGCCGTCGCGGGCCACCTCGGCGTGGCGCCGCGACACTGTGATGTCGTCGAGGAAGATGTCGCTGTGCGGATCCCGACCCACCGACACGAGGTCGGAGTCCAGTGCGTAGCGGGCGCCGGCCTTCGGGCCCTGGTTGACCACGAAGAGGCCCTGGTGGCGACCGAAAGCGGACCGGTCGACGTAGACCGTGCCCGGTGAGGCATCGGGTTCAACCGCCCGGTGCTCGGTGGTGGCGTCCTCGACTGCCAGCTGCGAGCCGCAGGACACGCAGACGTCTGCTCGGCGGCGGTTGTTGTGACCGCAGGCCGGGCACGGCGTGGACGCCACTTCCCTACCCCGCTATCAGATCCCTGTAGCCGTCAGCGTCGAGCAGGCTGTCGAGCTGAGCGGAGTCATCGAATGTGACGGTGCAGATCCAACCGTCGCCGTAGGGGTCCTCGTTCAGCCGCTGCGGCGCCCCGGCGAGCTCATCGTTGACCGCGCTCACCACGCCGCTGACCGGAGCGAACAGCTCGGAGACGGACTTGGTCGACTCGACCTCTCCGAACGGCTCTCCTTGGTCGACCCGGTCCCCCACCTGGGGCAGCTCCACGTAGACAACGTCGCCGAGAGCGTCCTGGGCATAGTCGGTGATGCCGATTCGGACGACGTCGCCGTCGGCCTGAGCCCATTCGTGGTCCGTGGAGTAGCGCAGTCCCTTAGGAATGTTCATGCCCCGAAGCTACCCCATACCGGCGACGAACTCGCGACCGGTCGGCGCGGCGGGGCGCTGATACGGGGGGGATGCGGGGGTTTTCGGTCGCCCGGCAGGTCGGGTTGGTGTTATCGTGCAGTTGCAAGCGTTTACGACCGTTCTGGGAGTGTCCGGTGGCCGACGTCGTTCTGGAAGATGTGAACAAGGAGTACGACAACGGGTTCCGGGCGGTGACCGATCTGAACCTCGAGATCAACGAGGCGGAGTTCCTGGTGATGGTGGGCCCCTCGGGGTGCGGCAAGTCAACCACGCTGCGGATGATCGCCGGGCTCGAGGACATCTCGTCGGGCACGTTGAAGATCGGTGATCGGGTGGTCAACGAGCTGCCGCCCAAGGATCGCGACATCGCCATGGTCTTCCAGAACTACGCCCTCTACCCGCACATGAGCGTGTTCGACAACATCGCCTTCTCGCTGAAGCTGGCCCGACGGCCCCGCGCCGAGATCAAGGAGAGGGTCCTGGACGTGGCTCGCATCCTCGAGTTGGAGAGCCAGCTGGACAAGCGTCCCGCCCAACTCTCGGGTGGTCAGCGCCAGCGGGTGGCCATGGGCCGCGCCATCGTGCGCCGGCCCCGGGTGTTCCTGCTCGATGAGCCCCTCTCCAATCTCGACGCCAAGCTTCGGGTGCAGATGCGCGCCGAGATAACCGGCCTCCAGCGCGAGGTGGGCATCACCACGTTCTACGTCACCCACGACCAGGTCGAGGCCATGACCATGGCCGACCGGGTCGCCGTCATCAGCCAGGGAGTGCTCCAGCAGGTCGACAGCCCCATGACGCTGTTCAACGAGCCCGACAACATCTTCGTGGCTGCCTTCATCGGGTCGCCTTCGATGAACATCATGGAAGGCGTGCTCCGCCGCGCCGACAGTGGTCTGCGGATGGCGCTGGGAAGCCAGTCACTGGCCGTGCCCGCGGATGTTCTTCAGCGAAGGCCGGCCCTGGAGGGCTATCTGGACAGGAACGTGGCCGTAGGTCTGCGGCCCAAGGACTTCGAGGACGCCTCGGTCGTATCGGACCATCCGTCCGACGAGCGACTCCGGGCTTCCATCCTGCACACCGAGGCGCTCGGCTTCGAGATCATCGTCTACTTCGACATGGACGCCAAGCCGGTGATCTCCAGGGAGGCTCTCGAGCTGAGCGAGGAGGAGATCAGCGCGGTGGAGAGTTCCGCGACCAGGGTGCATGCCCGGTTCAACCCCACCACCGCGGTTCGCGCCGGCGACACGATCGATGTAGCCGTCACCGTGGAGAACGCCCACTTCTTCGACCTGGACACCGGTCTGGCCATACGGGACTGAGCGACCTGGCCTACATCGCCCGGGGCCGCACCAGCGGCGGTCGTAGAGTTGGGGCCGGCGCCAGGATGAGGTGATGATGAACGCAGCGACGAACCGAGACCGCTACACGATCGTGTCCGCTGACTGCCATGCGGGCGGCGACATCGACGACTACCGGCCATACCTGCCGTCGAGGCTGCACTCCGACTTCGACGCCTGGAAGCAGGCCTACATCAACCCCTTCACCGACCTCCGGGACTCGAAGCGGGTCCGGAACTGGGACACCGCCGTCCGCCGGCGGGACCTGGAGGCCGACGGCCAGGTCGCCGAGGTCGTGTTCCCCAACACCGTTCCCCCGTTCTTCCCCTCCGGCCTGCTGGTAGCTCGCCCGCCCGCGACGGCGGCCGAGTTCGAGGAGAGGTGGGCCGGGCTCCGGGCCCACAACCGGTGGCTGGCCGACTGGTGCCAGGAACTCCCCGGGCGCCGGGCCGGCCTGGTCCAGGTGTTCCCCAACGACATCGACGCGGCCGTGGCCGAGGTCGAGTGGGGCGCCGCTCACGGGCTCAAGGGTGTGCTGTTCTCGGCCATCCCGCCCGACTCGCCGGTGCCGCCGCTGTGGAGCGACTGCTACGACCCGCTATGGGCCGCCTGCCAGGACACGGGGCTATCGGTCAATCAGCACGGCGGCGCGGGCATTCCCGACCTTCAGGGGTCTCCCAACCGCAACTTCCTGATGCTGCTGGAGGTGCCGTTCTTCGCCAACCGCGGCCTGTGGCACCTCATCGTTAGCGGCGTCTTCGAGCGCTTCGGAGGGCTTCGCTTCGTGATGACCGAGCAGCGCGTCGGTTGGGTCCCGGCGACGCTCTCCAAGATGGACACGTTCTGGCGGCTCTTCACCGGCAGCGGCAATGTCGGGGAGATGTCCGCGGACGCGTCGCAGCTGCCCCGGCCGCCGAGCAGCTACTTCGCCACCAACTGCTACATGGGGGCCAGCTTCCCGGGCCGGGACGAGGCCGAGGCGATCAAGCAGATCGGAGTCGACCGGTTCATGTGGGGCAGCGACTACCCGCACGCCGAGGGCACGTTCCCCGACTCGGTTGCGTCGTTGCGGCACGTGTTCTGCGACTGGTCGCCGGAAGACCTGCGGATGCTGTTCGGCGCTACCGCCGCGGAGGTGTACCACCTCGACCTGGACGCGCTGGCCGCGGTGGGGGTCGGGCCGACAGTCGCCGAGGTGGCCGAGCCCCTGGCGGAGCTGCCCGACAACCCGAGCATGGCGTTCGGGACCCGCCCTTGATCCTTCCCGGCGCGTCCAGGTCGTGACGGACTTCCCGACGAGGCCGGAGGCGCTGGGACCCGACGAGCTGACGCACTACCTGCGGGCCGCGGGCGTGTCGGCCGGGGGCCGGGTGACTGAGGCCCGCTTCGAGCTGATCGGCACGGGCAAGATGGGCGACAACGCCCGCTACTTCCTGTCCTATGACGGCGATGCGGGAGATGCGCCGTCGACGCTGGTCGCGAAGTTCCCGGCCGCCGACGAGCGGGCCCGGTCCCTGGCCGGCGCGGCCGGCGCCTACTACAACGAGGTGATGTTCTACCGGAAGCTTGCGCCCAGAACGTCGATGCGCACGCCGGCCGTCTACGGCAGCGAGATCGGCGCCGACCGCGGGTCGTTCCTGCTGCTGCTGGAGGACATGAGCCCGGCCGAGCCGGGCATCCAGATGGTGGGTGAGAGCCACGCGCACACCGTGGTGGCGCTGCGCGAGGCGGTGAAGCTGGCCGCTGCCTTCTACGGCGACAGCAGTCTCGCCGGCCTCGACCATGTGGCCGGCTCGACCCGCGGCAGCGAGAACGCCGGAAACGCCGGATTCGCGCAGCTGCTGCTGCAGGACGCCTGGCCCGGCTTCGTGGACCGGTTCGGTCACGGGCTCGATGCCGGCCAACTGGCCTTCGGTGAGCGCTACGTGGCCAACTACGCCTCGGCCGCCTCCTCCTACGAGGGCGCCACCACACTCGTGCACGGCGACTTCCGCAGCGAGAACATCCTGTTCCACCGCGACACTGCCACCACCGTCGACTGGCAGACCGTGACCATAGCGAGCCCGCTGACCGACATCTCGTACTTCATCGGCGGCAGCGTCGAAGCCGACGACCGCAGGTCCTGGGAGCGCAAGCTGGTGTCAAGCTGCCGCCGGCAGTTCGCAGAGGCCGGCGTCGAGCTGGGCGAGGCCGAATGCTGGGACATGTACCGGCGGGGCGCGATGCACGGGATCATCATCACCGCTCTGGGCGCCACCTTCAGCAGCCCCGACCCCCGCGGCGACGAGATGTTCATGACCATGATCCGCCGCCACACCCGGCACTGCCTCGAGGTGGGCGCCGAAGATTTCCTCTCCTAGCCACTACCCATGGCTTGAGTGACATCCATTCAAGCCATGAATGATTTGCACCCACCCTCTGGAAGTTTGGCCGCGCCGGAGGGAGTTGAGACGTCGAGGTGCACGACGACCGGCCAGGCCGTCAGGCGCTTACTGATCGGTTGCCAGGACGACGGTTGACTCGGCTGGGACGGAAATCGCTTCATGTTCCCGGTTGTCCAGACTGCTCCCCGCTCGGCTCTCGAAGACTGGCTGCCAGCCGGGCGAGCCAAGAGGGACGCGGGCGCGACGGTCGGACAGGTTGGCGACCACTGCGATCGATCCTCGCCTCAGGGCGGCAACACGCGGATCCGCGGTCTCGATCCATTGCAGCGGCGCCCGCCACATGTCGGGATGGCGCCGGCGCACCGCAAGCAGGCTGCGGTAGCGGTGCACGGCCGCATCGGGGTCGTCCCGCTGCCCGTCGACGGTGTGTTCCGGCGGGCGGAACTCCGAATCGATCCACGGGTCGCCGGTGGAGAAGCCGTTGTGTGCGCTGCTGTCCCACGGCATGGGCGTCCGGCACCCGTCCCGACCGTGGATGGCGCCCTCGTTCCTGACCGACACCGGATCGTGGAGACCGGCGCGCAGCACTCCGTCGGGCAGGGCGAGCTCCTCGCCCTGGAATAGGAAGGGAGTGCCCCCGAGCGCCATGAAGAGGGTGGTGACGGCAAGGGATCGTTGAAGGCCGGACTCGCCGCCGCCGAAGCGGGTGACGGGCCGGGAACGGTCGTGGTTGCTCAGCACCCAGGAGATCTGTTGGGGCGCGGCGTCGTGCATGGACCGCACCATCGTCAACAGGGTCTCCGGAGCCCAACCGAGGAAGGCGGTCCGCAGGAAGAAGACCTGATCGAGCGCGCCCGGCTCGACGTAGCGCGACATCCGGTCGGGCCATGGGGCGTTGACCTCGCCCAGGAGCATCGCCTGCCGCGGTGCGCAGACGCGACTCCAGCGGCGGAAGACCTCGACGTTCTCGGACTGGTCCATGTCGTGGCGGTGCTCGAAGGCATCGAAGGCGTCGAAGGGATCCATTCCCTCGGTGATGGGCGCGATCTGAGGGTTGTCGCGCAGCCTGGCGTCCTTGACGAGGCCGTGGGCCACATCGACCCGGAACCCGTCGACACCGCGATCCGTCCACCACCGCAGGATCGAGTCGAAATCCTCCCGGACGGCGGGATTTCGCCAGTTGAGGTCGGGCTGCTCGGGAAGGAAGAGATGGCACCAGTACTGGCCGGACGCCTCGTCGAAGGTCCAGGCCGGCCCCCCGAAATGGCTGCGCCAGTTGTTGGGCGGTCCCCCGTCGGATGCCGGGTCGGCCCAGAGGTAGCGGTCCCGGTCGGGTCCCTCCGGCCGGTTTCGGGCGCTGGCGAACCACTGGTGCTCGATCGACGTGTGGTTGGGCACGATGTCGACCATCACCCGCAGGCCGCGGCGGTGAGCCTCGCGGACCAGCGTGTCGAAGTCCTCGAGCGATCCGTGGCGCGGCGACACCGCGCAGTAGTCGCTGACGTCGTAGCCGTGGTCGTGGCCCGGGGACGGATAGAAGGGCGTGAGCCAGACGGCGTCGACCCCCAGCCAGCTCAGGTAGTCGAGCCGGCTGGTGATCCCGGCCAGGTCGCCCACGCCGTCACCGTTGGAGTCGGCGAAGGATCGCACGTAGATCTCATAGCCGACGGCCCCGCGCCACCAGGGCTCAGCCATGTCGTGTCCAGCGGCGGACCGTTGCAGCGTGCTGCCCGTCACCGTGCTGTGCTCCATCCCGCTGCCCGCTGCCCGTCACCGTGCTGTGCTCTACGCCGCTGCCCGTCACCCGCAATCCTTCCGTAAACGTTTACAGACGGGCACCTTATAGATCGCGACCCCACTCGCGTCAATCAGGCGGCCCTCGGGTTGGACCAACGGGGCGAGATGCCCGTGATCCAGGCGGGGCAGGACGTAGCGGCCGACCCGGTCGCACTCGTCCAGGTGCGGGTACCCGGAGAGGATGAATGCGTCGATCCCCACCCGGCGATACGCCTGCATCTTGGCCACCACCTCGTCGGGATCGCCGACGATGGCCGCGCCCGCGCCGGAGCGGGCCCGGCCTATACCCGTCCACAGGTTGGCTTCCACGTACCCGTCGTCGTCGCTCAGGTCCCGCAGCTCGGCCTGCCGGCGCACACCGACCGAGGCCGCATCGAGGGAGCGGCCCCTGATCGCCGCGCCGACCTCATCGTCAAGTCGGTTCACGAGCTCGGCGGCCGCCGCCCTGGCGGCCTCGGATGTCTCCCGCACGATCACGTGGCTGCGCAGCCCGAAGCGCAGGCGCCGGCCCCGCCGGGCTGCTCTGGCCCTCATGTCGGCCACCGTGGCGGCCACACCGGCCACGGTGTCGGGCCACGTGAGGAAGACGTCGCAGGCTTCGGCCGCGGTCTCCTTCGCCGCCTCGGAGAACCCGCCGAAGTAGAACAGTGGGCAGCGACCCGAGACGGTGGAGGCCCTGGGAGGGTCGAGGGTCAGGTCGACGAACTCGCCGTGGAAGTCCACCGGCTGACCGTCGAGCAGCGTGCGGAGCACGTGCATCCACTCGAGCGTGCGGCGGTATCTCGGAGCCGACTCCATTGACTCGCCGGGCATGTCGCTGGAAATGATGTTGACGGTGAGCCGCCCATCGAGCATCCGGTCGATGGTGGCGAGCTGGCGAGCCAGTTGGGGCAGCCACAGCTCCCCCATCCGTACCGCCAGCAGCAGCCGCATGCGTTCCGTCAGGGGTGCGATCCCGGCGGCGAACGCGGTGGCGTCTATGCCGAGCGTGTACCCCGAAGGCAACAGGATGTTGTCGAAGCCGTTGCGTTCCGCCTCCAGGGTGATGCCACGGCAGTGCTCCCAGCTGCTGCCCAGGGCCGGGTCGGGTACGCCCAGGTACTGGTAGTCGTCGTCGCACAGGGCGCCGAACCAGGAGACCTCCACCGGACTGGGTGCCGTCATCCGATCTGGCCGTTCACGGCAGCCGGGCGCCCTCGGAGGCCTCGATCACGTCGTAGACGTCGCTGCGGTCGAGGCGCACGCCGGTTGCGCTGGCCAGCCGGGCCAGCCGACCGGGGCGCTGGGTGCCCAGCAGGGCCACCGGCCTGGACGGATGGGCCAGCACGAATGCCACGGCCAGCGTGGCCCGGTCGACGCCCTCGCGCTCGGCTAGGCGGTCGAGAGCGGCCAGCAACCCATCACGCACGCCGGAACCGTCGGCCAGGCGGCCTCCGCCCAGGGGGCTCCACGCCAGCGGCAGCACGCCGTCGCGCATGCACAGGTCGAACGTGCCGTCGCGCAGGGGCGCCAGATGCGCGGCGGAGTACTCGGGCTGGGCGCTGGCCAGCGGGAACGGCAGATGGGCGGCCAGAGCCTCGTGCTGGTCCCGTGTGAAGTTCGAGACGCCCACCTCGCGGATCTTGCCCGCGACCCGCAGCTCGTCGAGGGACTCGGCCAGTTCCGCGGGGTGGGTCAGCATGTCGGGGCGGTGGATCTGGTATAGGTCGATCACGTCGGTGCCCAGGCGACGCAGTGACGCTTCGCAGGCCGCGGTGATCGCGTCGCGGCCCGAGTTGTAGGGGACTCCCGGGATGATGCCGCCCTTGGTGGCCAGCACCATCCGGTCGCGCAGACGGGAAGCACCGGCGAGGACCCGGCCCAGGTTCTCCTCCGCCTCTCCGAAGAACTTGCCGCCCCACCCAAGCCCGTAGATGTCGGCGGTGTCGACCAGGTTCATGCCCAGGTCCAGGCCGGTCTCGAGCACCGCCCGGAGCTCGTCGTCGGGCCGGGCCAAGAACCGCCAGCAGCCGACGCCGAGCGGGCCTACTTGGAAATCCCGACCGAGCGGGCGACGATTGGGGTCTATGAGTCCGGATCCCATCAGGTCACGCCTTCCGTATGAGCGTGGATGATCTGCGCTACGGCGTGATCGGCACAGGCATGATGGGCCGCGAGCACATCGTCAACCTCTCGCACCTTCCCGGAGCACGGGTCACCGCGCTGGCCGACCCCCACCCGCCCTCGCTGGAAGCGGCCGCCTCGCTCACGCCCGCGGCAGCGCGCTTCAGCGACCATCGCGATCTCATCGATGCCGGCCTGTGCGACGCGGTGGTAGTGGCCACGCCGAACATGACGCACGCCGCAGTGCTCGACGACGTGCTCGGCACCGGTCTGCACGTGCTGGTGGAGAAGCCCCTTTGCACCGACGTTGCCGACTGCCGGAGAGTCATCGAAGCCGCCACCGCCCACCGGGGGCTGGTCTGGGTCGGGCTCGAGTACCGCTACATGGCGCCGTTCGCTCGCCTCATCGAGGAGGTGCACGCCGGCACTGCGGGCCGGGTTCGCATGGCGTCGCTGCGCGAGCACCGCTTCCCGTTCCTGGACAAGGTCGGAGACTGGAACCGCTTCGCGGCCAACACCGGCGGCACGCTGGTGGAGAAGTGCTGCCACTTCTTCGACCTGATGAACCGGGTGATGCCCGGCCGCCCCGAGCAGGTGTACGCGTCGGGCGGCCAGATGGTGAACCACCTCGACGAGAGCTACGGCGGCCGCACCCCCGACATCATCGACAGCGCCTACGTGATCGTCGACTACGACGACGGGGCCCGGGCGCTGCTCGACCTCTGCATGTTCGCCGACGCCACCCACGACCAGCAGGAGTTCGCGGTGATGGGCGACGCGGGCAAGATCGAGGCTCTCGTTCCCTCCGGCGTCGTGCGGATCGGGCTTCGGGGCACCCACGGCATCGGTCGTGTGAGCAGCACAGACGTGCCCACTACAGCCGCCTACGAGGGCCTCCATCACGGCTCCAGCTACGTCGAGCATCAGCACTTCCTCGACGCGGTCGACTCTCTCGGCGCTGAAGGCTGGAGGGCCTCCTCCGAGGCCAGCCTGCAAGCCGGCCGCCTCTCGGTGGCCATGGGCGTGGCAGGGAACCGGTCGATCGCCACTGGATCCGCGGTGCGCCTCGCCGACGTGCTCTGAGCCGTTCGTGCGCCTACCCGCTCGGGCTCTTGCTTCCCGCTCTTGTTCGCTGCGTTCACGGGCCGCTCGGGCTCTGGCTTCCCGCTCTTGTTCGCTGCGTTCACGGGCCGCTCGGGCCACGGCCTCGCTCCGCTCGGCCTCTGGCTTCCCGCTCTTGTTCGCTGCGCTCACGGGCCGCTCGGGCCACGGCCTCGCTCCGCTCAGCCTCTGGCTCATCCCTTGACGGAGCCGGCCAGCAGACCTCGCACGAAGTGCCGCTGGAGGCTGAAGAACACGATCAGCGGGATCACCATGATCACGAACGCGGACGCGAACCGGAGCTGGAAGTTGGAGCCCCGCTCCCCCACCAGGTTCACCAGGGCAACCGTCATCGGTTCGTTGTCGGTGAGCAGCACCGCCGCGATCAGGTAGTCGTTCCAGGTCCACAGGAACTGGAACACCGCGAACGCGGCCAGCGCGGGGCGGGCCAGTGGCAGCACCAGCCTCCAGAAGATCGTGAAGTGGCTGGCGCCGTCGATCCGGGCCGCCTCGAACACCGACCTCGGCAGCTGGCTGATGAAGTTGTGCAGCAGCAGCACCGCCAGTGGCAGTCCGAAGGCGGTATGGGTCAACCACACCGCGGCGGCCGTGTTGCCTATGCCCAGGTCCGGGAAGAGCACGAAGGTCCAGTCCAGGCCCGGGATGGTAAGCCGGGCGCCGTTGTTGAACAGCTGCAGCAGCGGCACGAAGGCCATCTGGTTGGGCAGCGCGATCATCGAGACCAGTGCGATGAACAGCCAGTTGCGGCCCCGGAACTCCATCCAGGAGAAGCCGTAGGCCGCGAAGGCGGCCACTGCGATGGGGATGATGGTGGCCGGGACCACGATGGCGATGGAGTTGAGGGCGAACTCCCACATCGACGGCTGTGCCGCGGTCTCGCGGAAGATGTCGCGGTAGTTCTGGAAGGTGAGGTTGTCGAGGTCGTTCCAGGCCGTCCACCAGCCGGACTCGTTTATGTCGATGACCTTGCGGAACGACGACACGAACAGCCCGAAGGTCGGCACCGTCCACAGCAGCACCACCAGCCACACCACCCAGGTGGGCAGCGAGCCCAGCAACTGCCGCATCCGTCGGCCGGCAGGGGGCGGGATCGTGGCGGGGGCGGTCATGCCAGACTCTCGAGCGGGATCGTGGCGGGGGCGGTCATGCCAGGTCCTTCTGCATCCGGCGGATGTTGAAGACCATCACCGGCACCACCAGCGCCAGCAGCACCACCGCGAACGCGCTGCTGGAGGTGAAGTTGCGGTCGCGCAGCTGGTCGAACATCTCGTTGGCCAGCACGTTGGTGCGGTTGGCGCCGTTGGTGGTGGCCTTCACCAGGTCGAACACCTTGGTGACAATGACGATGAGCGTGGTGACCACCACGATGATGGTTGGACGGATCTGGGGCATCACGACCCGCCAGAAGCTCTGGGTCTCGCTGGCGCCGTCCACCCGGGCGGCCTCCAGCAGCTCGTCGGGCACCGCCCTGATGGCCGCCGACAGCACAACCATGGCGAATCCGGTCTGGATCCACACCATGATGAACATGATCCAGAAGTTGTTCCAGGGGATCATCGTGGCGTTGATGAAGAAGCCCCGGCTGCTGAAGCCCAGTCCCTGGAGCACCGCGTTGAAGAGCCCGGTCTGGTTGCCGGTGGGCTGGACCTCGTACATGAAGTCCCAGATGACGGCCGCACCGACCATGGAGATGGCCATGGGCATGAAGATCAGTGTCTTGGCGAACCGTTCCCCTCGGGCTCGCTCGGCCAGGACGGCCAGCATCAGCCCCAGTGCCGTGGAGAGCCCGGCCACCGTGACCACCCACCAGACGTTGTTCCACACGACCGCGTGAAGGGTCGACAGCGCGCCGAACACCAGCAGGACCGCCCCCAGGGCGAGCATCATCGACGACGACGGGGCACCCCAGTCGAGCTCCATTCTCTGGCGCCGGATCCGGGACCGCATCCAGACGAGGAGCGACCCCGCGGCCAGTACCACCACGACCCAGAGGGTCACCCGGCTGGAGACGATCACGGTCAGCACGTCCATGATCGCCGACTGGTTCGGGTCGCGGGCCAGCGACTCGACGAAACCGACGATCGGTGCCACCACGAGCACGGCCGCAGCGAGGCCCAGCGCCTTCATCAGGCGGCCCGCAACTGCGATCTGCTTCGCGCTCCCCACGATCCGGGCGGCACTGGCCCATGCGGCCGCTGCGGCCACCACCGCGGCGGCCAGACCGGCGATGAAGAGGCGGCTGGTGAAGATCTGAGCCCATCCCTCGACGGTGAAGTACTCGTCGTCGGTGAAGATGTCGGTGTAGTGCTCGAGGGTGAAGCCGGGCTCGCGGCCCCTGGGACCGTTCTTGAACGACAGGAAGACGGTGCGAAGGCCGGGGATGACGAGCCCGATGGCCACGAAAGCCAGCGCGGGCCCGGCGAAGACCCACGGTCTCAGCCGGCTCTCCCACGCGTTGCGGCGGTCGAGTGACGGCTGCAGCATGCGGCCCGCTCCCGCTCCGAGCGCGGCTCCGGCGGCTGCGCCGGCCAGGATGACGAGCCAGCCCGCCTTCAGTGGCCCACCAAGGCCCGGCCCGGCCGGCAGCCAGCCGTTGTGCTGGGCCGCGGCCCCGAGGACGAGGCCCAAGACCGCGCCGACCGCGCCGGTGAAGACAGGCCAGCGGGGCACGGCCTGGTCGACGGCTCGGTCGGCCCCGACGAAGACGATCGCAGCCGCGGCCAGAGACACCACCACCGTGATGATCATGGTGATGAACTGGTCCACGGGCCTCAGCCTCTCAGTTCGTCAATTGGATGTCGCCGCGGCGAGGGCGGGCGAGCGGCGGCCGGGGGGCGGCCAGCGGGACACTAGTGCTGTGAGGAGGGTGTGTGTGGGGGGCGCATTGCCGCCCCCCACACACACCTGGGGGTTCCGGGTGTCCCTCGGTTGCCGGATGTCAGGACGGCCAGGCGTCCTGCACGTCCTCGGCGAACTCCTCTGCGGTCTTGGCGCCCGATACGAAGTCGGTCCCTGAGCGCCAGAACTCGCCTGCGCCCACCTCGCCGGGCATCAGGTCTGATGCGTCGAAGCGGAACGGGCTGGCGCTCACCAGGATCTCGGCCAGCGTGCGGTCGAAGTCCGAGGAGTACAGCGACGTGTCGTGGTCGCGGTTGGGCGACAGGAAACCGCCCTTGTCGGCCTTGATGCGGGTGTCGGCGTACTCGGCGGTGCCGATGTACTCCAGCACGGCCAGGGTCTCGGGCTTGTCGGTGAAGGCGACCGCGTGGGTGCCGGCACCCAGGACCACCTGGCCGAATTCGTCGCTGACGGTCGGCAGGTAGAAGACGTTGACATCGCCGTCGGGCCCGAGCGACGCACCGATCTCGGTGAAGAACGCTCCGGCGAAGTTGGCCTGGCGGTGCATCATGCAGTCGCCGGAAGCGATCGGCAGGGCGGCCTCCTTGAAGCCGGTGGTGGCGATCAGGTCGCGCCCGCCGAGGACGTTGCCCTCGGCGAACCAGATGTCGCCGACGAAGGTGGCCACGTCGACCACGCGGGAGTCGTCGAACGGGATCTCGTTGGACACCCACTGGTCGTAGACGTCAGGCCCGTGGAGGCGGAGCATCATGTCCTCCATCCAGTCGGTGAAGGCCCAGCCGGTGGCGTCGCCGGACTCGATTCCGACACACCACGGAACGTTCCCGTCGGCCTTCATCTGCTCGGTGAGAGCCTCGAGTTCGGCCCAGGTCGCCGGTATCTCGTAGCCGTTGTCGGCGAAGCCCTGCGGGCTGTACCAGACCAGGCTCTTCACGTCGCCCTTGTTGGGCACGCCGTAGACATGGCCGCCGGTGGCGGCGAGGTCGAACCAGAACGAGTCGTACGAGCCGCCGATGTTGCCCATGACCGAGTCGGGAATCGCGACCGCGTCGCCGGACTCGGCGAACTGGATGATCCGGCCCGGCTGGGGAATGACCACGATGTCGGGCGGCTCGCCGGCCTCGAGGGCCAGGTTCAGCTCGGTGGTGGCGTCGCGGGTGCCGCTGTACTGCACGTCGATGCCGGTGCGCTCCTCGAACGGCGCGAAAGCCGCCAGGAAGCCTTCGGCCTCGGCGCCGGTCTCGGGACCGAGTATCTCGACGGAGGTGCCGGCAAGAGACATGTCGTCGGCCATGTCCTCGTCGGCCATGTCCTCGTCGGCCATGTCCTCGTCGGCCATGTCCTCGTCGGCCATGTCGTCGGCCGGGGCCGCGGTCGTCGCCGGAGCGGCCTCGGGCTCGTCGTCATCGTCCCCGCAGGCTGCCGCCACCAGGGTGAAGGCCAGTAGGGCGCCGAGCATCAGCCATAGGCGCGAGTGCTTTCTCATGATTTCCCTCCCAGGGATGCAAACGCTTACAGAAGGCACCGTAGCGCACTGGGCACCCAGAATCAACCCAGAAGGCAACGCGGTCAGGCGCCATGCCTTCGCAGTGCAGCCTCGCCTATCCCGCTCCTGTTCGCTTCGCTCACGGGCCGCTCGGGCCACGGCCTCGCTCAGCGCGCCGCAAGCCTCTCGTCAGAAGCAACCGATCCGCTCGGCCTCTGGCTGTCGCGGTGGTCTCCCGCACCATCAGGGGCACCTCCCAGGTGATGTCGGCAACGGGCTCGCCGTCGATCAACTCCATCACAGTCTCCGCGGCCCGGACTCCCATCTCGTCCACCGCCTGGCGCATGGTCGTAAGCCCCAGCGCGCCGGCCAGATCGTGGTCGTCGAACCCGATCACAGAGAGGTCGTCGGGCACGGCCAGACCGCGCTTGTCGGCCGCCCGCAGTACGCCGAAGGCCATCTCGTCGGACATGCAGAACACCGCAGTGGGCGGACTTGCGCACTCGAGGAGTCTCGACAGCGCGGCGGCGCCGCCGGCCGCGGTCCATTCGCCGTCGATCGCCAGTTCCGCATCGACGTGCAGACCTTCGGCCCGCAGGGCGTCCTCGTAGCCGAGGCGGCGCTGTTCGGGCACTGGAGTCGGCAGGTCCGGCAGATGAGGCCCTGCGACGAGGCCGATGCGCGTATGTCCAAGCTCGATGAGATGTTCGACGGCTCGTCGAGCCGCACGGCGGTTGTCGATGGTGATCGATGAGGCGCCCCCGAGCTGCTCCCCCACCGCGACGACCGGCCGATCGAAGAACGCTTCGGCGGAGTCCCCCCCGACGCTGACGAAAGTATCGATGAGGACTATCCCGTCGACTCGCCGGCAGAAGGAGCGAGCATCCCTCAGGAAGCGTCGACGGTCCCCGGGCGCGGTCATCATGGAGATCAGCACGTCGTAGCCGGCCTTGGCGAACACCGAGTTGATTCCGCCCAATGCCCGGAACGGGAACCACGTCCCGAATTGGGGCGCCACCACCCCGATGGTCCAGGTCCGTCCCGACGCGAGACGGGAGGCCTGGGGGTGGGCCTCGTACTCGAGCTCGGCTGCGGCCTCTACCACCCTGGACCGTGTCGCGGGCGCGACGTAGGGAAGGTCGCGCAGGGCGCGGCTGACCGTGGCCACCGAGACTCCCGTCACCCGTGCGATGTCCTTGATGGTCGGACGGCTATTGGCCACGGCTCCCGAACTTAGCCTGGACCTCTAGCCCATCCATTGACCGCCGTTCACGTCGATGGTGGCTCCCGTGATGTAGCCGGCGTGCGGTCCGCACAGGAACTCCACCATCGCGGCCAGATCGTCGGGATCGCCGGGTGCGTCGCCTGGCACCATCGCCAGGATTCGCTCGCGCAAGGCAGGGTCGAGGGCGTGCCACATGGGCGTGTCGTGGGGCCCGGGGGCCACCGCGTTGACGGTGATGTTGTCGGCGGCATGGTGCAGAGCCAGAAAGCGGCTGAGGGTGACCAGCCCGCCCTTGCTGGCCGCGTAGGCCGGACCCGACAGGGCCGATCCGCCGAACCGGGCGTTGGCGGACGCGATGTTGACGATCCGGCCTCCACCGGCCGCTCGCATGCCCGCGACGACCTGACGGGTGCACAGGTAGGCGCCGGTCAGGTTCACATCGATGATGCGACGCCAGTCCTCTGGGCTCTCCTCCTCCACTCCTCCGGCACCGGTGACGCCTGCGTTGTTGACGAGCACGGTCGGATCTCCGTGCTGATCGCGGATGGTGTCGAAGGCCGCGGTGACCGACTCGGTGTCGGCAACGTCGCATGAGAGGATCTCCGTGCCGGCGTGCTCGGGGTCTGTGGACGTGTCCAGGCCGACCACGGTGTCCCCTGAAGCTCGCAACCGAGCGCACACCGCCGAGCCGATGGCGCCGGCTGCACCCGTCACTACCGCTACCCGGCTCATTCCGTCGCCCACCCCTTGCTGCGCTCGACGGCGCGCCTCCAGTCGGCGTACGCGGAATCGGCAAGATCTCTCTCCGCGCTGGGGACGGCTTCGAAGTCGAGTTCCCAATGCCCGGCGATTGCTTCCAGCGAGGGCCAGACATCGGTGGCCAGCCCGGCCAGGTAGGCGACCCCGAGCGCGGTCGCCTCCTGGAGCTTGGGGCGCTGGACGGTCACGCCGAGCTGGTCGGCCTGCAGTTGCAGCATGGAGTTCATCACCGACGCGCCCCCGTCGACGCGCAGGTTGCGAACCGGTGTGGAGGTGGTGGCGGCCATCGCCTCGACAACATCGCGTGTCTGGAAGGCCATGGCCTCCACCGCGGCTCGGGCGATCTCCGCTCGCCCGGTGCCTCGGGTGAGGCCGACCATGGCGCCGCGGGCGTAGGGATCCCAGTGCGGGCTGCCGAGCCCCGCGAAGGCCGGCACCATGAACACCCCGCCGGTCGAGTCGCATTGCAGGGCGAGTTCCTCGATCTGGGCGGCCTCCGCGATGATCCCGAGGCCGTCTCGAAGCCACTGGACGGCCGCTCCGGTGGCGAAGATCGCTCCCTCCAGCGCGTACGTCGGAGCCGGTCCCTGCGGCGTGTCCAGCAGCCAGGCGACGGTCGTGAGCAGGCCGTCCGCGGGCGGCGGGACCTCTGCCCCGACGTTCATCAGCACGAACGAGCCGGTGCCGTAGGTGTTCTTGGCATCGCCCGGAGCGAAGGCGGCCTGACCGAAGAGAGCCGCGTGCTGGTCGCCGGCGATACCGGCGATCGGCACACCCGGGCCGCACGCGGCGCTGGAATCGGTGACTCCGAACGTGCCGCTGGAGGGTCGCACCTGCGGCAGCGCCTCGATGGGAACGCCGAAGAGCGAGCACAGGTCGGGGTGCCATCGCAGCGTCCCGATGTCGAACAGCATGGTGCGGGCGGCGTTGGTGGCGTCGGTGGCGTGAGCCTCGCCGCCGGTGAGGTTCCACACGATCCAGCTGTCGATCGTCCCCAACGCAAGGTCGGGGTCGGCCGCCACACCGCCCTCGGTGAGCATCCACTCCAGCTTCGAGGCCGAGAAGTACGGGTCGAGCACCAGGCCGGTGCACTCGCGGACCATGGGCAGCGCACCGTGCTGTTCGAGTTGGGCACATCGGGACGCGGTCCGGCGGTCCTGCCACACGATGGCCCGGTGGACCGGCTCGGAGCTCTGCCGGCTCCAAGCCACCACCGTCTCGCGCTGGTTGGTCACGCCGATGGCCGCAGGAGGCTCATCCAGCCCGCCGGCCACCTCTCCCAGCGTGGACTGCACTGCGTTCCAGATCTCGGAGGCGTCGTGCTCTACGCGCCCGGGCATCGGGAAGTACTGGGGGAACTCCCGCTGGGCCGAGGCGACGATCCGGCCGGAGTCGTCGAACGCGATGGTTCGCACGCTGGTGGTGCCCGCATCGATGGCCAGTACGACGGTCATGCCGCTGATCTGAACAGGAGGCTCTCGGCCCGCTCGACCCCCGGATCGCTGCGCAGCGTCTCGGCCGTCTCGAGCATCGCCAGCATGGTACGGCGCCTCAGGAAGTCGTCCATGGTCAGGATGTGCTCATGGCGGGCCATGACCATTACCTCAGCCGCGGAGCACTCGACGCGGTCGCTGAGAGGCTCTCCCAACTCCCGGGACTCGCCGACCACGTCGGCCACCTCCAGCGCCCGGCGGCCGTGACGGCGCCACAGCCTCGCCGCCGCGGGTTCGCCGATGCCTGCCCGCGCCGCGCTGCGGTGAAAGCGGGCCCGTACGCCCTCGGGCGGCTCACCGAACCAGGCTCGGCTCGGGACTATGGGCTCGAGGCCGCACTGGCGAGCAGCCTCGACGACCTCTTCGCCCACGTTGAGACAGTCGCTGAGCTTGCCGCCGAGTATGGAGACGGTCCCCCGCTGCTGGTCGGCTTCGACGGCGTGGCGGCGCGACAACTCGGTCCAGTCGCGGTCGGTGTCGGTGCCCTCGTCGATCACCAGGGCGCGCACGCCGCAGCGGTACGCGATCACGTCCTCGCTGCGCAGCGCCCCGGGCAGCCGGAGCCGGGCGTTGGCCTGTTCGAGCAGGAAGTCCCGATCATCATGGGTGATCGACGCCTCCGCGTCCTCGACGCGGGTGTCGGTCGTGCCGATAAGGGACCGGTGGCCCATCGGGATGACGTAGAAGAGCCGCTGGTCATCGTCGAAGAAGGCCAGCACGCGCCCGGACTCGGTTACCTGGGGCACCACGATGTGGGCTCCCTTCGAGTAGCACAGAGCCTGGCTCAGCGTGGTGCCGGTGAGTGTGGCGAGTTCCGTTGCTCGAGGGCCGGCCGCATTGACCAGGATCGCGGCAGATATCGAGCGCCGGTCGCCCGTCAGCCGGTCGGTCACGTTGGCACGCCAGCCGCGGCGGGCGTGCTCCGCGCCGTCGAGGCGCACCCTCGACACCGCGACCGCGCCGTTGTCGACCGCATCGAGCAGGAGCTGGAGCACGAAGCGGGCGTCGTTGTCGGCCAGCAGGTAGTCCGAGTACTCGACGGCACCCTGGACGTCGTCGGAGTCGATGGCGGGCTCGGCCACCGCCAGCGAACTGGACGAGAGGAACCGGGGACGATCAGTGGCGAATCGCCCCAGGGCCCAGTAGGCGTGCGCGCCCAATGCCGCGTAGGCAGGTGAATAGGGAGATGTAGAGCCCAGCGCGGCCAGGAACCGGACCTCCCGGATTCGACTGGCGTACGAGCGGGCCAGCAGATTGCGGGAACGGCACAATCCCGCCACCAGCGCCACGTCGTAGGACTGCAGGTACTTGAAGCCGCCCCAGATGAGGTTGGAGGACTCCTGGCTCACGCCCGAACCGAAGTCCTCGGAGTCGATGAGCGCCACCCGCAGCCCGTGGGTGGCCATGGCCAGAGCCGATATAGCGCCGTTGATGCCTCCGCCCACGATGAGGGCATCGTGGTCCTGGGTGGTCAGCCGCTCCAGGCTCTGGTCTCGCGCCGCGGTTGCGTGGAACGCGCCGTGGGGCGGCGCCGCCGCTCCTGTAGCGCTCATTCGAAGGTGACGGGCTTCGATGAGGGCAGCGGGAAGTCCCATTCCCCACCGAGCAGCTCTGACAGGGACTTGGCTGCCGTGCACACCAACACGGCGCACTTTCCTATCGTCCTTTCATCCAGGCGCGTCGACGGACCCGAAATGCCGATGGAGGCGCGGATTCTCCCTGCGATGTCGACCACCGGCGATGCCACGCACCGCACGCCGATGCTCAACTCCTCATTGTCGAGTGCATAGCCGCGCTCGGCGGTCGCGGCCAGGTCGCGGAGCAGCCCGAGCCGATCGGTGATGGTGTGCTCGGTGAACCTCTCGAGGGCATCGAGATCGACCACCTTCTCCAGCATCTCGGCCGAGTCGCGGCAGTACAGGGCTTTGCCGGTGGAGGTTGCGTGCACAACCACCGGAGCCCCGATCTCCGTCTCGACCGTGACCTTGCGGGCCAGCCGCTCCCTGGCGATGTAGACGCCGCCGGCAATGGTCCGGTGCGCGAGGTGGACCGACTCGCCCGTCATGTTCACCAGATCGAGCATGAGCGGGCGGGCCTGGGCAACGATGTCCATGTTCCGCAGCAGTGAGCCGGCCAGTTGAACCACGCCCGTGCCCAGCGTGTAAGTCTTGTTGGCCTCGTCGCGATGAACGTAGCCGCGTCTTGTGAGCACCCCCAGCAGTCGGTGCACATGGCCGTTGTCGGCTTGGAGCGCCCTGGCCAGCTCGCTGAGCCCTACCGGCCCGGGAGCCGACCCGAGGGCCTCGAGCACGTCGAGACCGGTCATCAGCGCGCCCCCTACACGAGGCTCGGCCCCCGCCAACTCAGGCGCCTCCTCCAGCGGCGTCGGCACCGGCGGGAGCGGACTGCACCAACTCCGCCCTCACCGACTGCGGCGACCGGCCCACCGGGTCGGGCACCAGGACTACGGAGCCGTCCTTGGCGGACTGCTGCGCGGCGAGAGCGGCCGCGAGCACGTCCCGGCCCTCCGCCAGGGTGAGGATCGGCTCGCGACCCGAAGCGATTGTGTCCAGCAGGCTGCGGGTGGCTCCGATGAAGGACTGCTCCCAGCCCGTCGGGCACTCGTAGGTCTCGATCCGGCCGTCGGTGTAGCTGACGACGGTCGGCACGTCGCCGATCTGCCCGTGGCCCCGGTTGACCCAGATGACCCCCTTGGTGCCGGTGACCTCCATCCTGTCGTCCTGCGCGTAGTGCTCGGTGCCCTGGATGAGCAGGTCCTGCGAGTACACGACTTCGAGGCTTGCCACCGCGCCGGACTCGTAACGCATCGATACCAGTGACGGCGAGTCCAGCTCGAAGGACAGCACGAAGGTGGACCCGATCCAGGCATGCACCTCCGATGGCTGCCCCAGCACTATCCAGGCCAGCGAGAACTTGTGGTGGCCGTCGTCGAACACCAGCGGACCGCCACCGCACTCTTCTGGCGTGTGTCGCCACAGCAGCGCTGGGAAGGGGATGTCCCATGCGTTCGGGCTGTAGCCGGCGTTGCTCTTGAGCCGGAGCGACAGGGGCTTGCCGATCACGCCCTGCTCGATTAGCTCCAGGGCCTTCAGGACCGGCGGGTAGAACAGGAAGTTCTCGTAGAGGCGCACCACCCGGGACGTGTCGGAGGCTGCACTGATCAGCCGGTCTGCGTCGGCGAGATCGAGCGACATGGGCTTCTGCAACGACACGTGCAGGTCGCGGCCGATGGCGAAGGCGGCGATCTCGTAGTGCAGGTGGTGAGGGACGATGATCTCGACCAGGTCCACCAGACCCGACTCGCACATCTGGCGGTAGTCCTCGAAGATGGCCGCATCGGGCAGCTGCCACTGCTTCGACTTGGCTGCCGTGTTCTCGGGGTCGACGTCGCAGAGCGCCACGACCCTGGCATCGTCGCGGCCCCGGTAGCCGAGCATGTGCAGATCCGAGATCCGCCCGCATCCGATGATTCCCACCCGCAGCACGGCTACTCCTTGAGGGCCCCGGACAGCAGGCCCCGAACGAAGTGCTTCTGGAAGACGAAGAACACCACGACGGTCGGGATGCTGGCGATCACCGCCAGCGAGGCCTGGGTTCCGTAGGCCACAGTGAACTGGCCCTTCACATTGAGCAGCCCCAGCATGATGGTGGCCACGTCGTCCCGGGCGCTGGTGAACACCAGCGGGTACAGGAAGTCGTTCCAGATGAAGGTGAACTGCAGGGTGGCCAGAGCGGCCAGCGCGGGCCGGGCCAGCGGCAGCATGACCCGCCAGAAGACGTCTCCCTCGCTGGCGCCGTCGATGAGGGCCGCGTACCGCAGCGAGTCGGGGATCTGGTCGAAGAAGTTCCGCATCACCAGGGTGCAGATCGAGAACCCCACCGCGGAGTGGATCAGGATCATGGGCCACAGCGTGTTGAGGAGGTCGAGGGTCCTGAACATCGTGAACAGGGGCACGAGCAGCACCTGGGGCGGGACGAAGAGACCCGAGACGATGACCAGCTGGATGAGGGTGCCGCCCCGGGGCCGGAACTTGGACAGGGCATAGCCGATGAGCGTCCCGCCGGCGATGGAGACCGCTACCGCCGGAATGGCCACCTGGAACGAGTTGATCAGGTAGCGGACCGTGTTGGCCGTGCTCCACACGTCGATGTAGTTGGCCAGGGTCAGCTTTCCGGTCAACGCCCAGATGCCCCGTTCGGCGATCTCGGCGTTGGTCTTGAGCGAGGTCGAGACCACGCCCGCCACCGGCACCAGGTAGAGCGCGACGAACACCACTATCAGCGCCATCCCGGCCCGCCGTCGCAGCGCGCGGCCGCGGCGCGCCGCCTCGTGAGCTTCCGCGGCGCCTTCGGCGGCGCCCTGCCCGCGGGCGACGGGATGGGCGGTGCTAGTCGACATAGCTGCCTCGCCGGCCCCACCACGTGAGACCGCCGATCACGACGAGCGTCATGGCGAACAGGATCAGCGACACCGCGCTGGCCAGTCCCTGCTCATGCTGGCGGAACAGGATGCGCCACACCAGCATCGGCATGGTCTCGGTCTCTCGAACCGGGCCGCCTTGTGTCATGGCGAACACCAGGTCGAAGTTTCGCAGCGAGTTGATGGCGATGAGGGACAGCACGACGGTCGTTATGGGCCGCAGCAGCGGCACCATCACCCGGCGGAAGACCTGGAAATGGCCGGCTCCGTCGACCCGGGCCGCCTCGACGAGCTCGCCGGGGATCGACGTCAGCCCGGCCAGGTAGAGGATCATGGCCAGCACCGTCTGCTGCCACGCCCAGGCGGCGAACACGGCATACAGCGCAGTCGAACGATTGGCCAGCCACGCCTCCTCGAGGCTGTCCAGACCGGCCATCCCCAGGAGCTGGTTGATCAGGCCGTCGCCGGGCTGGTAGATCCAGATCCACACCTGGCCGACCACCACCAGGCTGATGGAGATCGGCACGAAGAGGGCCGACTTCATGACCGCCGCGAAGCGGGTGTTGGCTTGCAGCGCCATGGCGACGGCCAGACCCAGCGCGGGTGGGATCAACGCGCCGAACAGTGTCCATACCAGCGTTATGCGGATCGACTTGCGGACATGCTCGTTGGTGAAGGCCTCGACGAAGTTGTCGAAGCCGATCCACTCGCTGGTTTGGCCCAACAGGCTGGCGTCGGTGAAACTCAGCCGCAGAGCCATGGCCGTTGGCAGCACCACAATCGCCGCGAACAGCGCTATGGGCGGTCCCATGAAGAGAAGGGACCAGCGGGTTGTCGGCCTCATTCGCCGCCTACCTGTGGCACCGAGTGGATCGGTGTGACGTCATAGCGGTGAAGCATGGTGTTGTCCGCTCTCGCTCGCTTCGCTCACGGGCCGCTCGGGCCACGGCCTCGCTCCGCGCCCCGGCGCTGCTCTATCAACTGCGGTCCATCCGCTCGGCCTCCGATCTCGCCTATCTGGCTACCAACTACCGGCTGCCGATGGCAATGCAGCCAGCAGCGCCGGGCCCCGGCCAGCGTCACCTGTTCAAAGCGGGGGCAGCTTGACAGGCGGGTGTCAGACGTCCGACGGAGGTGAAGGCTCTAGCCCGCGAAGGCTGCTTGGGCGTCGTCCTGGGCGCTCGACAGTTGGTCGGCGTAGCCCGACGGGTCGTCCATGAAGGCCTGGAACATGTCCAGCCCGACCTCGGCCACCGGCGGGGGTGTCGCCAGGTCATAGTTGAACGAGTAGGAGTCGGCGTTGCCCACTTCCACCAGCGCCTTGGCCATGACCGGGTTGAGTTGGGTTGTGTCCGCGTTGGAGTTGGGCGGCAGCGCCCCCTGCTCCAATGCCCACGTGAGCTGGTTGCCGGCGTCGGCGTAGTGCTCCAGCAGCAGCATGGCGCCCTCAGGATTGGCCGCGTCGGCCGACAGGGCCCAGCCGTCGATCGGTCCCAGGGCGGCGTTCTCGACGGCGGGATCGAGGACCGGGAAGTTGAAGAAGTCGTAGTCGGTCACGGGCTCGAGCCCGATGCCGTTCCAGTAGCCGGTGATCCATGTGCCCATCAGGGTCATGGCGGCCTCCCCGTTGGCGACCTGATCGGCTGCGTCGGTCCAGGTGTAGGCGTTGGCATCGTCGACGAAGAAGCCCGAGTCAACCATGTCCTTCCACACCTCCATCGCCGCCACGACCTGTGGATCGGTGTAGGACGCCTCGCCCGTCATCAGCTTGGCCCGGTAGTCGGGCCCGGCCGTGCGCAGGATGAGGAAGTCGAACCAGAACTGGGCCGGCCAGCGGTTCATCGATCCGAGGGCGATTGGCTTGACCCCGCTGTCGGCTATCTGCTGGGCTGCCGCCCAGAATTCGGGGCCGTTGGTGGGCATCTCGGTGACTCCGGCCGCCTCCATCACGTGGGGGTTGTAGAAGAAGGCCACATAGTGGAAGCCGAACGGCAGGAGGTGGGGCTCGCCGCCGTGGATCCCTGCGTCTACCAGGGCCTGGGGGAAGGCGTTCCAGACGTCGGCGTTGTCGAAGACTTGCGTGATGGGCTGCAGATGGCCGTTCTCGAACACCGACTGGGTCCGGGCCCCGGCCCAGTAGGAGAACACGTCGGGCGGCTCCCCGCCGGCCAGCGCGACCAGGATCTGGTCCTTGAAGGCTTCGTGCTCGATGGGGCTGACGACGGCCTCGCCGGCCTCGAACGTGGCGTTGACGTCGAGTATGCCCTGCTGGCCGAGGTCAGATCCGTAGTAGTGGGCGACTTCGACTTGGCCCGAGCCGTCGTCGTCACTGCTGCCGCTGCACGCTGCGGCCGCGAGCGCGACTATCGCCAGGAGCCCAAGCGCGTAGCCTCGTCGGAACTTGGTGAGTTTGGTCATGTGTTCCCCTCGTGAACTCGGGACCGGCGCGGCCTGCTCCGCGCCGGACCGGACTTTACCAAGTGGTGCCAAATAGTCAATGCTGTTGCGAGATGATCAACTGAGGGGCCATGCCGCCGGTGGGGCCGACCCAGGTGCGCAGCCATGCCGCCGGTGGGGGCGATGCCCAGGTGCGCAGCCATGCCGCCGGTGGGGGCGATGCCGCCGGTGGGGGCGATGCCCAGGTGCGCAGCCATGCCGCCGGTGGGGGCGATGCCCAGGTGCGCAGCCATGCCGCCGGCCGCGGTTATGAGGGCGCCACGTTTATGTACTTGACGACGGTGAACTCGGCCACGCCCTCGGCGCCGCCCTCCCGGCCGAAGCCGCTGTGCTTGATCCCGCCGAAGGGCGCTTCGGCCAGCGCGATGGCGAAGTCGTTTATGCCGACCATTCCCACCTCGAGACGATCGGCGACGTCCAGGCACCGCTGCAGCGATCCGCCCAACACGAACCCGGCCAGCCCGAAGTCGGTGTCGTTGGCGATGCGCACGGCCTCGTCGACGTCGTCATAGGAGCAGATCGGCGCGACGGGCCCGAACGGCTCGGAGACCATGATCTCGGTGTCGAGTCCCACGTTGGTCAGCACAGTGGGCTCGAACCACCAACCGGCATCCCTTTCGATCCTCTTTCCCCCGGACTCGACCACCGCGCCGTCGCTCACCGCGGAGGCCACGAGCTGTTCCATGGCTTGAAGGCGCCGCTCGTTCTGGAGGGGACCGATGTCGCAGGACCGGTCGTCGCCGGGACCCATGGCCAGCGCTTCGGTGGTGGCCACGAAGCTGGCCACGAACCGGTGGTGCAACGCCGCCGGCACCAGGAACCGGCTCGGGGAGATGCACACCTGCCCCGCGTTGCGGAACTTGCCCTTGGCCGATGCCTCACCGGCCCATTCGGGATCGGCGTCGTCGAGCACGATCACCGGAGAGTGGCCGCCCAGCTCGAGAGAAACCGACTTCAGTTGCTTGGACGCTTCCTCCATGATGCGGCCGCCCAGTGGTACCGAGCCGGTAAGGGTCACCTTGCGGACCCTGGAATCGGTGAGGATCATCTCGGAGATCCTCGCGGGATCGCCCACGAGCACGCTCACGACGCCCGGTGGGATGCCGGCGGCTTCGGCGGCTGCGGCCAGCCACAGGGCCGCGGTGGGCGTTTCCTCAGCCGGCTTGACGATGATCGTGCAGCCGGCTGCGGTGGCCGCCGCGATCTTGCGGGCCGGCAACAACGCCGGGAAGTTCGAGGGAGCGAACGCTCCCACCACTCCCACCGGCTCCCGTTGCACGAGCAGGCGCCGGCCCGCACCCCGGGCCGGGATCACCCTTCCGTAGATTCGGCGGGCCTCGTCGGCGCACCAGTCGAACTGGTCGGCCGCACCCGCGACCTCGCCCTCGGCTTGGGCCAGCGGTTTGCCCTGCTCAGTGGTCACCGATGCTGCAATGGCGCCAAGGTGGTCGCGGATGTAGGTGGCCGCGTCCCGCAGATGCTGTGATCGGGCCCAGGGGTCGGTGTGCCGCCAGGACTGGAGAGCGATGGAGGCGGCGTCGAGCGCCTCGGCCACCTCCGTGGGCGTGACCGTGGCGACGGAAGCGGCTGTCGAGCCGTCGGCCGGGTTGACTACCGCCAGGCGCGGACCGCGGCCTTCCCATCGGCCGCAGTAGTAGGACGAGTCCGGCGCGACCGTCACTTCAGGGCCCGAGTTGTGGCTGGCCGGTGTGTCGCTGCGATCTGTCACCAACCCATTCTGCCCCGCCGCTCGAAATTGATGTCATATTGGACACTGGAGATGCATTATCGCCTCCAACTTGTGAGATTCGGGGCGCTAGGACCGGGGCTCGGCGTCCATGGCTCGGGGCGCGTCGGGGTCGGTGATCCACTCGGTCCAGGATCCGTCGTAGACGGCAACGTCGTCGTGACCGGCGATGGCGTAGGCCAGGGCGGTTCCGCAGGCCCCCACCCCGCCACGGCAATAGGCGATGGTGGGCTCGGGCGCGCAGGCGCCGGCTGTGGCGAGGCGCCGGCGGGCCTCTTCGGGCACCGCCCAGGTGCCGTCGGCGCCGGTGAACTCGATGCCGGGCGCGGTGATGCTTCCCGGGATGACCCCGCCGTCGGCCTCGCGGGCCCCGGCCATGCGCCCGTCCACCAGACGTGTCGGTGTGCCCAGGGCGGCGAGCACGTCCTGGTGGGTCGCGTAGAGGCTCGGGTCGTATCGGGGGGTGAACTGCGCCCGCGGGCGGTGGGGCACCATGTCGTCGGTGGGGCGGCCCTCGGCCTGCCATTTGTTGATCCCGCCGTCGAGCACGGCTACGCCGGTGTGGCCGTACACCCTCAGCGCCCACCACACCCGGGCCGCCACCGTCACGTGCTGGTCGTCGTAGGTCACCACGAAGGTGTCGTCTCCGATGCCGCGGGAGGCCATGGCGTCGGCGAAGCGATCGGGGCCGGCCAGCATCCACAGGTCGGGCCGCTCAGGATCGGCCAGGTCGGTGTCCCAGCGGGCGTGCACGGCGCCGGGTATGTGGGCTCGGGTGTACTCGTCGTCGCCGTTGCGCCAGTCGAAGGGACGCAGGTACCAGCGGCAGTCCACAACCCTTACCGTCGGGTCGTCAAGGTGCTCGGCCAGCCACTGTGTCGATACCAACGGTCCCTCGGTCATCGGACCAATCTTCGCAGACCGAGGTGCGACGGTCATCTCCGGTTGCCGCCGTGAGCGATCACGAGCTGACGACGGCGGGGCGTACCTGCTCGGCCAGCAGGCGTATTCCGGCGTCGCGGTCGGGTCCGAACGTGTACCAGGCCAGGGGCAGGTCGAGGCCGGCTTCCTCGAAGGGTCGCAGCCCCTCGATCACGTCGTCTGGTGTGCCGGCCACCCCGAACACGTCCACCAGGCTCTCGCTGAGCACCGCGGCCCCGGCCTGCTCGCCGCCCTCGGCCACCGCGGCCCGCACCGCGGCCACCGCCTCGGGGTCGGCGCCGGCCTCGTCGACCACCACGCCCTCCACCCGGGCCAGGTAGTAGGCGAGGACTTCCTTGACCGCGTTGCGAGCCTCGCTGCGGTCCGGGCCGACGCTGGTGAGCACGTTGGCGCTCAGCAGCAGGTCGTCGACGTTGCGACCGGCTCGCTCCGCGCCGGCCGCGAGGCGGTCGCGGGCCCAACGGGTGTAGCCCACGCTGGTGATGGCACCGAGCTGGACGCCGTCGGCGAACTCCCCCGAGACTTCCATCATCCGCCGGCTGACCGCGCCCACATCCACCGGCACCGCCTCCGGCGGCGGCCGATCCAGGCGCAGGCCCGGCGCCACCGAGAACGTCATCGGGACGAAGTCCAACTCCTCGCCGGCGGTGAGGCGGCGCACCGCCCGCACCGCCTCGACGGTGTTGGTGAGGGGACGCCAGCCGGGAGGGTCCATGCCGAAGCGCCGGACCGTCCACTCGGCTGCGCCCAGCCCGTAGCGCAGCCGGCCCGGCCCGATTTCGGCCAGCGTGGCGGCCTCCAGTGCCAGCAGCACCGGGTTGCGGAATACCGGGTTGGCCACCCCGATGCGCACGGTGACTCGCTGGGTGGCCTGCAGCGCCACAGCAGCCACCGGCATCACCGAGTTGAACAGCCGGCTCTCAGGGAGAGACACCTCCTCGAAGCCGAGACGGTCCGCCGCAGCCACCACGGCTAGCGTGTCGGCAACGGGATCCTCGTTCGACAGCGAAAGGCCCAGGCCTCGGAACCCGTTCATTTTCCTCGCGATCGTCACGGCGACAGGAGCTGCGAATGTGGATCTCCACCATTCCATACGACGAGGCTGAGGGCGAGTTGAGGGCTCACTATGACCGCCAGGCCCGAGCGCTGGGCGAACCCACCGAGATGACCATGGCCGGATCGCTGCACCCCGCGCTGGTGGCGGCCCGGCTCGACCTCTATGCGGCTACCGAGAAGTGCCCGTCGCGGCTCACACCCCATCAGCGCAACCTGATCAGCTTCGTGACCTCAGCCATCAACGGCACGGTGCACTGCATGAGCCAGGTCACCATCAAGCTGCGCCAGACCGGGCTCGACGACGAGGCCATCGCCAAGCTGGCCGCCGATGCCGACTGCTTCGAGTCGCTGAGCCTGTCGCCGGCCGACGCCGCGATGGTGCGCTACGCGGTGAAGCTCACCCGCTCCCCCGCCTCGGTGACCGAGGCTGACGTCGAGGAGCTGCGGGCCGCGGGGTTCGACGACCTCGACATCGTGGACGCCAACTCCCAGTGCGCTCACCTCAACTACGTGAACCGGGTGGCAATGGGCCTTGGCATCCACTCCGTCGTCGACCCTGACTTCCCCGCCTACTCCGCCATCCCCCACCCCTAGCGGGGCTCCCTACGCGATCTCGGGTTGGTCTTGTGCGCTGGATGCACACAATTCGCCCCAAGAAATCGCCCACAAGATCTCGGGTTGGTCTTGTGCGCTGGATGCACACAATTCGCCCCAAGGAATGCGCGGAGTCGCCTAGGCGGCGTTGAAGATCTCGGCGCTCTGGCGGATGTGGTCGGCCGCGGTGGCCTCGTCGTTCATGGGCAGCATGAATATGTCGAAGCAGTCGCGCAGCTCGCCGATCCGGGCTGAGATGGCCGCGGGGGTGCCGGCCAGGCCGTAGCGGTCGACCAGGGCGTCGGGCAGCAGCTTGGCCGCCTCGTCCATGCGTCCCGCCAGCATAAGGCGGCGGACCTCCTCGGTGGTGTCATCGTCCAGGCCGTCGGCCTCCCTCACGTCGGCGGGCGCGTCGACGGCCATGTAGGAGAAATGGGGCAGCACCCGCCGCCGCTCCGTGTCGCTGTAGGCCAGATAGGCCGACCAGGCGATCTTGGCGGAACCCGAGTTCCTGATCCGTTCGGCGGCGGCTGGGAGTTGCGCCGGGGGCGCCGCGGAGAGGATCACGCAGTCGGAGTGCTCGGCCGCCAGTCGCTGCACGCGCGGCCCCCTCCCGGCCACCGCGATGGGCATGGGCTGGTCGGGGCGGAACCACGGCAGCGACGCCTCCCCCACCGTCTCCCCCGCCAGCAGGCGCCGGTTGAGCTCGAACGTCTCTCGCAGCGCGGTGAAGGGTCGCTCGGGGTCCATCCCCAGCGGCTGGAGCACCCGGCTGCCACCGACGCCCAGGCCGTGCATGACCCGACCCGGCGCCAGCTCCGCGAGGGTGGCGATGGCCGCCGCGGTGGCGACCGGATGGCGGCTGAAGGGGTTGGTGATGGCCGGCGCGACGGTCAGGCCGGTGGCCTCGACGATGGCCGTGAGCGCGACGTACACGTCCCGCTCGGTGCCCTCGTCGGCCACGAAGCACATCTCGGCCCCCAGCGACTCTCCCACGCGAGCCAGATCGACCAGTCGGCGCACCGGCTGCGTCGGCTCGAACCACACTCCCCAGGGCACGCTCATGGCGCCGCTTCAGACTCTTCGGCCCACCGCATGCTCACGAGTCCTGTGCCTCCCGTTCGGCCCGTCCTTGGCGCAGCGATTCGCGGCCCAGCGGTATGTACTGCACCGCGGACAGGTAGCTGTAGACCAGCGAAGGCACGGCGCACACCCATCCTGCGATCCGGAAGCCCTCGGCCACGCCTAGGTCGGAGGCGCCGGCCAGCAGCAGGGGGAAGCAGAAGTACAGCCCGAAGGTGGCGCACTTGCCCCACCACGTCACGTCGATCGGCTTGGCGCCCAGCGACAGCAGCACCAGCCCGACGATGGCGACCAGGCCCTCCCGCGCCAGGGTCAGCACCACCAGCCACCATGGGACCGAGCCGTCGATCCCGACCGCCATCACGCCGACGAGCAGCACCGCCCGGTCGGTGATGGGGTCGAGCATCTTGCCGACCTTGCTGACCGAGTTGAAGCGGCGGGCCCACCAGCCGTCCACCCAGTCGGTGGCGCCGAGCGCCCCCCACAGCAACGCAGCCCCCCAGCGGTCCCCAGCACTGAACAGCATCCAAAGGAACCACGGGATGCAGGCCAGGCGGGCCGCCGAGATCAGGTTGGGGACAGTGAGGATCCGGTCCTCGCCGGTGCTCGGCGCTGCCATGGCCGTGCAGCCTACGATCAGCGGTTCTGCCCACGAGCATCCGTCCGACCTGCAGCGGTTCTGCCCACGAGCATCCGTCCGACCTGCAGCGGTTCTGCCCACGAGCATCCGTCCGACCTACGATCAGCGCATGCCCTCAATCTTCACCCGGATCATCGACGGCGAGATTCCCGGCCGGTTCGTATGGCGAGACGGCACGTGCGTCGCGTTCATGGACGTGCGCCCCCTCAACCGGGGCCACGTGCTGGTGGTGCCCCGAGCGGAGGTCGACCACTGGGTGGATCTCGACGCCGACACCGCGGCCCATCTCATGGCGGTGGCCCACCGGGTTGCCGCGGCCCAGCAGGCCGCCGGACTGGCACCGGACCGGGTGGGTCTTATGATCGCCGGTTTCGAGGTTCCCCACGTGCACGTCCACGTCGTGCCCATCTCGACCATGGCCGATCTCGACTTCTCATCGGCCGACACCAGCCCCGACCCCGACGACCTGGACACGGTGGCCGCCCTGCTACAGGCCGAGTTGGGCGGAGGCTGAGCTCCTGCCAGGCGACGCGCTAGCAGAATCGATGTAGTTGTGGCCCTCAGAGGTCGTCAACTACATCAATTCGATGGGGTCGGCCTTCTCTACTAGGTGGGCGCCGTTGTTGCGGGCGTTGTTCACCTCGGTCGACACCGGGTGCATCCTGATCAGGCTCGACGGCGCCGGGAGGAGCAGGCCGGCCGTGGCCTCGGCGTCGGTGTTGGCGGGATCGAGCCAGAAGTCCCAGGCGCCGGGCGGGAGCACCACCGGCATCCGGTCGTGCACCTCGGCCATGGCCTCGTTGGCCTCGCAGGTGATGATGGTGCACGAGTGCAGCTCCAGGGGCTCGCCGTCGGGGTCGAGGTTGTCGGAGTCGCGCCACTGCTCCCACAGGCCCGCGAACGCGAAGGGCTCGCCGTCGGGACGGCTGATGAACATGGGCTGTTTGCGCTTGGAGCCCTCGAGGCGGCGCCATTCGTAGAAGCCGTCGGCGGGGATGATGCAGCGCCGCCGGGTGAAGGGCACCCGGAAGGCGTTCTTGTGGGCCACCGTCTCGGCCCGGGCGTTGATCATCCGGTTGCCGATCTTGGGATTCTTGGCCCAGAACGGCACCAGCCCCCAGTGGAGCGGGTCGAGGCTGCGGGCAGCGGCCCGCTCCCGCACGGCGTACACGGTCTGGGTCGGTGCCACGTTGTGGTTGGGCGGCAGGGTGAGGTCGGGGGGTGGGGCCGTCGCCCCGAAGTACTTGGCCAGCTCGTCGTGCGGGGTGGCCGACACGTAGCGCCCGCACATGGGATGCGAAGTTACTGGGGCCGCGGCGGGGCGACCCGGTCGAGGGCGGCGATGGCCTCGGCCACGATCCGCTCGATCAGCTCGGCACAGGTGGGCAGGTCGTCCACCACGCCCACGCACTGGCCGGTGGGCAGGACGCCGGCGTCGATGTCGCCGTCCACCATGGTCGCTCGGGTGAGCATGGGGGCGTTGGCCGCCATCGCCATCTGGCTCCAGGTCAATTCCTGGCTGCGGCGCATGGCCAGCCCTTCCCGCAGCATGGCGGATACCGGCAAGCCGGTGAGGCTCCGGAACCGCCATGCGTTGACCGCAGCCCGCGCCAGGCGGGTGAGGCGGGCCGATTCGAGGGAGTCGACCAGCCGGGTGCGGATCACCCGCTGGGGCTTGCCGTCGATGCTGTTCGACACCACGGTGCCGGTGACCGGCGTGCCGAGGTACACCGCCTTGACCGCGTCGGGCACCTTCGACTCTGCGGTGAGCAGGAAGCGGGTGCCCATGGCCACTGCGTCGGCGCCCCACGCGAGGGCGGCGGCCAGACCCCGCCCGTCGTGGAACCCGCCGGCGGCGATCACCGGCACGTCCACCGCGTCGAGCACCTGGGGCAGCAGCAGCGAGGTGGGCACGGAGCCGGTGTGGCCGCCGCCCTCGCCGCCCTGGCACAGGATGGCGTCCGCACCGAGTTCGGCCATCTTCTCTGCATGGCGGCGGGCCCCCACCGTCGGCATGACCAGCACCCCGCCGTCTCGCAGGCGCTGCACCACCCTCGCCGGGGGCGGGCCGGCGAAGCTGGCCACCCGCAGGCCGGCGCGCACCAGCCGGTCGGCCCGGTCGTCCAGGTCGGCTGCGTCGGGGCGGAGGTTCACGCCGAAGGGCCGGTCGGTGTGGGCCTGAACCTCCCCGATGGCTGAGTTCATCTCGTCGAGGGTCATGGTGGCCGACGCCAGGATCCCGAGGCCGCCCGCTTCGGCGGTGCCGGTCACCAGCGACGGACCGGCGACCCATCCCATCCCGGTCTGGACGATCGGATAGTCGACGCCGAACAGCTCCGTGGCCCGGGTCCGGAGCCGGCGGTCGACGCTCACGGCTGCACCCTACCGGCCGCTCTCCCACCGGTCTGAGGCCGAGCAGACGCTCGGCGACTGGGTGTCCGCCGGTGCCGCAGAACGCTGCGCCTATCCTGCGGGGACTCCAGTCCTGCCGGGACTGCGTCCCGCGGGATCCGCAACGGTGCGCACGAGAGGGGGTGACCGCGATGGCCAGAAGGCTCACCGAGTTCAGCCACGGCGCTGGTTGAGGCTGCAAGATCGCCCCCGGCGATCTAGCGCACGTGGTGCGCGGCCTGACCCCTGATCCCCCGCCGGAGCTGCTTGTCGGCTTGGCCACCGCGGACGACGCCGCGGTGTGGCGGATCGGCCGCGGGCGAGCCCTGGTGCTCACCGCCGACTTCATCACGCCGGTGGTGGACGACGCGCGCACCTGGGGCCGCATCGCGGCCACCAACGCCGTCTCCGACGTGTACGCCATGGGCGGTCGGCCGCTGCTGGCGTTGAATCTCGTGGCGTGGAACTCCGAGGAGCTGTCCAACGACCTGCTGGCCGAGGTTCTGGCCGGGGGCGAGGACGCCGCCCGGGCCTGCGGCTTCGTGGTGGGAGGCGGCCACACGGTGGACGATCCCGAACCGAAGTACGGGATGGCCGTGGTGGGCGAGGTCGACCCGGGGCGCATGCTCACCAACGCGGGGCTGCGCCCCGGGAACGCGCTGGTGCTGACCAAGCCGCTGGGCTCAGGCGTGATCTCGACCGCCATAAAGCGGGGTGAAGCCCGCGCCGAGGTGGTGGATCGAGCCGTGAACGAGATGGTCCGGTCCAACGCGAAGGCGGCGGCGGCCGCGCATCGTCACGGTGCCACCGCGGCCACCGACGTGACCGGGTTCGGCCTGCTGGGCCACGGCCTGCGCATGGCCCAGGAGTCGGGTGTCGACCTGGAGATCTCGGTCGGCGAGGTGCCGGTCGTCGAGGGCACCCGCGAGCTGGCCACGCTGGGCATGGTTCCCGGCGGCACCCAGCGCAATCTCGACTGGGTGTCGCCCCATCTCGACACCGGCGACGCCGGCGAGATGTCCGTGACCCTGCTGGCCGATGCTCAGACCTCGGGCGGCCTGCTGCTCGGGATGGTCAGCCACGACGCCGGCCTGGCCGCGGTCACCGAACTGAGACTGTCCGGACACGAGGCCGCCATCATCGGCGAGGCCACCGAAGGCTCAGGCCGCATCCGTCTCCGGCCCTGATCCACGAAGATGCGCGGGTAGGTGATGCCGCCTCGCGTTGCAGCGGGGTCATTCCCGCTCTTGTTGGCGGCGCTCACGGGCCGCTCGGGCCACGGCCTCACTGAGCGTGTAGCCAGAATGACGGCCAATCGGCAGCTCCCGCTCGGCCTCTGGGGTCAGTCGAGGAGGTCGGGTTGCTCGCGGGCTATCTCGGTGTATAGGGGCTGGAAGGTGAACCACATGGCAAGGCCGGAGCCGACCATCGAGTAGGTGTGACGGGCGACGTCGTCACCGATGTCGATGGGGTCGCCGGCGGCCTCGGCCAGCAGCTGGGACTGGCAGGCCCTGTCCATGGCCACGAAGGCTCCCGCGGCGGCGTCCACCGAGGCCCCCACCGTGAGCAGGCCGTGGTTCTGCAGGATGGCCGCCTTGCAGTCGCCCAGCGCGGCCGCGATGCGCTTGCCCTCGTCCAGCTCCATCACGACGCCGCTGTAGCCGTCGAAGATGACGTGGTCGTCGTAGAAGGCGCAGGCGTCCTGGGTGAGGGGCCGCAGGTGCCGTCCCAGCGCGGAGAAGGACTTGCCGTACATGGAGTGGCTGTGGGCCGCGGCCACCACGTCGGGACGGGCCGCGTGGATCTGGGAGTGGATGGCGAAGGCCGCTCCGTTCAGCAGCGCGCCCTCGCCGTCGACGATGTTGCCGTCGGAGTCCACCCGGATCAGGCTCGACGTGGTGATGTGGGAGAACGGCACGCCCCACGGGTTGACCCAGAACGTCTCGGGATCCTCGGGGTCGCGCACGGTGACGTGGCCGGCGGCGCCCACCGCGCCGTCCTCGAATCCGAGCTTGGCGAAAATTCGGTAGGTGGCGGCCAGTCGCTGCTTGCGGTGCTGGCGCTCCTCCTCCGCCGTGTCGAAGGTGGGCAGGTACCACTCCGGCTCCAACGCCGGTTCGCCCTCGCTGTCGTGATCAGAACTCATGGCCGGATCGTAGCGCCGCCCGCTCCGAGGCTTGCCGGAGCGCGACGGCGACCCCGTCAGCGACTCTCGGCGACGCGACGCCATCTCGTCAAGCGCCTGCCGGAGCGCGACGGCGACCCCGTCAGCGACTCTCGGCGACGCGACGCCATCGTGATCTGCCGTTCTTCGTGGCCGGACGCCCGGCCGGTCGGCGCCGCTCCAACGGGCTGAGCCACCGTTCTGGTAGCGAATACCCCGATGGCAGCGGCGAGCATGAGGCCGCTGCCGACTATGCCGAGGACGGTGGCTCCGGCGCTGTCGAGGAGCAGGCCGCCGAGGAGGGGACCGCCGGCGCGGCCTGCGGCCATCAGCGCCTGGGCGTCGCCGACGCGCTCCTCGGGATAGCGGGACCGGCTGGCCAGCACCTCGAACACGCCCGGTATCGCGGCCCAGAAGAAGAACCCCCACACCACCAGGGCGCCCACGAACAACCACGGCCAGTCGGCGGTCGCGACCACGATCGCACAGACCGCGGTGGCGGCCATCCACGGGCTGGGAAACCTGCGGGTGGCCCTCAGACGTGCGCCGGGGATGGCGACCACCGCGTTGAGGCTGAATCCGATCGCGACCAGTGCCACCGACAGCCCCGGGTCGCCCGTGCCCAACACCACGGCGTAGATGAACACCGCCGACCCGCCGAGCGTGAACAGGCCCAGGCAGACCAGCAGCACCCGGGCTGCCGGCACGGCCCGATGGCGCGCCCGATCCTTGGGAAGCTCCGCGACCTCACTGCGGAACCCGAATGCGAGCGGGACCAGCGAGACTCCGGCCAACGCGGCGAAGACCAGCCTGGGACCGCCCGCGTCCAGCAGCAGCGACACCAGCGGCGCAGCCACCACGCCGACCACGGGCCCGGCCACGGCCACGTCTCCCATGCGGCGGTCGTCGCCGAAGGCCTGCACCCAGCCGTACCAGGCCAGCAGGCCCAGGGCCACGCCGTTGATCAAGCGCAGCGGCACCAACAACGCGAAGGCGGGCAGGGCCGCCGAGACGAGGTTGGCGGCCGCCGCGGCCAGCAGTGAGGACACGAAGACCCGCTCGCGGGGCTGCAGCCACCGTCCGGCGCTCCAGGAGGCGATCACGAAACCGCCGAGCTGGAACACGCCGATCAGCGACGCCACGCCGAGGCTGATGCCGTAATGGTCGGCGATCTCGGGCAGCAGGAACGGCGTCGACACGAAGGCCAGCACGCTGAAGCCGACCGCGAGCAGGATGCCGACCTTGACAGTGGGCCGCAGCAGGTAGACGAGTCGAACCGGACTTTGCACCAGTCGAAGCTACCGGCCCCGGCCTCGGTCCCTCGGCTGACGCGACGTGACACTTGGCACACTGGGGAGCACCTGTCTCCTCGATTCGCCGTGGCAGCGCGAGACTGGCGCGAGTCCAGTCCCGGCATTGGGAGGAGAGCGAGTGGCTCGGAGCTGCGATCTCATGCTGATAGCTGTGGGCGGCGTGCTCATTCAGCGCCCCGACCCCTGGTCGATGTTCGGCGACACGCTTGACGTGCCGGCCGAGGCCGGCGTACTGCTGGGCAAGCTGCGAGCTTCCGGGGTCCTCGCCAACGCGCTGCGAGACCTCACTGCGCACGCGGACGGCCGAAGCTGATGTCTCAGCGGCTGTGCGAGGGACAGGTTGCGGTGGTCACCGGGGCCAGCAAGGGCGGCACCGGTACTGCGATTGCGTTGCGTTTGGCGGCTGAGGGAGCCCGCGTCGCGATCACGGCTCGGAGCGTCGACGGCCTGGAGGCCACCCGAACTCGCATCCAGGAGATGGGCGGCGAATGCGTGGTGCTGCCCTCGGATCTGAGTGACCCTCACGGCGCCCGGACCGAGCTGGTGGCCCGCACCGAGGACGCGCTGGGCCCTGTCGACATCCTGGTCAACAACGCGGCCGCCGGCGGTTACGGCGCTTTCGAGTCCGTCGGTCCCGAACGCCTGGAGCGGGCCCTGCAGGTGAACCTGTGGGCGCCGTGGATGCTGATGGCGGAGGTCGTCGGCGGGATGCGCGAGCGGGGCCGCGGCGCGATCGTGAACATCACCACCTTCTCGGCCGAGCTCCCGCCCGGTCCGCCGTTCCCGACCAACAAGCCGTCGAAGGCCGGGGCGATGTACGGCGCGAGCAAGGCCGCTCTGAACCGGCTCACCGTCTCGGTGGCCAGCGAGTGCGAGGGCCAGGGAATCGCGGTGAACGCGCTCGCGCCCCAGGGTGCGATCGCCACTCCGGCGCTGGTGGCCGCAGGGTGGGTCGAGGGCGTGATGTTCGAGCCGCTGGAGACGATGGCCGAGGCGACGCTGGCCCTGTGCACCGCCGATCCGGCGGTGTTGACCGGACGCCTGGCGTTCAGCCTGCAGCTGCTGGTCGAGTTGCAGCGCCCCGTACGCGACCTGCGGGGCGAGGAGCTGGTCGAGGGCTGGCAGCCCGACGATCTCCCCGGCATCATCGCCCGCCAGGAGCAGAGCCTCGCCGGCCGGGGCTGGCCCGATGCCTACCGCTTCGGCCGGGTCCACGGTCCCCCTGAGGCCGAGCGGCTAGGCAGCGACGGATGAGGCATGGCGCGAGTCGCCGAGCGAGGCCGTGGCCCGGGCGGCCCGTGAGCGAAGCGAACAAGAGCGGGGATGACCCCGCCGCATCGCGATGCGCTGGTATCTGATCCCCGCCGCCTCTAGACCATGATGGTGGCGACGAGAGCGGAGGGATAGTCGATGTTCGATCTGAGCGGGCGGACCGCCCTGGTGACCGGCGCGGGCCAGAACATCGGCGCGGGCATCGCACGCGGCCTGGCCGGCCAGGGAGCGCATGTCGTCGTCAACGACTACTTCCTGGAGCGGGCCGACGAGGTAGCCGCGGAGATCTCGCGGGCGGGCGGGAGCGCCTCGCCCGCCGCTTTCGACGTGACCGACCTGGACGCGGTCACAGAAGCCGTGGCCGGGATCGGTGTGGTCGACATTCTGGTGAACAACGCCGGCCTGGCCGGGCCGACCGGCTTGAAGGCGGAGCAGTTCCGCGACATGGATCCGGCCGACTGGCGGTCCGCGGTCGACGTGAACCTCTACGGGGTCATGAACTGCTGTCACGCCGTGCTCGACGGCATGTGCGAGCGGGGCTGGGGACGCCTCATCACCATCTCGTCGGCTGCCGGCACCCACGGCGTCAACATCGGGGTGGCGCCCTACAGCGCGGGCAAGGGCGGCGGCTTGGCCTTCACCCGTTCGCTTGCCCTGGAGGTGGCCCGCTCCGGCGTGACGGCCAACACGCTGGCGCTGGGGCTCTTCGAGCGCAAGAACCACCAGATCACGGAGCAATTCGCCCGGGCGATACCGGCCGGCCGCACTGGCTGGCCCGAGGACGTGGCCGCGGCCTGCGTGTGGCTCGCCTCCGAGGAGGCTGCCTGGGTGACCGCCCAGACGATCGGCATCAACGGCGGCTCGCTGACGAGCTGACCGCGAGAAGGGAGCGGCTATGAGACTCGAGGGCAGGGTGGCCCTGATCACCGGCACGGCCAGCGGCATCGGGCGAGCCACCGCGCTGCGCTTCGCCTCCGAGGGCGCCAGGGTCGTGGCGGCCGACATCGTCGAGGCCAATGGCGAGACCGTCGAGATGATCCTTGCCGGCGGGGGCGAGGCCATCGCGGTAGACGCCGACGTGTCCGACGCCGCCGCCGTCGCGCTGGCGGTGAAGACCGCGGAGGCCACCTACGGGCGGCTGGACATCGCCTTCAACAACGCCGGGATCATGCTGGCCGACGATGCCGACGCCATTGCCACCACCACCGAGACCATAGACAAGACCCTGGCCGTCAACCTCAAGGGCGTGCTGTACGGCTGCCGGCACCAGATCCCGGCCATGCGCCGGGCCGGTGGAGGCTCGATCATCAACACGGCGTCGTTCGTGGCGTCGGTGGGCGCGGCCACGCCCCAGATCGCCTACACCGCGTCCAAGGGGGCGGTGCTGTCGCTGACCCGCGAGCTGGCGGTGATCCACGCCCGGGAGAACATCAGGGTCAACGCCCTGTCACCGGGGCCGCTGCGCACCGAGCTGCTGATGTCGTACCTCGACACCGAGGAGAAGCGCCAGCGCCGCCTGGTGCACGTGCCCATGGGCCGCTTCGGCGAGGCCGCCGAGATGGCTTCGGCCGCCCTGTTCCTAGCCTCCGACGACTCGTCCTACATGACCGGCGCCAACCTGCAGGTCGACGGCGGCCTCACCGCCGCCTACGTCACCCCGGAGTAGGCCCCACCGGGGTCTCCCATCTCACCCCCAAGATCTCGGGTCGGTCTTCTGCACTGGGTCCACAAGAATCGCCCCGAGATTCCCGGGCCAGGGTCACCCCAGAATCTTGGGTCTGTTCTCTGCGCTAGATCCACAAGAATCGCCCCGAGAGAACCGCGGGGACGGGTCGCCGGCGGAGCTACCGGGGCTCGCGGGGGAGGCCCAGGATGCGCTCGCCGAGGATGTTGCGCATGATGGCCGACGTGCCGCCCTGGATGGTGTAGGCGGGGGCGTAGCAGACAGCGGTGGGCACGGTCTCGCCCACGGTGGCCGCCGGGCCCAGCATCCGGGCCGCGAACTGGGCCACCCGCTGCTCGTGCTCGGTGCAGAAGGCCTTGGTGCCCGCGCTGTAGTCGGCGGAGCCCTCGCCCAGCGCGCCCCGGTACACCATGAGCCGCCCCAGCCGGTAGCCGGTCTCGATGGCCGCGATCTCCTGGCGGGTCAGAGCATCGGTGCGGTCGGCGTGCTCCAGGGCCAGGTCATACAGGGGCCGGTTGGACACCAGCCGGTCGATGCCTCCCCGCTCGTAGCCGAGCTGCACCATGGTCTGCTTGAACGCCCCGCCCTCGGTGCCGACGAGGTTGGTGACCGGCACCCGCACATCGCTGAGGAAGATCTCGCAGAAGTGCGAGTTGCCGACCATGTCGCGCACCGGCCGGACCTCGATGCCGTCGAGGTCCATGGGCACGATCAGCTCGCTGAGGCCCCGGTGGGGCGGACCCTCGCGGCTGGTGCGGCAGATCACGTAGCAGTACTCGGCGGTGGCCGCGCCGCTGGTCCAGATCTTCTGGCCGTTGACGATGTAGTGATCGCCGTCGCGGTCCGCGGACGTCTTGAGCGAGGCCAGGTCGGAGCCGGCGTCGGGCTCGCTCATCCCGATGCACCAGGACGCCTCTCCCGACAGCATGCCGGGCAGGAACTCGGCCTTCTGGGCGCCGGTGCCGTAGGTGTAGATGGACGGGCCCATCTGGCGGTCGGCGAACCAGCTGGCCGCGATAGGCGCGCCCGCGCTGATCATCTCCTCGGCCATGATGATGCGCTCGATGCCGGGCCGGCCTCCCCCGCCGTGCTCCGCCGGCCAGGTCATCCCGATGAAGCCCTCGGCCGCCAGGACCTTGGAGAACTCCTTGGAGTGGCCGTTGATCCACGAGTCGTTCCACTGGCCGTAGTCGGCCACGCCCTGCTCGGCCACGGCCCGGGCCCGGGCCCGCAGCGCCTCCCACTCGGGGCGCATGGAGAAGTCGAGGCTCACGACAGCCTGTATATCCGGGTGGCGGTGCCCGAGAACAGGTCCTCCTGCTCGGCGTCGCTGTAGCCGGCGGCCATGATCTGCAGCGCGTTCCACAGCACGGGATACGGCAGCGTCTGGCGGTCGACCGGAAAGTTGGACTCGAACATGCACCGGTCAGGGCCGAAGGTGTCGATGCAGAACCGCACGTCGTCGCCCCAGTGCGCGGCCACCTCCTCGGAGCCCGGCGGTTCGTCCCGGTTCGTCCAGCCCGTTCCGTAGTACATGTCCATGCCGATGCCGCCCACCTTGAGCACCACGTTTCCGCAGCCCGCCACCAGCCGCATCGATGCTCTCCAACCGGCCCGGACCCGGTCGCCGTCACGGCGGTAAGGGCCGATCCTGAGCGGCCCGCCCAGATGGTTGAGCACGATCGTCAACTCCGGCACGGCCTCAGCCAGCGCGGCCAGTTCCGGGAGCTGGGGGTGGTACAGCCAGGCGTCGAAGCTGAACCCCATCGCCGCCAGCCGGCGGGCTCCGGCGCGGAACTCCTCGGTGCCCATCATGTGCTCGAACGGGTTGCTGTGGCTGTTGTGGACGTCGTCGCTGGCGTCCCAGCCGGTGGCGTGGCGGATCCCCCGGAACCGGCCCCCGCCGGCCGCGTCGTGGGCGGCCAGGACCTCCTCGACAGCGTCGGAGAGCATCAAGTCGGCGTGGCTGACGATGCCCGCGATGGTCGGACCGCCCGCGACATCGAGCCAGTCGGCCTGGCCGGCCACGAACCTGGTCTCCCCCACCGGCTTCATGTGCTCGGCGCAGCCGGTGTCGTAGTTCGACATGCAGTCGACGAACACCGTCTTGACGACGTTGTGGCTGCCGGTCAGATCCTCCAGCAACTCAGGGGCCAGATAGGTGCCCAGAGCTCCCCGCCATTGATGCCCGTCCCACAGATGGTGGTGCGGATCGACGATCATCCGGTCCGGGTCGACGGCCGCCTCCTGCCGCCGCGCCAGCCACTCCAAGCGGTTCAGATCCATCCATCCCCTCCAGGCGTGATCGGGACGGGTCAGCTGCCGGAACCGCTCCATACGGCGCGGGGCAGCTGCTTCTGTTTGTCGACGAACGGCAGGGTGTCGACGGTGGCCTCATGGGGCGTTCCGTCGCGATCGTGCAGGAACACGGTCTTGCCGTACCAGTCGCCGCCCGGCAACGGCTGGTCGAAGCGCACGTAGCCGATGCCGGCGTCGAGCGTCGGCGACCACGATCCGACGGTCATGTGGCCGACCGGGCGGTCGTTGAAGTGGACGTGCATACCGGCTTCCGGCGTGGCGGTGGCACAGACCAGGCCGAACAGCAGCTGGCTGCGATCCGCGGTCTCCAGTGCGTCCCGGCCGATGAAGCCGTCCTTGTCGAACTTGACGAACTGCCCGAGGCCGGCACCGTAGGGCGTCAACCCGGGCTCGATGTCGGTGCCGTTGTCGAGGATCCCCGACTCGACTCGCCGCAGGCCCATCGACGACGACGAACTGAACTCCATACCGAAGGGCTCCCCGCAGGCGAGCAGGCCGTCCCAGAGGGCGTCGTGGTCGGTGGGTTCCGGACCGCTGTTGCAATAGATCTCGATCCCCGTCTCCCCCGTCCACCCGGTGCGGGACACCCACAGACGCTGGCCGCAGACATCGAAGAAGTCGGCGTGGAAGTACTTGAAGTCCTCCGACAGCCCGCCGCCCATGGCCGCGTTGAGCACATGGAGCGACTTCGGTCCCTGGATCTGCAGCACCCGCGAATCCGGATCCGAGACCCTGATGTCGAGACCGATGGCGTTGGCCTCGAGCCAGCTCTGGAACTCGCCGTTGGCCTTGACGTACCAGAATCGGTCGGGGGCCAGCCGCATCACCACCCCGTCCATCAGGATGGTGCCGTCGGAACGGCAGGCGAGGCCGTACCGGGCTCGCCCGACCGGGAGCGTCTCGACCCGGCAGGTGAGGACCTTCCCGAGCAGCCGGCTCGCATCGGGGCCGATGATCTCGAGCGGCTTCTCCGGGACGTCGTACAGCATGACGCCGCGGCGCAGCTTCCAATAGTTGGGGACGGGGTCCTCGCCGGGAGTCATCTTCACGGGGTAGAGGCGGTCGCAGTACAGGCAGAAGACCGTCTGATCGGTCGCGTAGCGGTGGGCGAACGGGGACTGCCCGATGCGGAACGCGCTCAGCTGGATGGTGCCGAACGACTCGATGTAGAAGTGCCTGTCGGTGGTCATCGATCCCTCAAGCGCTTGGAGTGAGCGCGCACAGGCGTGATCCCTGTCGCGTCGCAGCGGTGTCACCCCCGCTCTTGTTCGCTGCGCTCACGGGCCGCTCGGGCCACGGCCTCGCTCGGCTGTCTACGAGGATGCCCATGAATCGCTTCCAATCCGCTCGGCCTCTGGTGGGCCGGCTCAGGGTAGCCACCCAACCCGTGTGCAACGATTGTGGGCATGGTCGACACCGCACCCCCGGACGAGGCCGAGATTCTTGGCACCGCGGTCACCGCGTCTCCGCTGGCCGCGGAGGCCCCGGTGCGGATCCCCGTGCAGCGCTACATCTCGGCTGGGTTCGCCGACCTCGAGCACGAGCGGCTGTGGCCCAGGGTGTGGCACGTGGCCTGCACCACCGATCACGTCGCCGACCCCGGCGACTGGTTCGAGCACCGGTTGGGGCGGTACTCGGTCGTGCTGGTGCGGGGCGACGACGGCGTGCTGCGGGGATTCCAGAACGTGTGCCGACACCGGGGCAACACCATCTGCCAGGGCTCGGGAAGCGGAGCCAGCGAGCTGCGCTGCCCCTACCACCGGTGGACGTGGGACCTTGCCGGCCGGTTGCGCGAGCTGCCGTCCCGGCGAGGCTTCGGCCCGCTGCGCAATGAAGATCTGGGGTTGGTGCCGGTCCGGGTGGACACCTGGGCCCGGCTGGTATTCGTCAACCTGGACCTCGATGCCGAGCCGCTGGCCGACTGGCTGGAGGGCGTCCCCGGCGACATCGCCTGGGCCGGCCTGGACGAGTTCCGCAGCGACTACTCCACCGTCACGCCGGTGAACTGCAACTGGAAGGTGGTCAACGAGGGCTTCTCGGAGACCTACCACGTGCAGGGCCTGCACCGCGAGATGTTGGCCAGCATCGACGACGTCAACGCCCCCCAGCGCATCTGGAACCGCCACAGTGCCTCCTTCCAGGCCTACGGCGTGCCCAGCCCCCGGCTGGGCCGCAACGTTGACACCCAGACGGTGTGGGACTCATTCGTGGAAACCCAGGGCGGGCGCATGGGACCGGAGTACCGCGAGCCCTGCGCTGCTCCCGATGTGCCCGACGGCCAGACCCTCCAGGACGTCATCGCCCAGAAGATCCGCGACCACCAGGCCACGCTGGGGGTGGACCTGTCGGGCTACGACACCTCCCAGATCACCCGCCTCAGCCAGTACAACCTGTTCCCCAACAGCACCGTGCTGGTCAGTGCCGACCTGTTCACCGTGATGACTGCCCGGCCCGGCCCCACCCCCGACGAGGGCGTGCTGGCCATCATCAACCTCCGCCGCATGCCCTCGGCGGGCGCCCCGGCCTCGTCGCCGGTGCATGTGACCGTTCCCATCGACGCAGCCGACTTCGGGTTCGTGCTCAACCAGGACCTCAGCGTGATCCGCACAATGCAGAACGGCCTGCACCAGCCCGGCTGCACCCACGTGCTGCTGTCAGGCGAGGAGTGCCGCATCATCAACATGCACCGCCACCTGGAGCGCTACCTGGGCCTGGAGCCCGGCGGCCGGGAGCCGGATCCGGCTGAGTGAGCCGGCCGTCCCGGCGGGCTGATCAGTACGGGACCAGCGTCATCGGGAACGTGTCGAGCACCCCGGCGGGCTGATCAGTACGGGACCA
>JAGWAO010000024.1:11569-12469 GCA_021296315.1 Acidimicrobiia bacterium | reverse complement strand
ATCGGGAACGTGTCGAGCACCCCGGCGGGCTGATCAGTACGGGACCAGCGTCATCGGGAACGTGTCGAGCACCCCGGCGCTGGGTCGGTCATCGGATGGCGAGGCGAAGCGTGAACTCGTAGATCCCGTCGCCCAGCCACTTGCGGATGAACAGCGCCGGCCGTCCCAACATCCCCTTGACGTACCGGCGGCGCGGCTTGTCGGCGGTTGCGGCTTCCAAGAACACCTCGGCCAGCACCTCGGCCTTGGTGCCGCGGTCCATGACGCGCGGGTTGTCCCTCATCCTGAGGAGCGGCGCTATGGAAGCCCGGTAGGCGCCGTGGCTGTACTTCCGCAGCTGGTCTGCGGCCACGTCGCCGAAGTCGGTCCTGATCAGGCCCGGCTCGACGAGCACCACTTGGATGTTGAACGGCGCAGTCTCGAGGCGCAGGCAGTCCGACCAGCCCTCCAGGGCGTGCTTGGTGGCGTGGTACCACGACCCGAAGGGCGAGAAGACCTTGCCCCCGACCGAGGAGACGTTGACGATCCGGCCCGAGCCCTGCGCCCGCATATGGGGCAGGACGAGCTGAGTGAGGTGGGCCACGCCGAAGAGGTTCACCTCGAACTGGTATCTGGCGTCGCCGAGCGGGACCTCCTCGACCGGTCCGTACAAGCCGAAGCCCGCGTTGTTGATCAATACGTCGATGCGGCCCTCGCCCTCGACGACCTGGTTCACGACCCGCTCGTTGTCGTCGCTGCTGGCCACGTCCAGCTCGACCGCAGTGACGCCGCGGCCGGCCAGGTCCGCCATGCGGTCCATCCGGCGGGCGGCGGCGTAGACGCGGTGACCCTCGCGGGCCAGCAGGATCGCGGCCTCGCGGCCCATGCCCGACGATGCTCCGGTTATCAGCACGACCTTGC
>JAGWAO010000024.1:0-11538 GCA_021296315.1 Acidimicrobiia bacterium | reverse complement strand
GCACTCTATGGAGACCGACGACGACGCCGTCCACAGCGACGACTTCCGCTTGGCCAACGGCCTGACCGGCGAGGCCCTGACGGTCCCGTCGGCGAACCCCAGGAACTTCCATCAAGCGATCTCCGACACCGGCGCGATGCCGCGCCAGGACCTGTGGGCCAAGCTCTTCCTGCCCGACGGGCCGGGGCCGCACCCGGTGGTGGTCATCGCCCCGGGCAGCCTCGGGCTCCAGTTGCATCACACACAGATCGCGGCCGCCATCACCGACGGGAACATCGCGGCGTGCGCCGTCGACCCGTTCAGCACCCGCCGCGTCGTCACCACCGTCCACAACCAGGTCCAGTTCTCCTTCGCGGCCAGCGCCTGGGACGTCCTCGCCGCCGCCGAGGTCCTTGCCGCCCACCCCGCCATCGACCCGGCCCGGATCGGCGCCCAGGGCCACAGCCGGGGCGGCTCGGCGGTGCTGAGCGCCGCGTCGGTGCACCTGGCGGCGGCAGCCGATGCCGCCAAGCTCGTCGGGGTGTACGCCGCCTACCCCTGGTCGGGCCAGCAGTTCCTCGACCCCTCCGTCGGCGCCACCCGGGTCCGGGCCATCATCGGCGATCGAGACGACTGGTGCCCGCCGGTGCAGGTCCAGGCCCACATCCACGCCATACGGGCCGCCGGCTGCGACGCAACCGTGCGGATCGTGCCCGGCGCCAACCACAGCTTCGACCGCACAACCCCCCTGGAGCACATCCCCGAGGCCTCGGTGACGCCGGGAGCGCCCACCTTCTACATCGCCGACGACGGCGCCTTCATCCTGCCCACCTCCGACACCCCGGACCCCGATCTGGTCGATCGCGACGGCTTCCTCTACGCCATCGAGTCCGGTTTCGGGGTGCGCGGCGCTCACATCTCCGGCAACCCCGAACTCGTCCCTGTCTTCTACGAGGACATGATGTCGTTCTGGACCGACGTCATGGCCCCGACCCCGTGAACGATCGCTCTGACACGCTGAGATAAGATTTAGTCAGAATTTGTACTTAGTCCAGAATCGCTGCTATAGTGGCGCCATGGTCCAGGACGCCCAGCAACTGCTGCGAGACCACGGCCTCCAGGTGACCGCCCAGCGCCTGGCCGTGCTGAACGCGGTGTCGGCCCGTCCCCATGCCACTGCCGACGATCTCGTCGGCGATGTGCGGGCCAGCATCGGATCCGTGTCCCGGCAGGCGGTGTTCGACGCCCTGGGCGTGCTGGCCGAGAAGGGCCTGATCCGCCGGATCCAGCCGGCCCGGTCGCCGGCCCGCTACGAGGACCGGGTCGACGACAACCACCACCATCTGGTGTGTCGCCACTGCGGCCGCATGGTCGACGTCGACTGCGCGGCGGGCTACCGCCCATGCCTGGAGGTCGACGACGACTTCGGCTTCACCATCGACGAGGCCGAGGTCATCTACTGGGGCATCTGCGGCACCTGCCAGAAAGCGCCCGTCGCCGCCGGCCAGGAATCTTGAGAGCGAGCGTTCGTGATCCGTCCGGCATCTTCTGAGATCGACACCATCAACCCCCCGACAGCCAAGGAGCATCGATGACCACCCAAGACACCAGCCCCGCTACCGAGACCGCACCCGCCGGAAGGTGCCCCGTGCTGCACGAGGCGCCCGCGGCGATGGGCTCGCTGGCCAACCAGCACTGGTGGCCCGAGCAGCTGAACCTGCGGCCCCTGAACAAGAACTCGCCGCAGGTCGACCCCATGGACGGCGGCTTCGACTACGCGGCGGAGTTCAACAGCCTCGACCTCGCCGCGGTCAAAGCCGACATCGAAGACGTGCTGACCACCTCGCAGGACTGGTGGCCGGCCGACTACGGCCATTACGGGCCGCTGATCATCCGCATGACGTGGCACAGCGCCGGCACCTACCGCATCCATGACGGGCGGGGCGGCGGCGGCTCGGGCACTGGCCCGACAACGCCAACCTCGACAAGGCCCGCCGGCTGCTGTGGCCGGTCAAGCAGAAGTACGGCCGCAAGATCTCCTGGGCCGACCTGATGATCCTGGCCGGCAACGTGGCGCTGGAGTCGATGGGCTTGGAGACGTTCGGCTTCGGCGGCGGCCGGGTGGACGTGTGGGAGCCCGAGGAGGACATCTACTGGGGCCCCGAGACCGGATGGCTCGACGACGAGCGCTACCGCGGCGACCGGGAACTGGCCGACCCGCTGGGCGCCGTGCAGATGGGCCTGATCTACGTGAATCCCGAGGGCCCCAACGGGACGCCCGACCCGCTGGCCGCGGCCCGCGACATCCGTGAGACGTTCGCCCGCATGGCCATGGACGACACCGAGACGGTGGCGCTGATCGCCGGGGGCCACACTTTCGGCAAGACCCACGGCGCGGCCGACGGCGACCAGTACGTCGGCCCCGAGCCCGAAGGCGCCAGCCTGGAGGAGCAGGGCCTGGGGTGGACCAGCACCTTCGGCACCGGCAAGGGCGGCGACGCCATCACCAGCGGCCTCGAGGGCGCATGGACGCCTACCCCGGTGGCATGGGACAACTCCTTCTTCGAGACCCTGTTCGCCTACGAGTGGGAGCTGACCAAGAGCCCCGCGGGGGCCTGGCAGTGGGTTCCCGTCGACGGCGGCGGGGCCGGCACCGTGCCCGACGCCCACGATCCGTCGAAGCGGCACACGCCTGTGATGCTGACCACGGACCTGTCGCTGCGCATGGACCCGGTCTACGAGCCGATCTCCCGGCGGTTCCTGGAGAACCCCGACGAGTTGGCCGACGCCTTCGCCCGGGCGTGGTTCAAGCTCGTGCACCGCGACATGGGGCCGGTGGCCCGGTACCTGGGTCCGGAGGTTCCCGACGAGGAGCTGATCTGGCAGGACCCCGTCCCCGCCGTCGACCACGAGTTGGTGGACGGCGCCGACGCGGCCGCGCTCAAGGCCAGGATCCTCGACTCCGGGCTCTCGGTGTCGCAGCTGGTGGCGGCCGCCTGGGCCTCGGCGTCGACGTTCCGCGACAGCGACATGCGCGGCGGGGCCAACGGCGCCCGCGTCCGGCTCGCTCCCCAGAACGGCTGGGAGGCCAACGACCCCGCTTCCCTCGCTGAGGTGCTGGGAGCCCTGGAGGGCATCCAGGCCAGCTTCAACGGCTCCCAGAGCGGCAACAAGCGGGTGTCGCTGGCCGACCTGATCGTGCTGGGCGGCTGCGCAGCCGTCGAGGAGGCGGCCCGCCGCGTCGGCAGTGACGTCTCGGTCCCGTTCTCGCCGGGGCGCACCGATGCTTCGGCCGAGCAGACCGACGCCGACTCGTTCGCGGTGCTGGAGCCGACCGCCGACGGGTTCCGCAACTACTGGCGGGCCGGCGACAAGCGTCGTCCCGAAACGGTGCTGGTGGACAAGGCCAGCCTGCTCTCGCTGACCGCGCCGGAGATGACGGTGCTGGTCGGCGGGCTGCGGGCCATGGACGCCAACTCGGCGGGATCGTCGCTGGGAGTGCTCACCGACCGGGCCGGGACGCTGACCAACGACTTCTTCGTGAACCTGCTCGACATGGGCACCGAGTGGCGGGTGTCGGAGACCGAGCACGTCTACGAGGGCCGCGACCGCGACAGCGGCGAACTCCGCTGGACGGCCACCGCGGTCGACCTGGTGTTCGGCTCGAACTCCCAGCTGCGGGCCATCGCCGAGGTCTACGGATCCGACGACGCCCAGGAGAAGTTCGTGCAGGACTTCGTGGCCGCGTGGCACAAGGTGATGAACCTGGACCGCTTCGACCTGGCCTGAGGCCCCGCCGGCGGCCAGAGTCGCCGTGCCTTCGACTCGTCCCGCCGATATTTGTGACGAAATTGCCCCTAGAGGCCAATTGTTGCCATCAGTTGGGACGCGGGGCCGCCTATAGCCGCCGCCGGTAGCACGCCTACCCTTGTGGCGATGCAGGACGGCAGGATCGCGCTGGTGACCGGCGCCGGCAGCGGGGTGGGCCGGGCGGCCGCGGTGGCCCTGGCCCGCGACGGCTGGCATGTCGTTGCCGTGGGCCGGCGGGACCACCCGCTGGCCGAGACCGTCGAGGAGTGCGAGGGCGAGGGCGGGTCCGGCTCGGCCGTGACGGCCGACGTGAGCGACCCGGAGTCGGTATCGGCCCTGTTCGATCGGGTGCGCGCCGATCACGGCCGCCTCGACCTGCTGTTCAACAACGCGGGCACGGCCGCCCCGCCGGTGCCGATCGACGAGCTGGACGTCGAGCAGTGGCAGCGGGTGGTGGACGTGAACCTCACCGGCTCGTTCCTGTGCGCCCGGCAGGCCTTCGGGCTGATGAAGTCCCAGGACCCGGCCGGCGGGCGGATCATCAACAACGGGTCGGTGTCGGCCCATGTGCCCAGGCCCGACAGCGCCCCCTACACGGCGACACCGGGCTGACCAAGTCGCTGTCGCTCGACGGCCGGCCCTTCGGCATCACCTGCGGCCAGATCGACATCGGCAACGCCTCGACCCCCCTCACCACCCGCATGCATGAGGGCGTGCCCCAGGCCGACGGCGCCATCCGACCGGAGCCGACCATGGACGTGGCCGATGTCGGCCGGGCCGTGGCCTACATGGCCAGCCTCCCGGCCGACGCCAACGTGCTGACCATGACGGTGATGGCCAACGGCATGCCGTTCATCGGCCGGGGCTAGACCCGGTGCGGGTCCTCATCACCGGCGGCGCGGGCATGCTCGGCCGCAAGCTGACCCGGGGGCTGCTGGAGCGAGGACATCTACGGGGCGAGAACATCGACGCCATCCATCTCGTTGACCTGGTCGAGGCCCCGGTCGACTCCGAAGTGTGCGCCGCCCATGTGGCCGACCTGTCCCGACCGGGTGAGGCCGAGGCGCTCATAGCGCTGGAGCCCGATGTGGTGTTCCACCTCGCCGCGGTGGTGTCGGCCGAGGCAGAGGCCGACTTCGACAAGGGCATGGCCGTGAACCTCGACGGCACCCGGGCCCTGTTCGACGCCATCCGCCGCTCCCCCGCCGCGCCCCGGCTGGTGTATGCCTCGTCGATCGCAGTGTTCGGTGCGCCGTTCCCCGATCCGATCCCCGACGACTTCCATCCCACCCCGCTGACCTCATACGGCACCCAGAAGCTCATCGGCGAAGCGCTGCTGGCCGACTACAGCCGCCGCGGGTTCCTCGACGGCGTCGGTATCCGGCTCCCGACCATCAGCGTGCGCCCTGGTGCGCCCAACGCGGCCGCCTCGAGCTTCTTCTCGGGCATCATCCGCGAACCGCTCAACGGCTTGGAGGCCGAACTGCCGGTCGGGCGCGGCGTGCGCCATCCCCATGCCAGTCCTCGCGCCGCGGTCGGGTTCATGGTCCACGCCGGCGAGATGGACACCGCGCCATTGGGAGGCCGCCGAAACCTCACCATGCCGGGCGTGTCGGTCACGGTGGGCGAGCAGATCGAGGCTCTAGGGCGGGTGGCCGGTCCCGAAGCGGTGGCCCTGATCAGCGACTCCCCCGACCCTGCGGTGGCCGACATCGTCGCCGGTTGGCCCCCGCGCTTCGACACCGCCCGGGCCGACGCGTTCGGGTTCGTGGCCGACGACAGCTACGACGACATCATCCGCGCCTACATCGACGACGACCTGCCCCACCGGATGTGAGACTCGGTCGAGCTGCCATCAGGCTCGGAGCGGGTCTGCTGCGACGATCGCGGTGACGGTCTTGCGGCCGAGCCCGGACGCCTCTGCGATCTGTCGCAGCGAGGCACCGGCACGGTGGGCGACCCGTATCATGTCGTCGCGGATCGCGATCTCCTTGACGGCTCGCTCCGCACTCAGACCGACGACGACGAGTGCGGCCCCGATCTCGTAGTGGAGCCCGGACCGGTACTTGTCCATGGCCGCGATCGCGGCGGACACGTCAGCGTCGGTGTAGCTCACTGCACCTCCCGCAGGCCGGCGGCCAGCTTGTCGCGGATGCCCAGGAGGGTCGCGATTCGCGGTGAAGGATCGCGGGACGCCTCGCCGACGTTCAGATGCGCCACGACCATCCCCAGCAGCTCAAGCGCTTCGATCCGCTCCAGCTCAACACGCACCATTGGCCCAAATGTTACCATCTATGGTTCGTATTGGGCCATCCGATTAGGTCGGTTCGCACCAGTCTCCCCGCCGCCGGCGTGGGAAAGGGACGAGTTCATCGGGCGGTCTCGTCGAGGACGCGATCCAGGATGCTTACGAAGCGGTGGATGTCGGTGAACGAGTTGTAGAGGGGCACCGGCGCCACCCGGATCACGTCGGGGTAGCGCCAGTCGCAGGCGACGCCGGCGTCCTCCAGGCCCTGGTACGCGGCCCGGCCGTCGACGCCCGGCATCGGGACCCGCAGTGAGTGCTGGCAGCCGCGCTCGGCCAGCGGGGAGGGTGTGATGGTCTGCACCCGGTCGCCGATCACCTCGACCAGGAGCAGGTCGAGATACTCGATCTGCCGTAGCGACTTCGCCCGCAACGGCTCCATTCCCCCGGCCCGGTCGAAGGTGTCGAGCGACGCCCGCAGGGCTGCCATCGAGAGGATGGGCGGGTTCGAGACCTGCCACGACTCCGCGGTCGCGATGGGATCGAAGACGGTGTCCATCTCGAAGCGGATGTCGGGACGCTGGCCCCACCATCCCAGCAGCCTGGGGAGCGAGCGGTCGCGAACGTGGCGATCGTGCACGAAGGCGCCGCCCACCCCGCCGGGACCGCCGTTGAGGTACTTGTAGCTGCACCAGACGGCGAAGTCGACGTTCCAGTCGTGCAACGCCAGCGGCACGTTGCCCACGGCGTGCGCGAGGTCGAAGCCGACCCGGGCGCCGGCATCGTGGGCAGCCGCGGTGATCTCCGCCATCGGGAGCACCTGGCCGGTGTAGTACTGAACGCCGGGAAGCATCACGAGCGCGAGCTCGGAGCCGTGCTCGGCTATCAGGGCCAGCAGGTCGTCGCCGCGGCGGCCGGGCGACGACCAGCGACTCGGCCGGATCGCGGCCCCGCTGGCGGATCTGGCTCTCGACCGCGAAATGGTCGCTCGGGAAGGCGTGATCCTCGATGAGGACCTTGTGCCGGACCGGAGTGGGTTCATAGAAGCTCACCATCAGCAGATGCAGGTTGACGGTGAGCGAGTTCATGGCGACGACCTCGCTCGGTCGCCCGCCGACGAGGCGCCCCAGCGAGTCCGTCAGCAGCTCGTGATACGGCAGCCACGCCAGCTCGCCCTCGAAGTGCGCGGCCGCGCCGAGCCGGGCCCACCGCTCCAGCTCGGCGTTCACGAAATCGGCCGCCGCCCGGGGTACGGCCCCCAGCGAGTTGCCCACGAGGTAGATCTGCGGCGAGCCGTCGCGGCCCGCCGGAAGGTGGAACTCGTCGCGGAACGCGGCCAGCGGATCGGCGGCGTCCAGGGCCGCCGCGGTGTCGGCCTCGGCGGTGAGCGCTATGTCTGTGCCGACCATCAGCATCGGGTTGAGGCGTTGCCGTCCAACCTAGACACCAACCCCGAGGTACCGATCAACGATGCTCGGGGACGCAACAAGTTCCTCTGTCGTTCCCGACCACACGGTGCATCCCTTCTCGACGATCACATTGTGATCCGTCAGGGTGAGGAGCTGCCGCAGGTAGGCGTCCACGATCAGAATGCTCTGGCCGTCGGCCTTGAGGATCCGCAGCACCTCGAATATCGTGGCCCGCACGGTGGGGGCCAGTCCCTCAGTCGCCTCGTCGAGCACGAGCAGCCTGGGATTCATCACCAGCGCTCGCCCGATGGCCAGCATCTGCTGCTCGCCGCCCGACAACTGCCCCCCCAGGTGGTTGGTGCGCTCGGCCAGATGAGGGAACAGCTCCAAGATCGCAGCCGGAGTCCATCTCCTGTCCCCTGTGACTGAGGGCCGGGCCGTGGCTTCCAGGTTCTGTTCCACTGTCAGCAGCGGGAAAACCTGCCGGCCCTCCGGGACCAGCGACAAGCCGAGGCGGGCGATCTTGAATGCTCGCAAGCCGGAGATCTCGCCACCGTCCAGAGAGACCGAGCCTGACACAGGTGTCAGCAGGCCGAAGATCGTCGAGATCGTGGTCGTCTTGCCCATGCCGTTCCGACCGAGCAGCCCCACGATCTCGCCCTCGCCCACATCGAGGGACACGTCGTACAGGACCTGGGTGGATCCGTAGCCTCCGGCCAGCGACTTCACCGACAGCATGGTCAGCCCTCCGCGTCGTCGCGCAGATACAGGCGGTGAACGTCTGGATCGGCTCGGATGTCGTCGGGATCGCCCGAGGCGATGAGCGCGCCCTGGTGCAGCACCGATATGCGGTCCGCGACGGAGAAGACGACATCCATGTCGTGCTCTACCAGCAGCACCGCGGTGGCAGCCGCCAGGCTTTGGATCAACTCGGCCAGCCTGAGCGCCTCGTCGGGGGCCATGCCCGCCATTGGCTCGTCCAGCAGGAGCACCCGGGGGTCGGAGGCCATGGCCATGGCGATCTCCAACTGGCGGGTCTGGCCGTGCGACAGCCGGTGCACTGGGACAATGGACACCTCGGCCAGACCGACCAACTCGAGGAGTGCGCCGGCTCGCTCGACGCGTTCCGCATTCCGGGCTGCCGGGCGAAAGAACCTGAAGCTGTGGCGGTCCATCGCCTGCAGGGCGAGTTCGACGTTCTCCCGCGCTGTGAAGTCCCGAAAGACGGAGGAGACCTGGTAGCTGCGGGCAACGCCCGCGTGGACCCGCTGCGGGAGGCTCAGATCCGTGATGTCCGCACCGTCGAGCCACACCGTGCCGGCGTCCGGCCGCAACTCACCCGAGAGCTGTGCCAGCGCCGTGGTCTTTCCAGCTCCGTTGGGGCCGATGAGCGCATGGATCTCGCCCGACTCCACCGACAGCGCCAAGTCGTCGGTGACCACCAGTCCGCCAAAGGCCTTCTGCAGTCCCTGGCACGACAGCTCAGTCATGGCTCCGCCCCAAGCCGAGCAATACGCCCGTGAGCCCCCTGGGCGCTCCCAGCACGATCGCGAGAAGGCCGACGCCGACAAAGAACTGCCAATTGTCGGTGATGTCAATCGAGAGCTCCTCCAACAGGAACAGCGCGCCGGCGCCGATCACGCCGCCGATCAGGCTGCCCAGCCCACCGACGATCACCATGACCAGTAGCTCGCCCGATTCGGTCCACTCGGCGAACGACGGCGACAGGAACTGTGACTCGGTCACGGCCATGGCGCCGGCCAGCGAGGTGATCGCGGCCGACAGGGCGAATGCGGCCAGCCGGTACCGGTAGGTCTGGTAGCCGAGTGCGGCCATGCGCGCCATGTTGCTGCGACAGCCCCGCACGACCCGTCCGAACGGTGATCTGACCACCAGGTTCAGGATCACCGCCAAAGCCACCAGCACGGCGAAGCACACGTAGAAGAAGACGGTGTCGTCCGACGCGTCGAGCGGCCCGATGGCTCGGCGGGCCGCGAACAACCCGACGCCGTCGTCGCCTCCGTAGATCTCGAGCGCGTTGAACAAGAAGTAGATCATCTGGTTGAACGCGAGGGTTGCCATGATGAAGTAGATGCCTTTGGTGCGCAGGCTCAGCCCACCGATCACAAGCCCCAGCAGCGCACCCACAACGGTGGCCAGGGGCCAGGTCACGAGCGTCTGGTCTGTGCCGGGAATCCCGAGAAGCCGCGAACCGTCCAGGCTGTGGTATGTCAGCGCGCCCGCGGTGTATGCACCGGCACCGAGGAACGCCGCGTGGCCCAGGCTGACCATTCCTCCGTAGCCCATGACGAAGTCGAGACTCATCGCCGCTAGCCCGAAGATGACCACCCGGGTGAGCACGGTCACCAGATAGCCCCGACCGCTGGCATCGACCCACAGCGGCGCCACCGACAGCAACGCCAGGAATCCCACGGTCAGCGCGACATGCCATCGAGAGGGGCTCCGCATCCAGAGTCCGAGGCGGATGGCGCTGAGCTCAGGGCTCGACTGGGCGGGTTGCGGATCACTCATCGGCCAGGCCGAACAGGCCGTTGGGCTTGACTACGAGCACGACGACCATCACCAGGTAGATGCTGGCCGAAGCCACTGAGGCTCCGGCCGTGGCCGCGGTGCTCGGGTCGACGAATCGCCCGAAGAGGTCGGGCAGGTACGTGCGGCCCAGCATCAGCGAGCCGTACAGGGCTCCCTTGAGTGATCCGATGCCGCCGACCACGATCACCACGAAGCTCAGAATCAAGAAGTGGTCGCCGATGCCCGACTCCACCGACAGGAACGGCGCCGCCACCACGCCGGCGAGTCCCGCCAGGCCCGCTCCCACCGCGAACACCAGGGTGTAGAGCAGCCGGACGTTCACTCCGAACGCTCCCAGCAGTTCGCGGTGCGTCCTGCCGGCCCTTATCCACATGCCGACCCTGGTGCGTTCCACCAGCAGGTGCAGGAAGACGATGACCGCGATCCCGGTCGCGGTGATGGCCAGCCGGTAGGCCGGGTAGGGCAGGCCAGGCAACACCGTGACCGTCCGATCCAGGAACTCGGGGGCCGCGACGCTCCTCGGCGTGGAGCCCCAGATCATCTGCACCGCTTGGTTGGCGATCAGGACCAGCGCGAACGTGGCCAGTACCTGATAGAGGTGATCGCGGTGGTACAGCCGCCTGATCAGGCCCAACTCGACGATCAGGCCAGCAACAGCCGCCCCGGCTATGCCGGCCAGGAGGGCCAGCAGGTAGTTGCCGGTACGGCCCCCCACGTCTGCGGCCACGAACGCCGAGCCATGGGCCAGGTTGATGATGTTCATGATCCCGAATATCAGCGTGAGCCCCGCTGAGACCATCAACAAGGTGAAGCCCAACTGGAGCCCGTTCAGGGTCTGCTCAATGAACAGATTCATGCTGTCGCCGCGCCGATAGTCGGGAATGGGTCGGGCCGGTCCGCCAGAGCGCGAGCTGGCGGACCGGCCCGAACGTAGCCGACGTTCAGCCGGGCAAGGGGCAATCGGAGGCGTAGGCGTCCGCGTGATCCTCCAGGATCGTGGCCACGATCGTGTTGGTGAGGTCTCCGTGGACTGGATCCCTCACGACCTCGAGCAGGTACCAGTCCTGGATCGGGTGATTGTTGGTGTTGAACCTGAAGTTGCCGCGGATGCTGTCGAAGTCGGCCGCCTTGAGCGCTTCGCGCATGCCGGCGGTGTCGCCGGCGTCGCCTCCGTTGGCGTCCAGCGCAGAGATCAACAGCAGCGCAGTGTCGTAGCCCTGGGCCGCGTAGGACGTCGGCGTGCTGCCGTACTTCTCGCGGTAGGCCTCGACGAAGATCCTGTTGGCCTCATTGTCCATGTCGGGTGCCCAGAACGACGAGTTGACCAGGCCCAGGGCCGCGTCTCCGATGGCGTCCACAAGGAACTCGTCGAACGATGACACCGGACCGAATATGGGAATCTCAAGGCCCGACGCCTGGTATTGCTGGATGAAGGCGATGCCCATCCCGCCCGGGTAGAAGAAGTACACCGCATCGGGGTCCGCTTCCCGGATCTGGGCGATGGCCTGGGCGTAGTCGGTCGCCCCCAGTTCGGTGTAGATC
>JAGWAO010000023.1:18780-86071 GCA_021296315.1 Acidimicrobiia bacterium | reverse complement strand
CCATCCGACCCCCCGACCGCATCCACCACGGCGCAGCCCACATACCCGACACCGCACCCCTGTTCGCCCCAACCGATCCCACCGCCGATGCTGCGCCCAGGCCAGCGGCCGGGTGTCCCGGCGGGGCCAGAGCCGGGCCCACGGGGCCCCAAGCCGCCCGAGCCGCGCTGCGCAGGGCCCGCGCGGCTCAGCAGGAGACACAGTCTGCCCGTACCTGAGAGCCGCGCTGGCGGCGGCGATCCCGCACGGCCACGACTGCATCAGCCTCAACCGGCACACGGTAGGTACGTCAATACGTACGTCTGTCAGAGCAGCTCGAAGTCGGCCGGGTCGGGGCTGCGGGTCTGGCGCCAGTAGTCGATCAGCGGCAGGGGCCAGTTCTGGGCGATCCGGCCGCTGGAGCTCTTGTACCAGCTGTTGACCGGCGAGATGCCCCACGCCATCTGCGAGTTGTGCTCGTCCATCCGCGCCGAGTAGCGGTCGTATGCGTCAGCCCTGCAGTCCATGGCCGCCGCGCCGCGATGGGCCAGCATGCGCAGGCACTCCACCACGTAGTGGGTGGCGCACTCGGCGAAGTAGATGATGCTGCCGTTGACGACGATGTTGGTGTTCGGTCCGTAGATGCAGAACAGGTTGGGGAACCCGGGAACGCACACCCCGTTGTAGGCCCGGGCGTCGCCGGCCCAGGTCTCGTGCAGGTCGGCGCCACCGCGCCCGGTCACCCGCATCGGCATCAGGAACTCCGAGGCCCGGAAGCCGGTGCCGAACACGATCACGTCGGCTCGGTGCAGGCGCCCACCGGCTCCCCGCACGCCCTCCGGCTCGATGCGCTCGATCCCGTCGCTGACCAGTTCGACGTTGAGCCGTTTGAGCGTGGTAGCCCAGATGCCGTTGTCGAGGACAACCCGTTTGGCTCCCACCGGGTAGTTGGGCACGACCTTGGACAGCAGGTCGGGGCGGTCCTCGAACTGCGACCTCAGGTAGAGGGTGAGCAGGCGGCGGGCCTCCTCGTTGCGGTGGCTCACGGCCTGATCCAGCGGTCCGTTCCAGGCCGGGTCGCGTCGCAGCGCGCCAACGGTGCCCTCGTGGGTGCACCAGAAGAGCCGCAGCCGGAACCAGTGGGCGTAGCCCGGTATGAACTCGAAGAGCCTGAGCAGGCCGTCGGCCAGCGGCTCGTGGTAGACGGGCCGCGGGATCAGCCACGGCGGGGTGCGCTGGAACACGGTGACGTGGGCTGCCTCCTCGGCCAGGTACGGGATGAACTGCAGGGCGCTGGCTCCGGTGCCGACTACGGCCACCCGCAGGCCGTCCCAGTCGATGTCGTGGCGCCACGCCGAGCTGTGGAACTTCTCTCCCGCGAAGTCGTCCGTCCCCTCGACGCGGGGCATCAGGGGCCGGTTGAGCTGACCCACCGCCGAGACCACCGCGCCGGCGGTGGTCTCGGCGGTCCCGCTGCCCGTTTCGATCCGGATCACCCAGTGGCGGGCGTCGTCGTCCCAGGCCAGCGACTCGACCCGGACGCCGAAGCGGATCCGGTCGCGTATCCCCCATCGCCGGGCGCAGTCGCGGAAGTAGTCGAGCAGCACCGGCTGGCTGGAGTGGTATTCGGGCCAGTCGGGGCGCTGCTCGCCAGCGTATGAGTACACGTGGTTGAACACGTCCACCCGGCAGCCCGGATAGGTGTTCTCCAGCCAGGTTCCGCCCACGTCGTCGTTCTTGTCGAGAACGACGCAGTCGATCCCGGCCTGCTTGAGCCGGTGGGCGGCGAGGATGCCCGACATCCCCGCCCCGATGATCGCCACCGCGTGGTCGCAGGCGGCTCGGGGCGGCCACTCCCCCGCCGCGATGGGCTCCGGGATCCGCAGGTCTCCCGTGACCGAGAGCTCCTCGGCCAGCATCGTCCGGTAGCCGTCGTCAAGGTCGGCGCCGGTCAGCCAGTCGATGAGGGCGGGCACGAGATCGTCGGCGGGCGAGCCGGACCCGCCTTCAGGAGCTTCCAGACGCCGGAGGCCCGACCGGGCCAGATCGCGGGCCCGCTCGACCTGCTCGGTGTCCCAGCCCCCGTCGGGCTGAAGGGCCAAGTCCGGGTTCAGCCACAAGTCGTCGGGGACCAGGCCGAGGTCACCGGTGGCGTGAGCCAGCGCGGCCAGCAGGCTCGGCAGGTCGGCGGCGTCGAGCAGCCGCCTGATCTCCTGAGCCTCTGTTGCGATGGGCATGGCCGTGGGCTGGCGGCGTTGCGGTGCTCGGGCAGCTACGAGCGGTCGAAGGTGATGACCTCGCCCCGGTTGATGCTCACCCAGTCACGGGCCTCGATGTAGGGGCGGAAGGTGTCGGCGATGACGTTCTCGTCGTCGCGGGACTTGGGCCGCTGGATCTCGTAGAGGTGGGGGAACTCCAGCCATGCCGTCAGCGCGTCCCACAGCCGCAGGGCCTCGTCCCCGAACGGCGGGTCGATCAGCACCGGTCCGAACAGGGCCTGGTCGCCGAAGAACAGCGTCGGCACTCCGAAGCCGCCCGCGGCCACTACCCGGTCGTGCTCGGCCTTGACCGCGTCGTGGGTGGTGGTGTCCTCTAGGGCCTCGTCCACGGTGGCGGGATCGAGACCGATCTCTCCGAGCAGCGCCCGGGCCACGTCGGGCTCGTGAACCCGTAGCCCCTCCTCGTGCAGGGCCCGGCCCGAGCGCTCGTACCAGGCGTCGAGCTGGTCCATGCTCCGGTGTCGCAGCACCGCGCCGATGCGCATCAGCGACCAGCCGTAGGACCAGGGCCGCTCCCAAGGGTGCTTCTTGCCCTCGAAGCGGTTGATCTCCTCCAGGCTGAAGAAGCGCCAGTTGATCTCCAGCCCGTTCTGGCTGCGGACGTCCCGGATCCATCTCGACGTCTGGTAGGCCCACGGGCAGAGCACGTCGAAGTGGAAGTCCACCACGCTGGTATCGACGGTGTCAGTCATGGCGCCCATCATCGCACGGACGCGGCCGCGCCCTCACTCTCGGGAGGCGTGGCCCGGTTGCTGCCGCGGCTGCACGCGGACGCGGGGCCGGTCCGACAAGCGGGCGGCGGTAGTGTCGGCGCGGTGAAGATCGACGCTGGCGGCCCTGCCAGCCTGTCCCGTCTGCTCGCACCCGCGCTGCCGACCGCGGTCGACGCCCGCAGCGGGGCCTTCGTTCAGAACCGCGACGACATGGTCGAGCAGCTCGCCGAGATCGAGGACCTGCTCGACGAGGCGGAGGCTGGTGGCGGGCCTGCCGCGATGGAGCGACTCCGGTCGCGGGGCAAGCTGCCGATTCGGGAGCGCATCGCCAATGTGATCGACCCCAACAGCCCGTTCCTGGAGATCAGCGCGCTGGCCGCGTACCACTCCGACTACACCATGGGCGGCGGGATGGTGGTGGGCGTCGGCGTGATCGGCGGCACCGAGTGCGTGATCATGGGCAACGACCCCAGCGTCCTGGCTGGCGCCCTCACCCCGTACGCCAGCAAGAAGTGGATGCGGGCCCTGGAGATCGCCCGAGACAACCACATTCCGTATGTCAGCTTCGTCGAGTCGGCCGGCGCCGACCTGCGCCTCGGGGGCAGCGACGGCGGCGGCTCGCAGTTCACCGGCGGGGGCAGCAGCCGGGTCCAGACCACTCACTTCGCGGAGTCGGGCCGGTTCTTCTACGAGATGATCGAGCTGTCCAAGATGCGCATACCCACGGTGTGCGTGGTGTTCGGGTCGTCCACTGCGGGAGGCGCCTACCAGCCGGGCCTGTCCGACTACAACATCGTGGTGGCCGACCAGTCCAAGATCTTCCTGGCCGGACCGCCGCTGGTGAAGATGGCCACCGGCGAGGAGTCAGACGACGAGACCCTGGGCGGCGCCCGCCTCCACGCCGAGGTCTCCGGTCTGGGCGACTACTTCGCGGTGGACGAGATGGACGCCATCCGCATGTGTCGCGAGGTGGTGTCCCACCTCAATCTGCGGAAGCCCCATCCCGGCCCCACCATGGCCGCGGATGAGCCGGTTCACGATCCCGAGGAGCTGCTCGGACTGGTGAGCCGGGACCTGCGCCAGCCCTTCGACATGCGTGAGGTGATCGCCCGGGTGGTGGACGGATCCCGCTTCGAGGAGTACAAGGCCCGCTACGGCACCACGCTGGTGTGCGGCTGGGCCTCGATCTGCGGCTATCCGGTGGGGATTCTGGCCAACAACGGCGTGCTCTACCCCGACTCGTCCCAGAAGGCCGCCACCTTCATCCAGCTCTGCAACCAGATCGACGTTCCGCTGGTCTTCCTCCAGAACATCACCGGCTACATGGTGGGGCGGGACTACGAGGCCGACGGCATGGTCAAGAAGGGGTCCCAGATGATCAACGCGGTGACCAACTCCACGGTCCCCCACCTCACCGTGATCATCGGGTCGTCCTACGGGGCGGGCACATACGGAATGTCGGGTCGGGCCTTCGGCAACCGCTTCACCTGGCTGTGGCCCTCGGCCAAGATCGCGGTGATGGGCCCCAAGCAGATCGCCGGGGTGATGTCGCAGGTGCGCCGGGCGCGGGCCGCCCGCAAGGGCGAGCCCTTCGACGAGGACGAGGACGCCCGGATCGTGGCCCAGGCCGAGGCTATCCAGGAGCGCGGCTCGCTGGCCTTGCGGGCCACCGGCGCCATAAGCGACGACGGCATCATCGACCCCCGCGACACCCGCGCCGTGCTGGGCATGTGCCTGTCGGTCGTGGGCAACACGCCCATCGCCGGCGCCGAGGGCTACGGGGTGTTCAGGCTGTGAGCCGCTCGATTGCTCGCCATCGTGGCGAATTGGCAGCGTGGTGCACGCATAGCGAGCATTGTGCTGCCAGTTCGCGAGGGGGGTTCGGGCTCTGGGTGAATTGGCAGCGTTGTGCACGCTCAGCGAGCGTTGTGCTGCCAATTCCGGTGGAACGATGAGGCGGTGCCGGCTGTGAGGGCCATCAGCACGCTGCTGGTGGCCAACCGGGGCGAGATCACCCGACGGGTGTTCCGCACCGCGAGGGCCATGGGCATGCGCTGCGTGGCCGTGTTCGCCGACGCCGACGCCGGGGCGCCGTTCGTGGCCGAGGCCGATGTGGCTGTGCGCCTGCCCGGCGGCTACCTCGACGGCGACGCCGTGGTGGCTGCCGCGGTCGGGGCCGGGGCAGACGCGGTGCATCCCGGCTACGGCTTCCTGGCCGAGAATGCCGGCTTCGCCCGGGCGGTGACCGCTGCCGGCCTGGTGTGGGTCGGCCCCGACCCGCATGCCATCGAGACCATGGGCGACAAGCTGGCGGCCAAGGCTGCGGCCGCGGCCGCGGGCGTGCCGACGCTGCCTTCCTCGGAGGATCCCGCCGAAGCGGGCGATGCCGGCTTCCCGCTCATGGTCAAGGCGGCCGCGGGCGGAGGTGGCAAGGGCATGCGCCTGGTGTCGGATCCCGCCGAGTTGCCCGAAGCCGTGGCCGCAGCCCGGCGCGAAGCTCTGGGCGGCTTCGGCGACGACACCGTGTTCCTTGAGCGCTACCTGCAGAGCTGCCGCCATGTGGAGGTCCAGATCCTGGGCGACACCCACGGCAACGTGATCCACCTCGGCGAGCGGGAGTGCTCGATCCAGCGCCGCCACCAGAAGATCATCGAGGAGGCGCCGTCGACCGCGGTCGGCGACGAACTGCGGGCCGCCATGGGCGACGCCGCGGTGCGGCTGGCCTCCTCGATCGGCTACTGCTCGGCCGGCACGGTGGAGTTGCTGCTCGACGACGACACCGGCGACTTCTTCTTCCTGGAGGTCAACACCCGCCTGCAGGTGGAGCATCCCGTAACCGAGGAGGTGACCGGCATCGACCTGGTCCGCGAGCAGCTGCGGGTGGCTGCGGGCGAGCCGCTGGGCTACAGCCAGGCCGATGTCGTCTTCACGGGCCACGCCGTCGAGGCCCGGCTCTACGCCGAGGATCCCGCGGCCGGCTTCCTGCCCGCGGTGGGCACTCTGGCCGCTTTCTCGCCCCCGGCCGAGCCGGCGGTCCGGTGGGACGGCGGTGTGGAGGCCGGCAGCGAGGTCGGCCTCGACTTCGACCCGATGCTGGCCAAAGTCATTGCCCACGCTCCCACCCGGTCCGAAGCGACCGGACGCCTGGCCCTGGCCCTTGAGCGCCTTCACATCGGCGGAGTGACCACCAACCGCCACTTCTTGGTGGCCGCGCTCCGCTCGGAAGCCTTCATGGCGGGCGACACCACTACCGACTTCATCGAGCGGGTCGCTCCGAGCCGGGCCGCCGCCCTCTCGCTGGCTGAGTGTCAGCGGGCCGCGGTGGCGGCCGCCATGTGGCTCCAGGCCGCTGAGCGGCAGCAGGCCCGGACCCTGGCATGGATGCCCAGTGGATGGCGCCACGGCCGTCTCCCGCCCGAGCGGGTGGAGCTGGCTGTGGCGACCGCGGCTGGCTCCATCGAAGTGGTTGTTTCGTACTGGCCCCGGCGCGACGGCTCCTTCGTCGTTCGGGCCGAGTGCGCCGAGGACGTGGTGGAGGCTTCGGACGTGGTGGAGGCTTCGGACGTGGTGGAGGCTTCGGACGTGGTCGAGGCTTCGGACGTGGTCGAGGCTTCGGACGTGACTGAGGCTCCGGCTACGGTCGCGGCCTGGTCTTCGCATGCGCTCGATGTCGAGTGGAACGGCCGTCGCATCCGCTACGCGGTCACCGCCCACGGCGACCGGCTCTACGTGACCGGCGACTCCGAGACGGTGAGCGTGGCCGTGCTGCCCCGCTTCGGGACGCCCGACAGCGGCCTGACCGCGGGCGGGTTTGCGGCGCCCATGCCGGGCGTGATCATCGACGTGCGGGTCACCTCCGGCGCGCAGGTGGCCGCGGGTCAGACCCTGGTGGTGATGGAGGGCATGAAGATGGAGCACCAGGTGAGCGCGCCGTGCGACGGCACCGTGACGCAGGTGCTGGTCGCGCCCGGAGACCAGGTGGACAACGGCTCGCCGCTGCTGGTGTTCGAGGCGGCCGAGGCCGCTCCCCCGGAGGCCGGCAGTGGCTGAGCCGATCCGGATCGCCAACTGCTCCGGCTTCTACGGCGACCGGCTGTCGGCTGCGGCCGAGATGGTGAACGGCGGGTCCATCGATGTCCTCACGGGGGACTGGCTGGCCGAGCTGACCATGCTGATACTGGCTCGCACCCGTTCCAGACGACCCGGCGGCGGGTACGCCCGCAGCTTCGTCAAGCAGATGGAGCAGGTGATGGGCACTTGTCTGGACGGGGGCATCAAGGTGGTGTCCAACGCGGGCGGGCTCGATCCCCGCGGCTGCGCGCAGGCGGTCGCCGAGGTGGCCGAGCGATTGCGTCTGGACCCGAGGATCGCTTGCGTGGAGGGCGACGACCTCATGGCGCGCCTCGCCGCCGACGCGGCCGACGCGGTGACGCTCCGGTCGTTCGCCACCGGCGAGCCCATGACCGACACGTCGAAGCTGATCACCGCCAACGCCTACCTGGGGGGCTGGGGCATAGCGGAGGCCCTCCGCCGCGGCGCCGACATCGTGGTGACGGGGCGGGTCACCGACGCGGCGGTGGCATGCGGTCCCGCGGCCTGGCACCACGGCTGGGCCATCGACGACTGGGACGCCCTAGCCGGCGCGGTGGCAGCCGGGCACGTGATCGAGTGCGGCACCCAGGCGACGGGCGGCAACTATTCGTTCTTCACCGAGGTGGAGGGCATGGCCCGCACCGGCTTCCCGTGGGCCGAGATCGCGGCCGACGGCTCCTCGGTGATCGGCAAACACGACGGCACCGGCGGTGCGGTCACGGTTGGGACGGTCACCGCGCAGCTGCTCTACGAGATCGACGCGCCCGGCTATCTGGGCCCCGACGTGACCACCCGCTTCGACACCATCCGGCTCGCCCAGACCGGTGTCGACCGGGTGAGGATGGACTCGGTGCGGGGCGAGCCACCCCCGCCCACACTCAAGGTGGCCACCAACGAGCTGGGCGGCTTCCGCAGCGAGATCAACGTCGCTCTCACCGGACTCGACATCGAGGCCAAGGCGGCCCTGGTGCACGACGCCTTCTGGCGGGCCTGCCCCCACGACCCGGGCGATTACGCCAAAGTCACCGAGCGGGTGGTGCGCACCGACAAGAGCGATCCGGCCACCAACGAGGAGGCCGTCGCGGTGTGGCGGCTCATCGTGTTCGACCACGACGAGGACCGGCTCGGGCGCACCCTGTCGGACGCCATGAACGAGTTGGCCCTGGCCACCATCCCGGGAATGTTCTCGGCGGGCTCCGCAGCCCGGGGACGGGCCTTCGGCATCTACCGGCCGGCCACCGTGCCGGCCGAGGCCGTGCCCCAGTACGTGACCTTCCTCGACGGCGAGCGCACCGTCGTCGATCCGGTGCCGGCCGCGGCCGCGCCGGCGTCGCCGATTCCCTCCCCCACCCCTGCCGCCGAGGGCCGGGACTGGGGCTCCACGGTGCCAGCGCCGCTGGGCCGGGTTGTCGGCACCCGCTCGGGGGACAAGGGCGGAAACGCCAACCTGGGTGTCTTCGCCCGCTCCGCCGATGCCTTCGAGTGGCTTGACGGCTTCCTGAGCACGGAGCGTCTGCGCGAGCTGCTGCCGGAGGCGGCACCGCTGCGGGTGGACCGGCACCGGCTCGGAAACATCTGGTCTCTCAACTTCGTGATCCACGGCCTGCTCGGCGACGGGGTAGCCGCCTCGGACCGCCAGGACGCGCAGGCCAAGAGCCTCGGTGAATGGCTCCGGGCCCGGGTGGTGGAAGTTCCCGAGGGCTTGCTCGGAGGCTGACCGGACAGGCGGCAGCCAGGAGGCACGGAAGACTGGTCGGCAGATTGGTCAGCGCGACGGCGTTGATACGCGGTATCTTCCTAGGACGACAACTTCCTAGGAAGGGACCCGCGGACCCGTGAAGTTGGCAGACCTCCTGAAAGACCTGCTCGACGAGCAGGCAAGCCTCGACGAAGTCGTGGCGTCGTTCCACGAGGGCGACTGGGATCTGCCCACCCCGAGCCCCCGCTGGTCGGTGACCGACCAGATCGGCCACCTGTGCTACTTCGACCGGGCAGCCGCACTGGCCATCCGCGACCCGGATGCGTTCTCGACCGAGGCCGGGCGTCTCATGGAGGCGTCGCTGGTGAGCAAGACCTCGGGTGACGACTTCACCCTGGGCGACTTCCGAAGCCTGGGCGTCCCCGGCCGCTTGGAGCACTGGCGGCAAGGCCGATCGGACCTGGCCGAAGCGGTCGGCACGCTCGGCGAGCGCGACCGGGTGAGCTGGTACGGGCCCTCGATGGGGGCCAAGTCCTTCGTCACCGCCCGGCTCATGGAGGCGTGGGCCCACGGCACCGATGTGTGCGACACGGTGGGCGCGCATCGCGAGCCCACCCACCGGCTCCGCCACGTGGCCCAGCTCGGCTGCATCACTAGAGGGTGGTCCTACGTGAACCGGGGCCTGACCCCACCCGAGGGCGATGTCCGTGTGGAGCTGACCGCTCCGGCGGGGGATCTGTGGGCCTGGGGTGACGCCAGCGTAGCCGGAGACAACGCGGTGAAGGGCCCGGCTCTCGACTTCTGCCTCGTAGTGACCCAGCGCCGCAACGTGACCGACACGGCCTTGCAGGTCTCCGGGGAGCGGGCTCGCGAGTGGTTGTCCATGGCTCAGGCCTTCGCCGGGCCGCCCACCGACGGGCCCGCAGAGGCCGAGCGGATAGGCGGCGATTCATGAGGGTATTGGCGGGACCCTCAGCGAGGCCGCGGGCCCGAGCGGCCCGTGAGCGCAACGAAAAAGAGCGGGAGACACGGCCCGAGCGGCCCGTGAGCGCAGCGAACAAGAGCGGGAATGGCGCCGCCGCATGGCGAGGCGCCATCACCTACCCGCGCACGTTCTTGGCGAACCGGAGCGAGCCGTGAGTCTGGTCGAGACGGCCCGCGACGACCGGGGCGTGGTCACGGTCACGTTGGCGGATGAGGCCAACCGCAATGCCCTGAACCGCCGGATGCTGGCCGAGTTCACCGCCGCACTCGATGACGCCGACGCCGACCCGGCCGTGCGGGTGGTCGTGCTAACCAACGCGGGACGGGTGTTCTGCGCCGGTGCCGATCTACGGGAGAGCTCGGCTCCCGCCGACGACAACCCGGTGGTGGTCAAGGCCAGCGAACTCTTCAGCCGGTTCCGGAGGTCTCCCAAGCCATACGTGGGACGCATCGCGGGACACTGCGTGGCCGGCGGGATGGGCCTGGCCGCGGCCATGGACATCTCGATCGCCCGTGACGACACCAAGTTCGGTTTCACCGAGGTCCGGGTGGGGGTGGCTCCAGCCATGATCTCGGTGCTGTGCCTGCCCAAGATGCGCCGGGCGGAGGCGACCGCGGCCTTCCTGCGGGGCAACCGCTTCAGTGCCGCCGAGGCCGCCCGCCTGGGCCTCATCAACGCGGCCGTGCCCGAGGCGAGCCTCGACGCCGAGGTGGAGTCGGTGGTCGCCGATCTGCTGGCGGGAGGGCCCTCCGCGCTGGCCGCCACCAAACAACTCGTGGCCCGAGTCCCTGAGATGGACTCCGACGACGCCCTCGCCTGGGCCGAGCGGCTGTCTGCTGAGCTGTTCGCCAGCGACGAGGCGGCCGAGGGCATGGACGCCTTCTTGAACAAGCGCACCCCCGAATGGGTGCCGGACAACGGGGAGAACCCATGACTGAGATCCTCAATTCAGTGTCGGCGATGACTCCGCAATGGCTCGAAGGAGCGCTCGCCGAGGCCGGGCACGCCCCGCCGCCCATCTCCGCGGTCGAGGTACGCCCAATGGACGGTTTCGTGGGCGCCATGGGTGAAGTGGTGATCGTCTCGGTCAGCTATGCCGACGACACCGACCTGCCGGCCGAATTCGTGGCCAAGTGCCCCAAGGACGACGAGTTCGCCCGTCAGAACGCCCAGGTGATGGTGTCGTACCAGCGCGAGAACGGCTTCTACGACCATCTGGCGGGGCAGGTCGCGGCCCGCACGAACATGAGCATCCCGAGATGCTTCGTCAACCTGTTCGACCCTGAGACCCACGCCGCCACCCTGGTCATCGAGCGGATCCATCCGGCCACCAAGGGCGACATCCTCGATGGCACCACCTTCGAGCGGATGCGCACCCTGGTCAGTGACGTGGCCCGGATGCACGGCGCCTACTGGATGGACGAGTCGCTGACCAACCAGGACTGGCTGATCGACTGGAGCGCACCGAATCTGTTGGCCGGCATACCCCGCGCCCTCGCGAGTTGGAGCAACATCCGCGAGCAGTACCCGCAGTACCACTCCGACGATCTCGTGGCGATGGTGGAGACCTTCCTGTCCGACGTCCCTAGCTGGCTCGGACGCTTCGCCCGGCGGCCGTGGACGCTGATCCACCAGGACTACGAACTCGACAACATCCTGTTCCGGGCCGACGGACCGGTGATCGTGGACTGGCAGTCGGCGATGCGGTCGTTCCCCGGGATGGACCTGGGATGGCTGCTGATGGCCAGCCACAACGACGAGACCCTGGCCCGCGAGTCCGAGCTGCTCGACCACTACCGCGGCGAGCTGGCCGCGGCCGGCGGGCCCCGGTGGAGCGAGGAGGACCTGCTCGAGGACCTGGCTTGGTCCGCCTTCTTCTGGGTGTCGGTGTCGCACATACCGTTCATGGACACGGTGCAGTACGGCGAGGAGGCCCGGGCCCACCGCCGCTTCAAGGCCATGTTCCAAGGCACGATCGACGCAGCCGCGCGCTGGGGCGCGGCCGAGCGCATGAAGGCCCACATCTGAGAGAATCGTCGTCCAGGCCGGAGGACCGCGATGGCGACAGAGGAGACCGCGCCGTGCAGGGACTGATACTGGAGGGCACCACCGAGGACAGCGTCCGCCTGTCCGGAGACCTGGAGCTTGTGGGCTCTTTGTCGCCTCGCCAGGTCCGGGTCGAGATCCGGGCCGCCGGAGTCTGCGGCAGCGATCTGAGTTGCGTGCTGGGCAAGTACTACATGCCCACCCCCCTGGTGCCCGGCCACGAGGCAGCCGGGATTGTGGTCGAGGCGGGCTCGGCCGTCACCTACTGCTCCGTCGGCGACCACGTGATCCTGTCCACCTTCGGCAACTGCGGCCACTGTCCGGATTGCGAGGGCGGCGATCCGGGCAACTGCACCAACGTGGCGCTGGGGTCGCTGAGCCAGCCCTTCGCGGAGAACGGGCGGCCCATCTACAACTTCGCCAACATCGGGGCGTTCACCCAGCAGACCGTGGTCGGCGAGAACCAGTGCATCCCCATCCCCGCGGAGATGCCCCTGTCCGCGGCCGCGTTGATCGGCTGCGGCGTAGTCACCGGCACCGGCGCGGTGTTCAACCGGGCCAGGGTGCAGATCGGCGACACCGTGGCCGTGATCGGCGCTGGTGGGGTGGGCCTCAACGTGATCCAGGCCGCCCGTCTGGTGGGCGCCTCCGCCATCATCGCCATCGATCGGGTGGCGGCCAAGGAGGCGCTGGCACGGGAGTTCGGCGCCACCGACTTCGTACTGGCCGAAGGCGACGACTTCGACCCGGTAGCTGCGGTCAAGTCGCTTTGCCCCGCGGGGGTTCACCACGCCTTCGAGGTGGTGGGCAGCACTGCGCTGCTGGCCCAGGCCATCTCGATGACCCGCCCCGGGGGCAACGTGTGCGCGGTGGGGGTTCCGGACCTGGGGGCCAAGGTCACCTACCCGTTCCTGGACCTGCACCAGAACAAGAGCCTGCTCGGCATCCGGGCCGGCGGGGCCCGGCCCCGCAAGGACTTTCCCATGCTGGCCGAGCTCTACCTGCGGGGCCGGCTGAAGCTCGACGAGATGATCTCCCGCACCGCCGGCCTCGACGGCCTCCAGGACGCCTTCGACGCCCTCAAGACGGGCGCTGAGGCCCGCACGGTCCTGCTCCCCAACGGCTAGGAGCCAGAGGCCCTATCGGAGGGGGTCTCGTCCAGGCAGTGAGTCAGCTGCTCCATCTCGGCAATCAGGCAGGCCGACACAGAGGCTCGAGCGACGGCTTCACAGCGGGGAAGGTCCCTTGTGTTGAAAGGACTGATTACCACCAGCGTCACGCCGAGCCCGTCGTCCCGTACGAGGCTCACGCACAGCGCCACCCCGCCGTCGTTGGGGTCTCCTGCGACGTCCATGACGCATCCGGCGGCCGGAGCGGTGTTCAGGCTGGCCAGCAGGTCGTCGACCTGGGATGCGAGCAGCGACGTGGTGAAGGCGTACGAGGTGGTTTCGCACCCCACCACCCGGTACAGGCCGGCTCCGAGGTGGTCCATGTCGATGCTGGATGACGTGAGGGTCAGCGTCGGCTCATCCATCAGGGCGAAGCCCAGCAGCGTGCCGAGCATCTGACCGTTGCCGGCGGCCAGGACCAGTTCGCGGAACTCGGCAGGGTGCAGTGTGCAGCGAGGGTCGGTCATCGGTCCGATCGAGCAACGGTGGCCGCTGGGACTGGTCAGCTCGAGTCGGGCGCCCGGTAGGTGGAAGACCAGGGCAGCCGCTATCTGAAGGGTTCCGGCCATGGGTACGGACGGGGTCATATGCGCGCTCCTTTTGGCATGGAGTGGTCGCCGCCGCGAAGGGCTGGCGGTGGCGAAGGGAGCGAGACTTCGTGTGGGCGCTCCGACCCAGGGGCCTAGCCGTCGCGCAGGGCGACGGGCTTCGGCGATCGGCGGATGACTCTAGCCACGAAGCTGGCCGCCCGCGAGCGGATTCTGTCTAGCTGCTCCCGGCGCGCCAGCCATCTCGCAGCTCGCGCATGGTGGTCAGCCCGTAGGGGCGGGACTCGAGCCACTCCTTCCATGCGGCGGTGCCGAACAGCTCGTACTCGTCGGTGCGGACATGGCACTTGTTCGGCTCGATGGCCTCGATCTCGGCTCCGCCGGGCGCGTTGGGGTGGAAGGCGCAGTAGGTGAGGCCGGCTTCGAGGCTGCCGAGCATGGCCCGGTAGTCGGCAGGTTGGTCGCGGGGCCGCGAGAAGTCGGTCTCCAGCACCCTGTCGAACACCGGCATGCCCGCGGCCCTGGCATCGGCCACCGCCTCCTGGTAGGGACCATGGCCCGCTCCGGCGAGGTGATTGTTGGGTCCGTATGCGTCGAGTTCGCCCGTCAGCAGCACCGGGATGCCTAGTTCGATGCCCAGCGACACGTAGCGGTCGCACCATTCGGGCGCGACGGCCGAGCCCATGTGCGTGTCGAGGTGGGTGACGTCGATGCCCGCGGCCAGCGCCCGGTCGACCTGGGCCCGCCACTCGGCTTCGACGGCGTCAGGGTGGGCGTGGCGGCGCACGGAGGACACGTCGGACCACAGGTAGCCGTGGTCGTCGATGAGTCCCGACGCCGCCCCCGGCCGGGTGATCGGACCCCACCGGTAGTGGGTCATCTCGGAGTTGAGGGTCAGGTGAACTCCGCAGTCGAGGCTGGCGTCGGACGCGGCCGCCTCGGCGACCTCGCTGAACCACGGGCAAGGCACCATCACCGAGCCGGCCGTGATGGTGCCGAAATGCGACAGCTCGATGAAGGCCCGGTTGGCTCCGTGGTTCATGCCGACGTCGTCGGCGTGCACCACCAGCCTGGTGGCCGCTGAAACTGATGGCGAAGCGTCGGTGCCCGGCATGCGGTCGAGGCTAGACGGCGCCTCCCGCCAAGTTGATGATGAAACTGTCCCTGGGGGCACGATTCTCGCACCGATCTCGGATTGGGGTGGCGTTGGCTGGGTGGCCCTACCATGCCGGCGTGGGCTTGCATCACTTCGCGTCCCATGTCGATCCGGTCGAGGTGAGCGACCATCTGCGTCGCGTCGGCTACGCCATCGTGGACGACGTGGCCGACCAGGGGCTGCTGGACCGGCTGGAGGCCGAGGCCATGCCTCACATCGAGGCGTCGGCCGTCGGTCGCGACACCTATGACGGCCGACTCACCCGCCGCACCGGAGCGCTGGTGGCCCGCTGCCCGTCGGTGCGCCCGCTGGTGATGCACCCCCTCGTCGTGGAGGCGGTGAGCCACTTCCTCGGCCATGCCAGCGCGGTGCAGTTGCACCTCACCCAGATCATCTCGGTCGAGCCGGGCGAGACCGCCCAGAAGCTCCACCGCGACGAGATGGCCTTCGACTTCTTCGACTTCGGCGTCGATTATCACGTTCAGTGCAACACCATGTGGGCGCTGACCGACTTCACCGCCGACAACGGGGCGACCTGGATCCTGCCCGGCACGTCCGGTACCGACGACGAGGCGGCTCAGGCGGTGGCTGGCGCCCAGGCTCAGATGCGTCGTGGAAGCGTGCTCTTCTACGAGGGCAAGGTGCTCCACGGCGCCGGAGCCAACACTTCCACTGGCGTCCGGCGTGGCGTCAACATCACCTACGCGGTGGGTTGGGTGCGTCAGGAGGAGAACCAGTACCTGGCCTGCCCGCCGGAGATCGCCCGAACCCTCGACGACGACCTGTTGCGCATGATGGGCTACACCCAGGGCGCTTTCGCTCTCGGATACGTGGGCGACCAGACCGATCCGCTGGCCGCGCTGCGGGGAGGCACGGCCAAGGCCAGGACCATCGGCCAGGTCGCCGAGAACAACACCGACGCTCGCCGCTTCGTCTCCGACATCGCCGACTAGGCGCGACAAAGAGCGTGCGCGGGTAGGTGCAGACCCGTCGCGTCCGGGCGGGGTACTTCCCGCTCTTGTTCGCTGCGCTCACGGGCCTCCCAGACCAGCAACCCAGCCCACAGCCTCGCCCGTATGGACCGAGTTCGCTCGCCTACCCGCTCGGCCTCCAACGGAACTGGCAGCGTTGTGCTCGCATGGCGTGCATTTCGCTGCCAGTTCTCGGCCGCTACTGTTCACGAAAGGCCTACTGGAGGCAGGTGACGAGTTATGCGGCGGATGCACATCGGATTGCAGGTCGACGACCTGGAAGAGTCGATCGAGTTCTACAGCCGGCTGTTCGGCGTGGAGCCCACCTTGCGGCGCCCCGACTACGCCAAGTGGATGCTGGACGACCCGCGGGTGAACTTCTCACTCGACACCCACGGCTGCGGGTTTCCGGGCTCGGCCCACTACGGCATCCAGGTCGAATCTCACCCCGAACTCGAGCAGCTCCGGGAGCACATCGACAACGAGGGCATGGCCCGCGCCGACCAGGACGATCTGGTGTGCGGCTACCAGCTCCAGCACAAGTCGTGGGTCGCCGACCCCGACGGCGTCATGTGGGAGGCGTTCTTCACCGAGGGAGTGGTCGACTCGGGCTACGGCACCGCCGAGATGCCCGACCCGGCCTGAGAAGTCACCCGACCCGAGAGCAACTTGCGGGGCTCGGCCCGAGCTAGTGGGCGTCCACGAACCTTGGCGCGCGCGGCTCCTACTGAACTCGGGAGAAAAATGTGTGGCATATCCAGGAAACTCGCACCGAGATTCCCGACACGACCCCGACGAACGTTGGTGGACAGCCCACTAGTCGAGGCTGGGGCCGGCGGTGTGGGTGCCCGAGCGCAGCAGCGTGCCGGGCCGGGCGCCAGTGAACCGGCCACTGCGCACGATCTCAGCGCCGTTGCAGATCACGTGTTCGATGCCCGTGGCTTCGGCATAGAGGCGGGAGGCTCCCGCCGGCAGATCGGAGCGGAACGTCGTTGGCCCTGAGCCGATGGTGACCTCGTCCAGCACCACAACATCGGCGTAGGCGCCCTCGGCCAGCACTCCCCTGTCGACCAGGCCGTACAGGTCGGCTTGCACCTCGGTGAGCAGGTGCACGGCCTCCTCCAGGGAGATGAGCCCCCGCTTCACGACAGCCTCGTTCAGCATGGTGGTGGCGTAGTTGGCGGTCAAGAAGAGATCGAGGTGCGCACCGGCATCGGACGCGCCGATCACAGCGCGCGGGTCGCGCCAGATCTCGACCCTGGCCTCCCAGTCGGCGGTCGGCTCGGGCAGGGCCGGATTGCCGAACGACGTTTCCAGATCGTCGGCCAGGGCCATGTCGCACAGTGCGTCCCAGGGATCCTGGCCCCGCTCCTCCGCGATCTCCCCCACCGTGCGGCCCGCGCAGCCCTTGTTCTCGGGAGCGGGTGAGTGGAACACCACCTTGCGCGCCCAATGGGCCAGCCCCCGCAGCGGATGGTCGCCCTGGGCCAGCTCGTTCAGCCGGCGCCGCTCGGCCGGGTCGGCCAGGACGCGGCGCTTGTCCTCCTTGGGCAGCAGCATCACCTCCTCCCAGCCCGGCAGGGCGTCGAGCACGAACCCGCTGTTGAAGTTCAGGTGCAGCGACAGCATCAGCGGCACGGTCAGGGCCACCACCTTGCCCCCTCGGGCCGCGGCGAAGTCGCCAGCGGTCAGCTTGGCCCGGTTCATCTCCATGGACCGGGCCGTGACCGTCATGACGTTCCAGTTGAGCGGGCTGCGGGCCGCGGTCGACATGTCGGTCATCAGCTCCACGGCCCAGTCCTCGAACGGCCCCAGCGCCGGGATGAATTCGACCGACGTCCCGTCGAAGTCGGCCAGCACCGAGCACAGCGCCACTAGCTCGTCGCGCTCCGCGCAGCGGCTGGGCACCATGTTGCCCATGGGGTCGTTGTGGGTGCGCGACCACGACGACGAAAAGCCCAGCGCCCCGGCCTCCAGACCGTCGCGCAGCAGCGCCTTCATCGCCTCTAGCTCGTTGCCGGTGCTGGTCCGGCGCACGCTGTCGTCGCCCATCACCACCCGGCGCAAGGCGGAGTGGCCGACCTTGAAGCCAGCGTTGACGGCCACGTTGCCGTCGATGGCGTCGAAGTACTCAGCGGTGGTCTTCCAACTCCAGGGCACGCCCTGCTGAAGCGCCTCCAGGGGGATGCCCTCCACCCGGGCCAGCATCCGCATCAGGTAGTCGCCGTGGGCTGGGTCGTCCCCCAGAGGGGCGATGGTGAACCCGCAGTTGCCGCCGATGACGGTGGTCACACCGTGAAGCGGTGACGGTGACAGGTTCGGGTCCCAGAACACCTGGGCGTCGAGATGGGTGTGCACGTCGATGAACCCGGGCGTCACCACCAGCCCGGCGGCGTCGATGGTGGCCGCGGCTTCCGCTCCCCCGTCGACCAGGCTGCCGATGGCCGAGATCCGGTCCCCGGCGATGCCGATGTCGGCCCGGCGCCGGGGCCCGCCCCGGCCGTCGATCACATCGCCGCCGGCGATGAGCAGGTCGAACATGGCTCTTGACGCTAGTGCGCTTCGATCACTTGCCCCGAGCAGATGACCGCGAGGAGTGAATTGGCAGCTGACGGGTCCCGTTTCGGCGCTACACGCTGCCAATTCGGCGAGGGCCGTCAGCGGTGAGGAGTTGCGCGGCCGGTCAGGAGACCTCGAGCAGCAACAGCAGGCGGCCCGAGCCCTCGAATTCCACCTCGAACACGCCCGGGATCTCCGCAGTGAAGGCGAAATGGGCGGGATGCCCGGAGGACATGGCTCGCAGGATGTCGTAGCCGTGGACGTGCACTTCCTCGGAGACGTCGGAGGTCACCATCAGCGCCACCACCGAGCCGAGATCGACCGCTACCCGCTGGACGCCGCCCACCGGCCCGCCGTCGACCACTTCCACCGTGATGGTCTGAGCCGCGTCTGAGGTGTCCGCGTCGTACTGGGTCGGCGTGCCCGCCATCGCATGGCCGGCCTCTTCGCTGAGATCGTCGCTGGTGTCGGTGCCGTGCTCGCTGCCGGCCGGCATGGTGGCCTCATCCTCGGACACTTCCAGAGTTATGGTCCCCGCGACCTTGATGCCGTCCGCCGTGAGCGGGGCGTGGTCGTTGGTCTGCAGGGCCACCTTGATCTCATGGGTCCCGGCCGGCAGTGGCGGCATCTGGTACCAGGTCTCGTAGACCCGGGCCACCTTGTCGCCGTTGACGTACAGGTGCATGTGGCCCTCGCCGTCGACGTGACCGCTGGAGGCGTTTCCGGGGGCGAGGCGGAAGTTGGAGGGCACCGCGTGGAGGATCCAGCCGCCGGCCAGGTCGTCCACCAGCTCCACGCTCACCGACGGGTACGGCCGTTGCGCCTCCCTGGCCCCGGCGTGACTGTGGCCTGTGGCGCGGCCGCTCATCTCATCCGCGACGATGACGGTCGTGGCGTCGATGATGTTGCCGTCGACGGCCAGTGCCGAGTGGTCGTTGGCCGACAGCTCGACCCGCACCTCGTGTTCGCCGGGGGCCAGCGCACCGATGTGGTGCCATTCGCCGTAGAGCCTCGACACCTTCTCCCCGTCGATGTAGAGGTGCATGTGGCCCTCGCCGTCGACGTGGGATGTGGAGACGTTCTCGGGCACGATCCGGAAGTCCGTGGTGAGGATCCGGAGGTTCCATCCCTCCACCGGGTCCTCGGTGACTTCGATGGCGATAGTCGGCACCGGCACGCCCTCGGCCACCTCGACAGAGGTGCCATGGTCGTGATGGCCGCTGGCGTCCTGGCCAGTGTCGCCCATATCGCCCATCTCTTGGCCGGCCTGCGTCTCGGCCGCGTCGGCCGCTTCGGGGGTTGCGGTTGCCGGGCCGTCGTCGCGGCCGCAGGCAGCCGCCAGCAGCATCAGAACCACGGCCGCTGCTCTGAGACTTCGACAGACGGACGTCACGGGATTCTTCAAGTCCGAGCCTCGTGTCCGGTGTTGTGTCCGGCCCGCACGCTAACTGCCTGCGTCTAGATTGGGGCCCTTGACGAGCACCGACACCCGAGCATCCGAGTCTGACGCATTCTCGAATGGCGACAGCGCGACCACCGCTGGAATCGCTACGGGATATGACCCCGATCCGACCCTGTCACTGTCCCTGCATGCCGACGCCTACATCGAGCCTCGCTGGCTCGAGATCGAGCGGCGGGAGATATTCGCCCGGACGTGGCAGTGGGTGTGCCATGTCGAGTCGCTCCGCGAGTCCGGGTCGTACCTGGCCCTTGAGGTGGCGGGCATGCCGGTCGCGCTGGTCCGAGGCCGCGACGGCGAGCTGCGGGCGTTCTACAACGTGTGCCAGCACCGGGCCCATGAGCTGCTGTCGGGGTCGGGCCGCACCGACAGCATCGTCTGCCCCTACCACGGCTGGACCTACGAACTGACCGGCCGGCTCGCCCAGGCCCGCCGCACCGCGGACGTGGCCGGGTTCGATGCCTCGAGCATCTGCCTCAGCGAGGTCCAGGCCGCCGAGTTCGGCGGCTTCGTGTACGTCAACCTCGACCCCGCGGCTGACTCCCTGGCCGAGCAGTCCGGGGGCCTGGGCGACGAGATCGCCCGCTGCGCCCCCGACGTGGAGGAGCATCCACTACGACATCGCCTCCAACTGGAAGAACGTGGTCGACAACTTCCTGGAGTGCTACCACTGCCACGTAGCCCATCCCGACTTCGTGACGCTGGTCGAGATGGACACCTACGTGGTGACCACCCACGGCATCTACTCGAGCCAGATGGCCCGGGCCGGGTACTCGGCCAACGCCGCCTACGACGTGTCCGGATCCAGCGTGAAGGACCTGGCGGTGTGGTGGCTGTGGCCCAACACCTGCCTGATGCGCTATCCGGGCCGGGGCAACTTCAGCGTGATGCAGATGGTGCCCGCCGGACCGGAGCGCACGCTGGAGACCCTCGACTTCTACCTCGATACCGGAGAGCTGACCGAAGCCGACGAGGAGTCGATCCGCTACATGGACGAGGTCCTCCAGCCCGAGGACATCGCCATCGTGGAGAGCGTGCAGCGGGGCATGCGCACGCCGGCGTTCACCCAGGGCCGCATCGTGTGCGACCCGGGCGGCTCGGGCCTCTCCGAGCACGGCGTCCACCACTTCCACGGCCTGCTGCTCGACGCCTACCGCCGGGCCGGCGCGGTCTAGCCGGCGGTGAGCCGTCCGTCCTCGCCGTTCTTGACGTAGTTGAGCGCCTCAGAGCGGTACAACTACGTCAAGTTCGGCTAGCGGGCGGTCCAGCCCCCGTCGATTAGGATCGTCTGGCCGGTGATGTAGCTGCCCGCGTCGGAGGCGAGCAGCAGCAACGCTCCGTCGAACTCGTCGATCTCGCCGGCTCGCCTCATGAGGGTGTTGCGCTCGATGTGGCGGAGGCCGGGAGCGTCGTCGCCTGCGAACATCTCCTCGGTTAGCCCGCTGCGGAAGTAGCCCGGAGCGATGGCGTTGACCCTGATGCCCTCCGGGGCCCACTGCTTGGCCAGCTCCCGTGTGAGGCCGATCAGGCCGCTCTTGGAGGCCACGTAGCCGGCCTGGTGGTTGCCGCCGGAGGCGACGATCCCCAGCATCGACGCCACGTTGACGATGTTGCCGCGCCGGCCGTGCTCGATCATCCACCGGGCCGCGGCCGCCGACAGCACGAACGCGGCCGTGAGGTTGATGTCCAGCACTCGCCGGAAATGGTCGGGGTCCTGCTCGTGGGCCCGGATCACCGCGTCGCTGGTTCCCGCGTTGTTGACCACGATGTCGGGACCGCCATGCTCGGCTGCCACCTCGACCAGCCGCCGCAGTTGCGAGTCGTCGGTGACGTCGCAGCCCACCGGCATCACCCCGGGCACCTCCCCCGCCAAGGCTTCCAGCCGGTCCAGCCTGCGGGCCGCCGCGACGACGGTCGCTCCCCGGCCGGCCAGCACCCGGCAGTAGCGCTCTCCCAGCGTCCCGCTGGCCCCGGTCACTATGGCGACTCTGCCGTCGAGCGAGAAGATGTCCTCGGCTCGCGGCGTGTCCGCTGCTTCCATGACCTTACTAACCGTGGATCTGGCCGGCGGCGCTGGTCGGTGTGAAGCGGGCGATGTGGCGGCGCTCTTCGATCATCGCCCGGCGGAATTCCTGCCAGTCGGGATGCGGGTCGCCCGTCACCCGTTCGTAGTAGTCGACGAGGGCGTCGCTGGTGGCGTCGTCGGCGCTGGTCGTGACCGGCAACAACTCGACCGTGCCGTCGAGGGACACGTACGACCAGGCCTTCTCGTCCGAGATGTGCAGCACTGCTCTGGGGTCCCGTCGCAGATTGGCGGTCTTGGCCCGGCCAGCGGTAACTGAGATCGAGAACACGCCACCGTCGACGCAGTAGACGATGTCGGATGACTGGGGGCGGCCGTCGGACCGGATGGTGATGAGCACCCCGAGCATACGCTCGGCTGCCCAGGTGATTGCCTCTGCTAGTTCCATGCCAGCGTTCCTAGCGCTCCGATGGAGACGTTGCTCAGCCGGGGCCCGGCAGTCCGGGGCCGTCGAGGTGCGGTCCGGTGGTGCCGCCCGCCTCGATGGTGCCGAGCCCGAGCTTGCGGTGGTCCCAGCTGCGGACCCGTTCCACGTCGAGGCGCACCGCCACCCGCTTGCGCAGCATCGCCTCTACCAGGGGCCGCACTTCCTCGGAGTAGGGAGCGGTGTAGCGCTCCCAGACGTTGACCCCGACCCGCCAGATCTCCTCGGGACCGGTGACGATCACGCCGCGACCCTCCAGCGACACCCCTCGCAGGGTGTCGTAGGTGTTGCCGGCCTCGATCATCACCGACAGCCGGTCGTCGCGGCGCAGGTTGATGATCTTCTGGGCCTTTGCCTTCGACTCCAGCCACACCTGGCCGTTGAGCCAGGCGTACCACATGGCTACGAGGTGGGGCATCCCTGCGGGGCCGACGGTGGCCATGGTGCAGGTGCGCGACTGGTCGATGAACCGGGCGAGCTCCTCGTCTGTCATCTCGATGCGCGAGCGCAGGTTCTCTCCCACGATGCTCCCTTCGGGCTCGGGCGGACGACTCTAGCCATGCGGCCCGGTAGCGTCTCGGAGCGGTCCGGGGGCGAGCCCCGTGCCGTTGTCCCACTACCGCGCGAAAGGGCGAGGAACATGTCGAAGGTCTCAGTGTTCGCCAAGTTCTCCTGCAAAGAGGGCAAGGGCTCCGAGATGGACGAGGCGCTGCGGGCCGTGGTCGCAGCCAGCGAGTCGGTGGACGGCGTCGAGTCGTACTCCTACCACCGGGGCGACGACGGCACCTACTGGTTCTTCGCGCTCATGTCGAGCATGGAAGCCGCCCAGCAGCACGCCAACAACGAGGCCATGCAGGCCGCCATGCCGGCCATGATGGCCCTGCTGGACGGCCCGCCCGACATGGCCATGACCACTCCGGTGGCGGCCAACGGATTCGACTTCTAGCCGGGCTTGTCAGTCGAGCCGGGGCGATCGGGCGGCCGGCACGTCAGCACCATGGGAACCGACACACCTACCCTAGGTAAGGGAGCCGAGTGGCAGGAGAACTAGCGCGGCCTGCGACGGGCGGCGAGCCCGTGCATGTCGTCAGTGCCGGAGAGCTGACCGAGTTCGCGGCCGATGTGATGACCCGCGTCGGCTGCGACGGTGACATCGCGGCCGAGATTGCGGAGAATCTCGTGGGCGCCGACCTGTATGGCGTGCCCTCGCACGGCACGATGCGGCTAACCCAGTACGCCAAGCAAGCCCGGACCGGCCTGGTCGAGCTGCGCGAGCGGCTACTGGTTGAAGGGGCGAGATAGGCCCTCAGGCCGTGTAGGACGAGCCGCACCGAGGTATCGGGATCTCGGCGATCTCGAGCGCCGACCAACCCCAAGGGTCAGGCTCGCCGCAGGGTGCCGAGGTCCAGATCGAGGCGGCTGAGCAGGCGCTCGGTGCTGGCGGCGGCTTCGGCCATCACCTCGGCTTGATCGACACGGGTGCAGGCACCGTTCTCGAATATTGCCTCGCCGCCGACGATCGTCATCTGAACGTCAGAGCTGCGGGCCGTGTAGGCGACGGCGGCTACGGGACCGGGGCGCGGAACCATGTGAGCGCCCTGCAGGCTCACCACCGCGATGTCGGCGAGCTTGCCGGGTGCCAGAATCCCCGCGTCGATTCCCAGGAAGCGTGCGCCTTCCCGGGTGGCCAATTCCAGAGCCTCGGCCGGGCCCGACAGCGTGGGGTCCATGGCCTGGAGCCGCTGGATCATCACCGCCATCTTCATCTGCTCGAACATGTCGTTGCGGAACCCGGCCACCGCACCGTCGTATCCGAGCCCGATGATCGCCCCCGCGGCCCGCAGCTCGGCCAGCCGCATGGTCCCCAGCCCGAAGACGCCGTGGGAGATCGGGCAGTAGGCGATGGCGGCATTGCTTTCCCCTGCCCTGTCCACCTCCTCGTCGTCGAGAAAGATCATGTGGGCGAAGTGACCGTCGGGCCCCAGCAGCCCCGCTTCGTGGAGCCACAGAACCGGGCGGATGCCGTGCTCGGCCAGGTACACGTCGGGATCGGTCTTGTACTGGGAGCAATGCGTGTGCCAGCCGACGCCTTTGTCCCGGGCCAACTGCACCGAGGCGGCCACGAAGTCCTGGTCGTTGTAGATGATGTCGCCCGGCGCGGGCCAGATCTCGACCTTGCTGCCGGCCGGCCGGGCGTCGATGGCGGCGGCCATCATGTCGAGCTGCTCCGATTCGGGGCAGGGCTGCTCACGGCCTAAGCCCCGGCCGATGGCGCCTCGCATGCCGACCCGCTCGACCGCTTCGGCCACCGCCAGGGTGGTCTCGATGTCGGTGCCTGCATAGTGATGGTCCAGCACCGCGGTGGTGCCGGTTCGCACCTGCTCAACGATGGTCATGGTGACGGCTGCGACCGCCTCGTCTCGGGCCATGTTGAGGGCCAGGGGGAACATGAAGTCCGGCAGCCAGACCCGGAAGTCCACTCCCTCGCCAAGACCGCGGGCCGCGTTCTGGAACAGGTGGTCGTGAGCGGACACGAACCCGGGGATCACCGCCGATCCCCGGCAGTCGACGGTGCGGGCCGCGTCCAGGCGGCCCAGGTCCGCGGGTGACCCGACCGCGCTGATGCGGTCCCCGGTGATCGCCACCGCCCCCGGTTCGAGGATCCGGCGCTCGTCGTCCATCGTGATGACCGCGCCACCGCTGAGGAGCAGGTCGCACCGGGAGTCTGCAGCGTCGGAGGGATGTTCGGCCATGGATGCTCCCGTCTGCTCGACCTGACCTCTCAATGGTGTCGCATGGAGAGCTTGAACACGAACTCCACTCACCGCGCCGGATGGATGGTGCGACCATGAGCCTGCAAACCTCGGAGTGGCCCTCGATACCCTGCCGCGGGACCTGAATGGAGCGACTGGCGACCGATGCCTGAGAGCGATCCTGAGATGCGTATCGGCTTCACGCTGGCGGAATCGTCGGCGGAGCGCCCGCCGAGCCCGTTCCCGGTGGGCGGTCCCAATGTCCTGATGGTCGTGCTCGACGACTGCGGCTTCGCTCAGCTCGGGTGCTACGGCAGCCCCATCGCGACGCCCACCATGGATCGGCTGGCCGCGGAGGGGCTGCGCTACACGAACTTCCACACCACCGCGTTCTGCTCGCCCACCCGCGCCTGCGTCCTCACCGGCCGCAACCACCACCGCGTCGGCATGGGAATGTTCCCCGACCTGCCCCTTCCGTTCCCCGGGTACACCGGCGTGATCCCGCTCGAGGCCGCCACCCTTCCGGCCGTGTTGCGCGAGGAGGGCTGGGCGACGTGGGCCATCGGCAAGTGGCACCTCACGCCGCGCGACCATCGCGGCCCCAGTGGGCCGTTCCACACCTGGCCCACCGGGCAGGGATTCGACCGGTACTACGGATTCCTCGGCGGCGAGGAATCGCAGTGGACCCCCGATCTGGTGCGCGACCAGAGCTATGTCGACCCGCCCCGAACGCCGGACGAGGGCTACCACTTCACCGAGGACATGGCCGACGAGGCCGTCGACATGATCCGAGAGCTCCGGCTGCACCAGCCCAGCCGGCCGTTCTTTCTCTATTGGGCCACCGCCGCGCCCCACGCCCCGCACCATGTGCACGATGAGTGGATCAAGCCGTACGAGGGCGCCTTCGACGACGGCTGGGACGCGCTCCGCGAGCACACTCTGGCTCGCCAGATCGAGTCCGGCGTGGTGCCTGACGGCACCGAGTTGAGCCCGCGGCCGGACTGGATCGAGGCGTGGGACGATCTCGACGCCAGCACCAAGCGGCTGTACGCACGGCTTCAGGAGGTGTTCGCGGGCTTCCTGACCCACACCGATGCGCAACTGGGCCGGATCATCGACTGTCTCGACGATCTCGGCGAGCTCGACAACACCATCGTCATCGTGATGTCCGACAACGGAGCGTCGGGTGAGGGCGGTCCCCATGGCTCGACCAACCACTTGACCCAGATCAACGAAGGCCTCGAATCGCTCGACCGGTTGAAGGACACCGTGGACACCGCGGGCGGTCACCGCGGCTACAGCCACTATCCGTGGGGCTGGGCTCACGCCGGCAACACACCCCTGCGGCGCTGGAAGCGCTACACCCTGGAAGGCGGCGTCCGTGATCCGCTGATCGTCCGCTGGCCCGCCGCAGTCACCGATCCCGGAGGGTTTCGCTCCCAGTACTGCCACGCCATCGACGTCCTGCCGACCGTGCTCGACCTGCTCGACGTCGAGATGCCGGCATCGGTGCGCAGCGTGCCGCAGATGTCGGTTGACGGCCGGTCCATGGTCCCGTCGATCGCGGACGCCGGCTCATCCGAGTTCCGCACCACGCAGTACTACGAGTGCTGGGGCAGTCGGGCCATCTACCACGACGGCTGGAAGGCGGTGACCAACCACGTCAACCAGTTCAACCCGTACGAGCGGGACATGATCGGCGGCAGTGTCGACTTCCGCGCCGATGAGTGGATGCTGTTCGACTCCAATCGAGATTTCGCCGAGTCTACGGACCTGGCTGAGACCCATCCCGAGCGCTTGGCCGAGCTTCAAGCCCGTTGGGATGCGGAGGCCGAACGGAACGACGTGCTGCCGCTCCAGGACGGCCCGGCGTACCTCCAGAACCCGCATCTGATCCACATGCCCTTCGCGGGTTATCGGCGCACGTACGAGCTCCGCGCCGGCGATCGCCTCAACTTCCAGGCGGGGCCCTTGATCTTCGGTGGGCTCAACATTGCGGCCGAACTCGACGGCGCCCTCGGCGATGGCGACGGCGTGATCGTCGAGCACGGCAACTGGACCGCCGGGTGGGCGTGGGTGGCTCTCGGCGACGAGCTCGTGGCGTTCATCCACGCCCCCGATCGCGGGCTTCGTCGGTTCGCGGTGCCCCGGCCTGCAGGAGCCACCGAACTCGGACTGAGGATCGCCGAGGTCGACGGCGGCAGCACGGTCGAGCAGTTCGCCGACGGCTCGTCGCTGGGATCGACGACCATCGACGCCACCATCCCCTTGATCTCCACCGCCAACGGCACCTGGACCACGGCCGGCTACAGCACCCTGTTCCCGGTCAGCGACGAGTACGAACCGCCCCTGCGGTTGACCCATCTCCGGCGGATCGTGATCGACACCGACACGTCGAGTCTCCCCGGCCTCGACGACCTGCTCGACGACGTCATGCGTCACCAATGACCTCCGAACCCGGCGAGGCGCCCGCACCCGCGAAAGGGTTCCGCGGATCAGGCCGCGTGCTGGTGTCGCGTCCCTTCCGGGTCATCGGCCCCCGCGTCTTCCCTCCGCTCCACCGGGCGATCAACCGGCTCACCGGGGGCCGCACCCTGCTCGACACCCCGGCGCAGCCCATGCTCATGCTCACCACGAGGGGCGCCAGGACGGGCCGGCTCCGGGAGACGCCGCTGGGCGCTGTCCCGCTGGAAGGTGGTCGCATCCTGCTGGTGGGCAGCAACTTCGCGCGCCAGCACCATCCGGCCTGGACCGCCAACCTCATCGCTGACCCCGATGCCGAGATCGTGTTCCGCGGCAAGCGGACGCGGGTGAGGGCCCGTCTCCTGGAGGGCGCCGAGCGCGAGCGGCGGTGGCAGACCGCGGTGGCCTGGTTTCCCGTCTGGACCCGGTACGTCACCGTCACCGACCGCGAGTTCCGCCTGTTCGAGCTCGAACCCTTTGCCGACACCGCTTAGCGCGAGCGCGGCGTGATCGACGGGCTGCTCCGGCGGATCGCCGACTTCCACCGGAGCCGCCCGGTGGTCCCGGAGTTCCCGATGCTGGCACCGGTGCTCGACGCGCTCGACCACGCTCGCGGTCCCGCCGGCATCAAGGCCCGCATCCTGCCGGTGGTCCGGCACCTCGACGCGGTCGAACCCAGCGGCGATGCCTACATCGACGCGGTCCTCGAGGAGTTCCTCCGGCTCGCTCCGGTGCTGCCGTGGCGCCAGACTGTCGGCTACCTCGACGTGTTGAGCCAGGACTACCTCGACAACTACGGCTACGTGCAGCTGCTGGGTCCGAACGCGGTCGTTGAGCATCCCGCGGTGAGGGTCGGGATCGGACTGTGGGGCCCGCACCTCCACTACCCCGCCCACAAGCACGAGGCCGAGGAGCTGTACCACGTCCTCGCCGGCGAGCCGTCGTTCGGCAGCATCGACGGCATCAGGCGGGCCACCCGGCCGGGCGACGCCGTCCACCACACACCCTGGCAGGTGCACAGCCAGGACTTCGGGGCCACGCCGACCGTGCTGCTGTACTGCTGGACCGGGGCCGTAGAAGCCGACGCGGTGCTGGTGGACGCGCCCTGAGACAGACGAGAACGGTGCCGGCCGGTCAGCTCCGCACAGGAATCGACTCAGCTCCGGAACCGCGCGGGATCAGGAGACGAGAACGTCGGTCTGAGAGAAGTCATTGCCCACGAACAGCAGCGGAACGCCCATTCGGCGAGCGAGCGCATAGGAGAACGTGTCGCCGAAGTTGAGTCCAGCGGGATGCCTGCCCCTGCCGAACCGGCGCCAGCACACGATCGCCTCGCCTGCAAGGCCCTCATCGACCGGCTCGATCCTGATCGCGATGCGAGCAAGGAGCTCTTCAAGCAACTGGGCTCCCGCAGGGCCTGCTCTCGCCTCGACGACGATCCCGAGCTCGACATGCGTCACAGCCGACATGGTGCAGGGCGAACTCACGAGCTTGCGTTCTATGTCCTTGCCGCCGGGCTCACCGAACAGCACGGCAACTATCGCGGACGAGTCAACCACATTCACGATGGCAGGCCGTGCTGGTCATAGCCGATGATGTCTTCGGGACTGCGGCCATCGATCATCGGCAACCGCTGGAAGCGCTCGATGATGTCGTCCAGGGTGCGGTCGCGCTGACGTCGGCGCTCCAGGTCGAGGCGTGCCCGCAGCGACGCCACGACCGCATCGGTGATGGACTCCCCCGTGAGGTCGGCCAGCTCTCGGGCTAGCTGGTCTGCCATAGCGCTCTTGATGCTCAGAACCATAGGTACCAATATACCAATCTAGGTAGAACAGCGCCAATCGGCACCGATCAAGCGAGATGGGCGACATCGCCGCCCCACCGGGTCAGCTCAGCCGTGGATGTAGCGGGACGGGTCCTCGGTGGGGTCGGGGGTCTGGTTGATGGCGCAGTCGTTGGCGATGTCCAGGATGGCCATTGTCCGTCCCATGGCCACGCAGTAGCCGATCAACGTCACCAACTCGAGGATCTGCTGGTCGGTGAAGTGCTCCTTCATGCGGGCCCAGTAGTCCTCGTCGCTCATCATGGCCTCGTGGTCCCAGCAGAACCGCTCGGCGGTCTCGGCCGCCAGCTTCTCGGCCTCGCTGAACGCGCCGATGTCGGCGTACTCGGAGACGCGGTGGTACAGGTCCTCTTCGAGTCCTTGCTGCATCGCCGATGCAGACCGGGTGTCAATTCAAATGTGGCACCGGTTGATCTGGGCCACCCGCATGCGGGCGATCTCACGGACCCGCACATCCAGGGAGATCTTGGTGTACAGCGTCTTGGCCGCGGCCCCCATGGCCATGCCCACGTCGGGCTGGAGGCTCCACATCCGGATGCGCTCGAGCCCCTCGCCGTCACCGAAGTCGATGCGTGCCATGGTTGCTCCGCGGCTAGCCCTTCTCGGTGGTGGGATCGATGATCCTTCTCACCTCGGTGACCACTGTCGCGGGGAACCCGCTGCGCTCGGCGTGCTCGTCGATCAGCTCCGGATCGTCGCAGACGTAGATGCAGAAGGTCTTGTCGCCGGCCACGTAGCTGTGCTCCCACTGGATGGGCTTGCCCTCGGACTGCATGGCCTGCAGGACCGAGTTGGATTGTCCGGCTGCGGCCCGCAGCTGTTCGCGCTCGGCCGAGCCGATGTCTGGGATGTCCCGTTCGATGACGAAGCGTCGCATAGTCCTCCTCTTGGGTACTTCTCCGTGTTCGACTCTATCGGAGGCGCCCGGAGGCTTCAGAGCGTCCGCGAACAGGTGAGAATCCGTGGTGTCACAGCGTTGTCCTTCCCGCTCTTGTTCGCTGCGCTCACGGGCCGCTCGGGCCACGGCCTCGCCCGTATGAGGCCGGATCCGCTCGCCTGTTCGCTCGGCCTCTCAGTCGGTGTCGATGTCGTAGTGACGGGCCAGGCCTCGGGCGGTGTGGCTGACGTGGAAGCGCTGCAGCCCATCGACCCGCTCGCTCATCCCCGTGGGGCTGAGGTTGCTCTCGGATGGATCGCGAACTCCGTGGAGGTAGTCCTTGGGCGCTACGTGGTCGACGAAGCCGAGGTTGGACGAGCCGAGCGAGTACCCCATCAGCTCCTGGAGCTCGTCGGGCATGGTCCGCGCCTGCTCCTGGGTGACAGCCAGGTACTGGTTCTCCTCCTGGCGCAGCCAACCCAGGGAATAGTGCAACGCCACGCCCGTGCGGGCGTTGTCCGAGCGGTTCGACCCGCCGCCGTGGATCACGTTGCCCAGGTAGATCAGCACCGAGCCCGCTGGCATCTCGGTGGCGATCACGTCGTCACGTGCCGGCGCGCGGTCACTGGTCCACTGGTGGCTGCCAGGGCAGATCCTGGTGCCGCCGTTCTGCCGGGTGAAGTCGGTGACCGCCCACATGGTGGCCACTGTCAGCGGGGGGCACGGGTTGGCGAAGGGATACACCGAAGTGTCGCGGTGCAGCACCTGCTGCTTCTCGCCCGGCTCGAGGTGCATCACGCCGGTGTAGTGGAGCTGGTACGCCGCGCAGCTCGGCAGCAGGGCGTGATCGGCGACTGCGAGCACGGTGGGATGCATGATCAGCGCCTGAACGGCGGTCGACTTCGCGACGAGCGCGCCGAACCGCTTGGTGAGGCTGCCCATGAACTCCTCGTGGCCGGTGTGGGCGGCGTCGAGGTACGGCTGGAGATCGGTAGCGACCGCGGCGAGAGTGTCGGCGTCGACGGCGCTGCGCACCACTGCGTAGCCGTCGCGGGCCACCGCGGCCGCGAGGTCGGAACGGTCTGCACCGGGGCCGAACGTGTTCTCCATGGTCAATCCTGCGACTCCGTCCCGGCTCGCTCGCCAGCCGGAATCGGCCTTCCCTGCGCGAACACGTCAAGGATCCAGGCCGTCGCCGGGGAGTACACGTCGATGAACACCGCCGGCTCGTCGCCGAGGACCGCGCCCCCGTGGGGCACGTCGGCGGGCGCGTACCAGCCGTCGCCCGGCCCGATCTCGCGGGTCTCGTCGCCGACCGTCAGCAGCAGGCGTCCCGACAGCAGCAGGCTGAACTGCTCGTAGGGATGGCTGTGCATCTCGTAGGCCGCACCCGGCTCGTAGACGGCCCGGATGAGATGCATGTGCTCACCGGTGACGATCTGCGCATCCACCTGGTCCGCGTCCCAGCGCACCGCATCGAGCTCGTCCCAGCTGAAGATGCGCGGCGCGGTGATCTCGGCACCGTGCTGGTTGAACCGCGGTTCGCTCGTGCTGCCCCCTCGTGCCGCTGGGCCCGACTACTGCCCGCGGACTGTACTGCGGCAACGGCGCCCGATCCGGGTTCTATACCCCCATCACGCACCTATCCGTCCCAATCGATGTCGAACGCCTCCACGACACTCCGGACCTGGTCCTCGGACAGCGGCTTGGTGGGGTGACCCAGCGTGAGCATCGCCAGTTCCGCGGTGTACTCGAGTTCTTCGATCGCATTGCCGGCCGATTCGAGGTCCTCACCGGCGACGATGGGCCCGTGGTTGGCCAGCAGAACTGCGGAGCGTTGACCGGCCAGGCGACGTACGGCCTCGCCCATCGCCGGATCACCTGGCACGAAGAAGGGCAGCAACTTCACTCTTCCGAGTTGCATGATCGAGTACGGCGTGAGCGGCGGCAGCGCATTCTCGGGATCGACGTCGGGCATCATCGACCACGCGACTGAGTGGCTAGAGTGCAGGTGGACGACCGCTCCGGTCTGCGGGCGTGTGTCGTAGAACGCCGTGTGCAGAGGCATCTCCTTCGTTGGAGGATCCCCGTCGAGCAGCCGGCCGGCTGCGTCGAAACGCGACAATCGGCCAGGGTCGAGTCGCCCGAACGAGGTCCCGGTCGGCGAGACCAGGAGGCCCCCATCGGTTGTTCTGGCCGAAATATTGCCGGTTGAGCCCCTCGTCAGCCGGCGGGCGAACATCGACTTGGCGAGCAGACAGATCTGCTCCCGGAGTTCAGCCTCGCCGCTCATGTTCGCTCAAGAACCGCCAGAGCATCCGAGAAGAAGGTGTCGGTGCCAAAGTTCCCGGACTTGAGGGCCAGGGCGTGCGTGTCACCACAACGCGTGAAGTAACACCAGGGAACTCCCGGTGCGATCTCGGGCCCGAGCTGGAGCCGGGAGACGCCGAGAGCCCCGGTCACTGCAGCTGCCGTCTCTCCGCCGGCAACCACGATCCGCCGCGCCCCGGCAGCGACCGCGGCCCGGGCGCAGTCGGCCAACGCGGCCTCCACAAGCGCAGCGGCCTGAGCCCGCCCCATGTCGTGCTGGATGGAGCGCACTAACTCCGGTTCGGCGGTGGAGTAGACCAGCGGAGCTCTCCTCAGGTCCTGGTCCTCCAACCACTGGCGTGGAGCAGCGCTGCCAGTGCCGGCTAGATCCCTCGGGTCGAGCTGGAATGCGGGGGCTCCCGTGGTGCGGTAGGCGGCGACCTGCGCGTTGCTCATCTGCGACGCGCTCCCAGAGAGGATCACCGTGTGAGGCGCCGGTCGGGGGCGGATCGGCCCGGCAAACGTGTCTACGTCTGCCCGAACGGCGCTGGGACCCGGCATCGCTTGTTGTGACTACGTAGGCACCTCACAGCGCACACCACCGCAACCACACAAGAACGCCGTGTGGAGCGGCAACGTCAGTGAGCCGCCATCGTGTTGATCAAGAGAACCAAAGCGACTCTGGAGTGAACACTGGGACTTGAACCCCCACGCCCAATCTGGGCACTAGCCCCTCAAGCTAGCGCGTCTGCCAATTCCGCCACTCCGACGTGGCCGTCAGCTGCTTCTGACGGGGAGGTGATGCTACCGGCGACGGTGCCTGCCGCGACGGCCGGGGACTCTCTGCGAGAGACCGTCGACGCTCGCCTGTACTCGCGTCCGGAGGCCGCCTAGAAGTCGACCGGCGATTGCTTCCGCATCCTTGATCCGGCTGCTGGCGCTCGCCCGCTCTCCCAGACCCGTCAGCAGGCGTCCAACGGTTGAATCCGCGACGTCGGGAGTCTGTGGAGTCTCCTCGGCGATGTCCGCGGCCGACACTTCCTCGGCGATGTCGTCCCCTGGGGCATCGGTCTCTGGGTCTGCCACGCGGATGAAGCGGGCCGACAGCACGCCGTAGCGTTGGTGAGCGTCGGCATGGTTGAAGAACAAGCCCTGCTCGGCGCTCTGATATGCCCCGCCGCCGTGCTTCTCGTGACAGCGCAGCGACTGTAGGGCGAACTCCGGCGCGAACCTCTCCACGACATTCCAATCGAAGCAGATCGGTTCCTGGGGGGTTGGCCTGTCGTGGACGTCCGTGATGACGAGCAGCAAGCCTCCCACCGCGGTAAGGCGCTTCGTCTCAGCGATCGTGGCTTCCAGGTCGTCGACGTGGTCAAGCGAGTTGAACGAGCAGACGATGTCGAAGCTCTGGTCTTCGAACGGAATGGACTCGGCGCCCGCGGCCACATAGGTCATGGCGTGATCGGCGGCACCCAGCTGCAGGTAGTCGTCGGCCAGCGGGTCCACACCGACTCGCTCGCGAGCCATGGTCGCCCACTCGAGCGATCCCCGGGGGCCGCAGCCGATGTCCAGCACCCGCTTGTCTTTGTAGTCGGCTCGGGTCAAACCGAAATGTTCGGTGTAGAAGCTCTCGAACCAGCAATTCTCGAGCACTCCTTCTGCGTCCTTGCGCTTCGACCAGTACGCGAGTTCGCCGGTCCGCTTGGTCTGAGCCTGTTCGTCGCTGGCGTTGGCGGCGTCTTGGCTGCTGTCGGCCTGGTCGGAGCTGCTCATCGAGGCTCCCTTCGTCGAGTCAGCCTACAGATCGACGCGGCTACACCGGCCTGCGGCGGATGTTGGAGTCACTTCCGGCAGGTTGAGAGTGGTCTCAACCGCAGCAGGTGTCTTCCAGGGAGTCGGCCCGCCAGACGGCCACGGTCTCGTAGGCGGCCAGCGAGGCGATGAGCAGCCCGGCCAGCGGGTCGGCCCACCACCAGCCCAGTGCGGCGTTGGCGCCCAAACCGAGAAGCAGCCCACCCGACATGAGGGCACACAGCACGGTTTGGGCCGCCTCGGCCTCCACGGCCCGCGATCCCATCAGCGGGGCCTGCTGGCGCTTGGCCCGAGCCAGGAACGGCATGACCACCAGCGACAGGGTGGCCATCACGATGCCGACCAGCGATTCGTCAGGCCGGTCGGCCATGACCAGGTCGCGCATCGACTCTACGCCCACGTACAGGGCCAGGGCGGCGAAGCTCACCGCGATCAGGCGCTGAGCCCGCTTGTCGACCTCCAGTTTGCAGCTGGTCCGGCGCTCCTGGGCCAGCCGCCACGCCAGGATCACCGCGGCCGACACCTCGATGCCGGAGTCGAGGCCGAAGCCGATCAGGCTGACCGAGCCCGCGGCGACGCCCGCGGCGATCGCCAATACACCCTCGACGCTGTTCCATCCGATGGTGAGTCCCGTGAGCCACTTCTGCCGGGTGACGGCCTGGTCCCTGGTCGTAAGCGTCGTCATTCCATCCAGCCGCTGCCTCTCCGTGCAGTCCCGCCGTGAGTCTCAACCTATCCGGCCCCGCCGCTTCACCGCTTCCACCACTCCGAGCAATCCTGGCGATCCGCAGCCATTGACAGAGGATGTTGTGTATCAGCTTAGCAATGTGATACATTAAAAATCATGACATCAGATGACATACTCATGGATGTCACGTTCAGTGAGTCGGTTCCCATGGGCGGCACCTACGCCAACGGCGCCCTCGTGTGGAACACCCCGCATGAGTTCACGGTTGACTTCACGTCGCACCGTTCGCCGACTCATGACGGCGACGCCCACGATGTGCTGGTGGTGGCGCGGATGAAGATCCCGACCAGCGCCATGTTCCGGATCGTTCAAGCCATGTCGGCCAACATCGACCGGTACGAGCAGCAACACGGGCGGATAACCCCGGGACCACCCAAGGAGGAACCATGAGCAACAACGGCAGCGGTCCGGCCTACGCCCGCTCCGGAGGCTTCCGCTTCACCGTCAGGGCCAGCGATGATCACGTGTCGGTCTCGCGCCCGGTCAGCCGCGAGGACGTCGACCGGGTCCGGCGCCAACTCGCCGAGTGGGCGACCCGCAGCCCCGCACAGCCCGCCTAGTGGCGGGGCCGTTCCGCCGGTCAACACACCGGGGAGGCAACATGATGCTACCAGGTAGCACATGGAGCAGATCGGAGTGCGCGAGCTGCGGCAGCACGCCAGCCGGTGGCTGCGGCGGGTGGCGGAGGGCGAGACCTATGAGATCACGGTGCGGGGGTTTCCCGTGGCGCGACTGAGTCCTGTGGCACCGCCAGGAAGCGTCCTGGAGCGACTGGCCGCCGAGGGACGGGTCACGCTCGCGACCGAGAATCCCGATGAGGTCATCGAGAGGCTCGGGCTGCCGCTGGAGATTGCGGCCGGTCAACAGTCCCCGAGTGAGCGGCTGGCCGAATTGCGCCGCGATGAGCGGTGACCTGTGGTTCTTGGACGCTTCGGCGTTCATCAAGCTGCTGGTAGCCGAGCCGGAATCGGAGGATCTGAGGCGATGGACAGGCGGCAGCCCGCTGGCGTCGTCGGACCTGCTGCGCACTGAGGCCCGGCGAGCGGTCGCTCGTCAGCCGGAACATGTGATGCGAAGCTGCGATGAGCTCCTGGCCGGAGTACAAGGTCCGGCTCACCCCCGCTCTGCTAAGCCGGGCGGGCCGCCTTCCCGGCTCCGGACTGCGCTCGTTCGATGCGATCTACTTGGCCTGCGCCGAGCAACTCGGTGACGACCTGGCCGGCTTCGTGAGCTATGACCAGCTTCAACTCGCCGCCGCAGAGCGCCTCGGTCTCCGGACGGCCTCGCCCGGCATGTCCTAGACCACATTGCGGCCTGGCCCTGATCGAGTTGGTGGGGTTCGCCTCCGGGCTGGCTGCCGCGCTCCGCAGGACGTCATAGCCCCGCCGGTAGGTTCTAGCCAGTGACCGACGAGCATTCACCCCAGGAGTCCGGTGACGAGCGGGCGGCGCTATTGAAGGCGGCGTACGCGGTCAAGAGCCCCGACGACAACCGGGCTCTGTACGCCAAATGGGCGGCCACCTACGAGCAGTTCCTCAACGACAACCGCTACATCTATGCCCGGCAGGTGGCCGAGATCTTCGCCGAGCGGTTGCCGGCTGGAGGCGAGGCCGTTCTCGACGCGGGATGCGGCACGGGACGCTTGGGGTGGGAGCTGTCCCGCCTCAGGATTTCGCCCGTCGAAGGGATCGACATCTCGCCGGAGATGCTGGCCGAGGCCCGCACCATGACAGGGCCCGACGGCGCACCCTGCTACCGCCACCTGATGGAAGCCGACCTCACCGGTTCCATCGCCTTGGAGACCGGCAGCTACTCAGGCATCGTCAGCTCGGGTGCCTTCACACACGGACACCTCGGTCCGGACACGCTGGCGGAACTGCTGCGGATCGTCCGGCCCGGCGCCGTCGGCGTGATCGGCGTCAACGCGTCCATCTTTGAGTCCAACGGCTTCAAGGATCGCTTCGAGCGCTACGCCGCGGAGGGTGTCATCGGCGACCTGGATGCGCAGTTGCGCAAGGTGTACGAGGACGCTGACAGCAGCAACGCCAACCACTTCGCCTACCTCGCCGCGTTCACGGTCATCTGATCCCTGGGGCCGGTGAGCCTCGGGTAGCCGCGAGCGCGGCGTTCAGATGATCAGGGCGTAGGAGATCGACGCGAAGGCGAAGACCAGCGCGGCGACGATCGTGATCCGGTCGAGGTTGCGCTCCACCACCGTGGACCCGGCCGCCTGCGCGCCCAGCCCGCCGCCGAACATGTCCGACAGGCCGCCGCCCTTGCCGCTGTGCAGCAGCACCAAGAACACCAGCAGCAGCGCGGACACCACGTGCAGCGGGGCGATGAACCAGATCACGGTGTCGAGGCTACCGGTGCTCGGCCCGGCCGCGATGCCGTTCGGCCGTGACCCGGGCTTACGCCGCGTAAAGGCGATGGTTGACGATCCGGGCAAAGTCAGCGGCGTCGAGGCTGGCCCCGCCCACCAGCGCGCCGTCGATGTCGGGCTGCTCCATGAGGTCCGGGGCGTTGGCCGGCTTCACCGAGCCCCCGTACTGGACCCGCAGCCCGGCCCCGGCCTGGCTCCCCCACCGGTCGGCCACCCGCGACCGCACGTGGGCGCACATGTCCTGGGCGTCGGCGGGCGTGGCCGTCTCGCCGGTGCCGATGGCCCAGACCGGCTCGTAGGCCACCACCAGCTTGCCCACGACCGCCCTTTCGAGCCCGTCGAGGCTGCCGGCCAGCTGGCCGGACACCACGTCGTGGGCCTGACCGGCCCTGCGCTGCTCGACGGTCTCGCCCACGCACACGATGGGCACCATGCCGTGGCGCAGCACCGCCCGAGCCTTGGCGTTGACCACCTCGTCGCTCTCGCCGAACAACGCCCGGCGCTCGCTGTGGCCCACGATCACGTACGACACGTCCAGCTTGGCCAGCATCGCGGCCGAAACCTCGCCGGTGAAGGCGCCCGCGTCCTCGGGATGGCAGTCCTGGGCGCCCAGCGATATGGGCACGTCGTCGGCCTGCAGAACGGTCTGCACCGAGCGCAGGTCGGTGAACGGCGGATGCACCGACACCTCCACATGGCGGTAGTCGTCGCTGTTCAGCGCGTAGGCCAGCTTCTGGATGGTCTGGATCGCCTCGAAGTGGTTGTGGTTCATCTTCCAGTTGCCGCTGATGAGCGGCATGCGGCCGTCGGCCGGGCCGTCGTCGCGGCCCGAGGCCTTGCGTCTAGGTCGCATCGGCACGTCCCTCCTTGTCTCCTTCGTCTCCGGTTGCGTTCCCTCGCCGCAGCGCGGCCAGCCCCGGCAGGTCGCCCTTCTCGATCAGCTCCAGTGAAGCGCCGCCGCCGGTGGAGACGTGGTCCATTTCGCGGTCTACCCCGAAATGGCGGGCCGCAGCCGCGCTGTCGCCCCCGCCCACCACGGTGAAGGCCCGGGTCTCGGCCATGGCCGCAGCCACTGCTCCGGTTCCGCCGCCGAAGCGGGGATCCTCGAACACACCCATCGGGCCGTTCCACAGCACCGTCCCGGCCTCGTAAATCACATCGCCGAACTCGGCCGCGCTGCCTGGGCCGATGTCGGTGCCCATCCAGCCGTCGGGCACATCGGCTCCCACCTGGCGCACGTCGCCACCGGCGTTCGGGTCGCCCAGCACGCCGCCGGGACCCAGTGCAGTCAGGTCATAAGGCAGGTGGATCGGCGTGCTGCCGTCGAGCAGCTGGCGGCAGCGTTCCACCATCGAGTCCTCGCACAGCGACGCGCCCACCCGGTTGCCCCGGGCCTTCAGGAACGTGAAGCACATGGCCCCGCCGATCACCAGGGAGTCCACCATCTGGATCAGCGCGTCGATCACCCCCAGCTTGTCCGACACCTTGGCCCCGCCCAGCACCGCCACGAACGGCCGCCGGGACGAGTCCCGCAGCCCGCCGAGCACTTCGACCTCCCGGGCCAGGAGCCGGCCCGCGGCCGACGGCAGTCGCTGGGGCGGGCCCACGATGGAGGCATGAGCCCGGTGCGACGCCCCGAAGGCGTCGTTCACATAGGCGTCGTGGCCCGCTACCAGACGCTCCACGAAGCGCTCAACGAGGGCCGGATCGTCGGCTGTCTCTCCGGGATCGAAGCGCAGGTTCTCGAGCAGCTCCACCCCCGGCGCCAGCTCCGCCAGCCGCTGCCGCACAGGATCCACCGAATGGCGCGGATCGGGGCGGCTCTGCGGCCGGCCGAGATGGGTGCAGGCGGTCACTGCCGCCCCCTTGCGTTGCAACCATCGCAGCGTGGGCAGCGCGGCCCGGATGCGCAGGTCGTCGGCGATCAAACCGTCCGCGGTGCGCGGCACGTTGAAGTCGACCCGCACCAGCACCGAGCGGTCCTGCAGCGGACCGAGGTCCTCCAAGGAGGGCAGTTGGTGCACGGCCCGCCCGGTCAGTTGTCAGCCGCCGGGGCGACGGATGCCGGGTGCGCCGGAGCTCGCCGATCTTGACGTAGTTGTGCGCACATATTGCGGACAACTACGTCGAGTTGCCGGCGGAGACGAGATTCGGCTGTCTGGCGGCATCTCAGCGGTTGGCCGAGCCGACGACGGTGGCCATGTCCACCAGCCGGTTGGAGTAGCCCCACTCGTTGTCGTACCAGCCGTTGATCTTGACCAGGTCGCCCATGGCCATGGTTAGCCCGGAGTCGAACACGCACGAAGCGGGCGAGCCGACGATGTCGGCCGACACCAGGGGGGCCTCGCTGTAGTCGAGCACGCCGGCCAGCGGGCCGTCGGCGGCGGCCTCGGCGAAGGCCTGGTTGACCTGGTCGACGCTGGGCTCGGCCGCCAGCTTGGCCGTAAAGTCGGTGATGGAGCCGTCGGGGATGGGCACCCTCAGGGAGATGCCGTCGAGGCGTCCCTGCATGGCCTGAAGCACCAGCCCGGTGGCCCGGGCCGCGCCGGTCGATGTGGGCACGATGTTCACCGCGGCGCCTCGGGCTCGGCGCAGGTCGGAGTGGGGACCGTCCACCAGCGCCTGGTCGCCGGTGTAGGCGTGGACGGTGGTCATCAGGCCCCGCTCCACCCCGAAGGCGTCGTCGAGCACCTTGACCATGGGCACGAAGCAGTTCGTGGTGCAGGATGCGTTGGACACGACGGTGTGGACTACCGGGTCGAAGTCGGAGTCGTTGACGCCGACGACGAAGGTGGCGTCGGCTCCCGAACACGGCGCGGAGACCAGCACCCGGGGCGCGCCGCCGTCGAGATGGCGGGCCGCGGCGTCACGCTTGGTGAAGATGCCGGTGGACTCCACCACCACGTCCACTCCCAGGTCGCCCCACGGCAGGTCCTCGGGGTTGCGCACCGACAGGACCTGCAGCGAGTCGTTGCCGACGCTCAGCACGTCTCCGTCAACGGAAACGTCGGCGCCGAGCCGGCCGTGGACCGAGTCGTGGCTGAGCAGGTGGGCCATGGTGTCGATCGACCCGAGGTCGTTCACGGCCACCACGTCGAGGTCCGCACCCTGGTCTCGCGCGGCCCGGTAGAAGTTGCGTCCGATGCGGCCGAAGCCGTTGATGCCCACTCGAATGCTCATGAGCCAGAGGCTAGGCCGGGCCGGACGGCATCCGGGGGGATCTCCGCACCCCGCTCTCGGCCCGGGTCCGGTCCCCGTCGGAATTGATGCAGGAAGCGCCCTCAGGGGGCAGCAACTACATCAATTTGGGAACTGCGAGTCGTGCTTGTCGATGTCGCGATGCACCACCGCGGGCCCGTGGCCCATGGCGCCCAGCACCCCGGCGAAATGCTCGGTCACGGCCACCGAGCGATGCCGCCCGCCGGTGCAGCCGAAGGCCACCGTCAGGTACGACTTGCCCTCGGCCACGTACTGGGGCACCAGCAGTTCCAGCAGCGACTCCATGCGGGCCAGGAACTCCCCCGTCACCGGCTGCTGCATCACGTAGCCGGCGACCTCGGCATCGAGCCCGCTGAGGAGACGCAGCTCGTCCATGTAGTGGGGGTTGGGCAGGAACCGGCAGTCGATCACGATGTCCACGTCGAGGGGGATGCCGTGGGTGTAGCCGAACGACAGCACCGTGATCCGCATGGCCTGGCCCTCGCCGACGCCGAACAGCTCGGCCATGCGGTCTCGCAGCTGGTGGATGTTGAGATCCGACGTGTCGATGACCACGTCGGCGGTGGCCCGCACCGGTTCCAGCGCCGACCTCTCCGCCTCGATGGCCTCGGCCAGGGTGCCCGCCCCGCCGGATTCTGAGAATGGATGCCGCCGGCGGGTGGACTCGTACCGGCGGACGAGGGCGTCTGTGGTCGCGTCGAGGAACAGGATCCGCAGCCCGTCGAACCCCTCCCTCAAGCCGTCGATCATGCCGACGATCTCATCGTGGTAGCGGCCAGTGCCTACCACAAGGGCGAGCCGGTCGATGCCCGCGCCGGGTGCCCCTGCAAGGTCGGCCACCTTGCCGATGAGCGACGGCGGCAGGTTGTCCATGACGAACCAGCCGAGGTCCTCGAGGTTGTTGGCGGCGTGGCTGCGGCCCGCTCCAGACATCCCCGCGATGACGACGAAGGCGCTCACTCGCTGATCATGGTAGTTGCGCCTGCCGGTTCGGCCCGGACCGGCCCCGCGGTCGGAGAGTCTCAGATGATCGCCGTCTCGACGAACGGTTCGCCCCGCTCTATGCGCTCGTAACCGAGTTCTGACAAGTCGAGCGTGCGGTACTCGCCGTAGCACAGCAGCTCCGCCACGGCCCGACCCATCGCCGGCGACTGCTGCATGCCGTGGCCGGAGAAGCCGTTGATGAACAAGAAGTTCCGAACCTCGGTGTGGGGTCCGACCACTGCGTTGTGGTCGAAGCAGTTGTAGGCGTAGTGCCCGGCCCAGCGGCTGGTGACCTTGATGCGCTCGAAGGCGGGAACCCGGTGCGCCAGCACGGGCCACACCTTGGATTCCCATATCTCGTGGTCCATGTCGAAGTCGTCGTAGGCCACCGGCCGGTCGACGTCAGGCGGACAGCCGGCCAGGTAGGCAACGCCGTCGCGGCGCACGTGCACGCCGGTCGGATCGATGGTCAGGGGCAGGTCCCGGTCCAGCGGCTCGGCCGCCTCGAAGACGAACGTGTAGCGCTTGCGGGGCTCCACCGGCAGCTCCAGGCCGGCCATGGCCGCGGTATGGGACGCCCTCGGGCCGGTGGCGTTGACCAGCGCCCCGCAGCCGATCGTCCCCGCCGACGCCAGCTCCACCCCGGTCACCGTGTCTCCGGCGCGGTCGATGCCGACTACCTCGTCAGAGACGTACTCGACGCCGTTGCGCCGGGCCTGTCGCCGCCACCAGTCGAACACCGTTCCGGAGTCCCACCAGCCCTCGCCGACGAGGTTGTGGCTGCCGCAGACGATGCCGTCGACGTTGTAGAAGGGGTACTCGGCTGCGATCTGCTCCGCGGACATGATCCGCGTGCCGGCTCCGAGGGCGGCCTGCACCTGCTGGTTGGCCGCCAGCACCGCCGCCGAGGCTTCGTCGCCCGCCAGGTACATGTAGCCGAAGTGGTTGACGGGAACCTCGGGTGCCTCCGGGTCGCCCATCCAGTCACGGAAGTCGCGCACGAACTCGGCCGCGAACTGCGAGATGCGGATGTTGACTTCACGCGAGAACTGCTGGCGCATGCAGCTGTTGGTGCGGGCCGTGGAGCTGTACTCGTACGACGGGTCCCGCTCCACCACCAGGATGGTCCCGCCGAAGTCGGGGCTGCTGGACAGGAAGAACGCGACCGATGAGCCCATGATCGCCCCGCCTGCTATCACCACGTCGTAGTTGGAGCGCCGGGGACTATGCCGGGCACTACTCAGCATGAGACGCGTGCTTCAAGTCACGTAGCCCTGGGCCAGGTCGTTGGCGGCCGCGGCCGGGTCGCGCTCCGCCGGGTCGCCGAATCCCCCGCCGCCGGGTAGCTCCAGGATGAGCCGCCGGCCCGCAGGCACGGTCTGCTTGCCCTTGGACCCGAACGGTGTGCCGTCGTCGAGGCGCACCCCGCCAACCGTGCCGTCGAGGCCGCCCGCCCGGCCCCGGGCCGGGTTGTCGACCCGGTCGAACATGGCCGAGAACTCGAACAGGTACCCGTCGGCCGGGGCGATCTCGATCACCTGACCCAAGCCGCCCCGGAACCGGCCCGCTCCGCCGCTGTCCGGTCGCATCTCCTTGCGCCACACCACGATCGGGCCGACCTGCTCGGTGGCCTCGACGCTCATGGTCCTCACACCCGACGGGAAGGCGGTGGCGGTGAGCCCGTCGCGGCCGGGCCGGGCGCCGCTGCCGCCGCTGTTGAACATCAGCATCTCCACCGGCGGCCGCGGGTCCCCGGGATCGGCGCTGCGGGCGCTGGCCTGGAAGTTCCACAGCGCTCCGGAACCCTCGGCCGGAACGATGTCGGGCAGTGCCGGGGCGATCGCTCCCAGGCACAGATCGGTCACGAAGTGGCCGATCACGTGGCGCACGGCCACCGGGTCGGGCTCCACCGCGTTGAGGATCGCACCGGGTGGAGCGCTCACCGTGAAGGGCAGCAGGGAGGCGTAGTTGTTGGGCAGCTCTGGAGCCAGCGCCACCAGCATCCCGTAGGTGAAGTACGCCTGCGCATAGGTGATCGGAACGTTGATGCCGAACGGGCTCACCGGCGACGTGCCCGTGAAGTCGGCGTGCATGCCGTCATCGGAGACGGTCACCGCCGCGGCCAGAGTGACCGGATCGCCGTACCCGTCTACCCGCATCGTGTTGCGGTAGACGCCGTTGGGGACCCTCTCCAGCGCGTCGAGGGTTGCTCGCCGTGTGCGGTCGAACACGAAGCCGGCCAACTCCTCGAGGTCGGTCAGGCCGAATTCCCCCAGCATGTCGAGCAGCCGCCGGCGACCGGTTTCGTTGGAGGCGGCCAGCCCGTGGATGTCGCCGATCACCTGGTCGGGCTCCCTCACATTGGCGCGCACGATGTCGACCAGATCCCGGTTGAGCCGTCCCCGTTCGGCCCATCTCATGATCGGGATGCGGATGCCTTCCTCGTACAGCTCGCGGGCGTCGGGACCGAAGCCGCGGCCGCCGATGTCGACCACGTGCGCGGTCGACGCGAAGAAGCCGATGAGATCTTTGGGTTCATCCGAGTGATCGCCGAGAGCGTGCGCGGGTAGGTGCGAGCCCGTCGCGTTGCCAGGGGGTGTCTCCCGCTCTTGTTCGCTGGCCTCTCGGGCCGCTCGGGCCGCGGCCTCACCCGTATGAGCCGGACTCGCTCGCCTATCCGCTCGGCCTCGGGTGAACACCGGCGTGGCCACGGTGATGTCGTGGAGGTGGCCGGTGCCCTTCCAAGGGTCGTTGGTGAGATACACATCGCCGGGGCACATGCTCTCGGCCCCGATCTCGTTGATGAAGTGGCCCAGGGACGCGGCCATGGTGTTGACATGGCCCGGCGTTCCGGTGACGGCCTGGGCGATCAGGCGGCCCCTGCGATCGAACACTCCAGCCGACAAATCGCCAGCCTCCCGCACCGACGTAGAGAAGGCGGTCCGCACCAGGGTCAGCGCCTGCTCCTCGACTACCGATATCAGGCGGTTCCACATGATCTGCATCGGGACCCCATGGCTCGCGGTCCCGGCTCCGTCCGGGAACCTGATGGCTTGCGGAGCTGGCTGCATCGGGTCGTCGCGGCCTGCCGTCCCGGCATCGCGGTCCCGGTGCCAGTGCGGGGACGCCGACGGGCCGAGCAGGGCGTGCCGGCTCGGCGTCGCGTTGCTGCGCGCCCGCTGCCGGCCAACCGCCGCCCGGCCGGCCCGTCCCGGTGATCCTCAAGGTCAGGTCGGGCTGGACAACAGCAGTGTGCTGGGACCCGACCACCGTCGTGGTCTGGTCCTCGGTGATCAGCGCCGGGCCGTTGACGGTGTCACCGGCGGCGAGGGCAGCCCGCTCGAACAGAGCGGCGGCCACCTTCCTGCCCGCGGCCGGGTCGTACACCAGCCGGGTGCCCGCGATTGCCGGGGGCTGGCCCGCCGGTAGGGGCTCTATCGCTGTCGGCGCCTCGCGCCGCGAGGACACCCGCACCGACCAGCTCACCGCCTCGATGGTGAGGCCCTCGATTGCCCGCCCGAAGAATGCCTCGTAGGCCTTCACGAAAGTGGTGGTGAGCTCCCCCGCTGCGATCTCGTCGAAGTCGCCGTGGGGCAGCGCCACCGGGATCTCCCAGCCCTGGCCGCGGTATCGCATGAGCACCTCGCGCTCGACGGTCACCGCCTCCGCGGTGCCCATCCGGACAAACGCCTCAGCCTCCGCGGCCAGCTCCGCAAGCAGCGCCCGGACGCCGCCGGTGTCGAAGCGGTCGGACGTGGTGTAGAAGCTGCGGGTGGCCTCGTAGGAGAACGGCGCCAGCAGGAACCCGATGGCTGAGCCGACGCCCGCGCCGACCGGCACCAGCACCTCGTCGATGCCCAGCTTGTCGATCAGGTGGCAAGCGTGCAGCGGAGCGGCCCCTCCGAAGGCGACCATCGAGTAGCCGGCAAGGTCCTTGCCGCTCTCCACCGCGTGGGTTCGGGCCGCGTTGGCCATGTTCTCGTCGACCACCTCGGCCACCCCCACCGCGGCGCCATCGTTGTCAAGGCCCAGGGGCATGCCCACTGAGTCGCGGAGGGCGCTGGTCGCCAACTCCGGTGACAGCGAGATGTCCGGCGCAAGAAAGTTCTCCGGGTGCAGCCGGCCGAGGCGCACGTTGGCGTCGGTCACGGTCGCAGTCCTCCCGCCGAGGTCGTAACACGCGGGACCGGGATCGGCGCCGGCGCTCTGAGGCCCCACCCGTATCTGGCCGAGCGCGTCGACGGTCGCTATGGACCCGCCGCCCGCGCCGATCTCGATCATCTCGATGGCCGGGACCGAGATGGGCATCCCGCTGCCCTTCTTGAAGCGGGCGGTTCGGGCCGTCTCGAAGGTCTTGGCCGTGCGGGGCGAGCCGTCCTCTATCAGCGCGATCTTCGCGGTGGTTCCCCCCATGTCGTAGGAGACGATCCGGTCGCGGCGATGGGCCCGGGCCAGGTGCGCCGCGAAGATCGCTCCCCCGGCCGGGCCCGACTCGACGAGGCGCACGGGGAACGAGGCCGCCGCGTCGCTGCTGATCAGGCCTCCGCCGGAGTGGATCAGCAGCAGTGGGCACATCGCACCCATGCGCTGCAGTTCCGATTCCAGTCGCCGCAGGTACGTAGCGATCAGCGGCTGAACGTAGGAGTTGGCGCAGACCGTGTTGAACCTTTCGAACTCGCGCATCTGCGGCGAGACCTCGCAGCTCAGTGACACGGCGACCGACGGGGCGGCATCGAGCAGCAGCTCCCGGAAGCGGCGCTCGTGATCCGGGTTCCGGTAGCTGTGCATGAACCCGACGGCCACCGACTCGTATCCGCCGTCCACCAGCCGGGCGACAACCTCGCGGGCGGCCCGCTCGTCGAAGGGCAGCAGGACTTCGCCGCGGGCGCCGATCCTCTCCGGCACCACGAAGCGGTCCTTGCGCTCGATCAGGGGCGCGGGCAGCACGATGTTCAGGTCGTACTGCTCGAAACGGCTCTCGGTGCGGGTCTCGATCACGTCGCGGAACCCGGTGGTAGTCACCAGCGCCGTCTTGGCGCCGCGGCGCTCTATCAGGGCGTTGGTGGCCAGGGTGGTGCCGTGGATGATCTGCGCAATCTCGTCCATTTGAACGCGCTCGCGGTCGGCGACGGACGAGACTCCCGCGAGAATCCCCTCCTCGGGCCGCTGGTGAGTGGTGAGCACCTTGATGGACGCGAACGTCCCGTCAGCGCGCTCGAGGGCGACGTCGGTGAACGTGCCGCCGACGTCGACACCGACCCGGGGCGCGGCCACGGCTCGCTCCACGGCTACAGATCCTCGGCCGTCGCGTCGAGGTCGCATGACACTGCGATGTTCACCCCGGCCGCCACTCGCTCCACCTCTACAGGTCCTCGATCGCAGGGAACGTGCTGGGCGGGACGACGTCGACGGTCGCGGAGCGCTGCTGGGCCAGCATCCCGCCGTCCACCCGCAGCGTCTCTCCGGTGATGTAGCCGGCGTCGTCGGATGCCAGGAAGAGCGCGCCGCCGGTCAGATCGAAAGGCTCGCCGATCCGGCCCAGCGGAACGTTCTCGCCCCGGAGCGCCCGCTGGTCGCTTGTCATGCCGCTGGTGTCGATGGCACCCGGCACCAGCGCGTTGACCCGTACGTTGTAGGGGCCCAGGTCCAACGCCATCGCCCGGGTTAGGGCCTCGATCCCGCCCTTGGTGGCGTCGTAGGCGGTGAACGACCGGTGGGCCCGGGTGGCGCCGCCGGAGCTCATGTTGATGATGCTGCCGCCGCCCTGGGTAGCCATGATGCGGGCCACCGGGTGCGACACCAGGAAGTGCCCGGTCAGGTTGACGTCGACGATGCGCCGCCACCATTCCTCGGTCGCATCGAAGAAGTGGAGCATGGGACTCACGATCCCGGCGTTGTTGACCAGCACGTCGATCCGGCCGTGGGCGGTCATGATCGTGTCCACCATGGCGCCCACCTGCGCGCTCTCCGACACGTCGGCCTGAACCGCCATCGCGGTGCCGTTGCCGCTGCGGATTGTCTCTGCTGTGGCGGCCGCGGCGTCGCCGTCGATGTCGTTCGCGGCCACCGCCGAGCCAGCCGCGGCGAAGCGCTCGGCGATGGCCCTGCCTATGCCCCGGCCGGCCCCGGTGACAAGAACAACCTTGCCCCTCAAGGAGTCGTGCATCTGCCCACCTCCCTAACCGGCAGTACGGGCAATGCGGGCAGCGTAGACGTGACCATGAGCGCCGCTCGCGGCCCCCTCATATCGCATCCACCACCGCGGTGATGACTTCGACGAGGCCGCGGTGACCACCGCGCACACGACGAGCGACGCGACGATGACCCTCGACACGCCCGGGCCCCTGCCGAGTTCCACCGCCACCAGCGGCAGCAGGATCACTCGCACCGCGGACTGAAGGGAGACCTGTGCGACCGCGCCCAGCGCACGCATGATGTTCAGGCGCCCCGGCTGCTGGCGCGGAGCGCGGCGTGGACGTTCTCGGCGACCGCGTCAGGCAGCCATCGCAGGGCCTTCAGCTCGTGCAGTTGCGCCCGCTGGACGGCTCGCACACCCCCTAGCTCATTGGTGAGGCGGGCCTTGCGGACCGGTCCGAGGCCGGCGATGCCGTCTAGGGCGGAACTGGTCATGCGCTTGCCCCGAAGCCTGCGGTGATACTCGATCGCGAAGCGGTGGCTCTCGTCGCGGACGCGTTGCAGCATGTACAGGGCCTCCGACTGGCGCGGGATGCGCACCGGCTCGGCCCGGCCGGGCACGAAGACCTCCTCGAACTGCTTGGCCAGGGCCGCCGCGGGGATCTCTTCGTCCAGGCCGAGTTCTTCCAGCACCCGCACGGCCACGCCCAATTGTCCCCTGCCGCCGTCCACCAGCAGCAACTGAGGGGGGTAACTGAATCTTCCGTCGCGCTCGGCCACCGGCCGGGCCCGCTGCTCCAGGTAGCCGGTCAGACGCCGGGTCAGCACTTCGTGCATGGCCGCGAAGTCGTCGTTGCCCGGCACTGTGCGGATCTTGAACCTTCGGTAGTCCGCCTTCTTGGGCAGGCCGTCCTCAAGCACCACCATTGAGCCCACGTAGTCCTGCCCGGACAGGTGGCTCATGTCGTAGCACTCGACCCTCAGTGGCGCCTCGGCCAATCCAAGGTGCTGCTGGAGCTCGTTGAGGGCCCGGGCCCGGCTGTTGTGGTCGGTGCTGCGCTTGAGCCGATGACGCGTGAACGACTCCTCGGCGTTGCGGATCACGGTGGCTTGCAGGGCCCGCTTGGAGCCCCGTTGCGGCACCCGGATCTCGACTCGAGAGCCCCGCATCTCGCTCAGCCACTCGGTGTAGAGACCGACCTCGGCCGGCGTATCGGGGGTCAGCACGAGCTTGGGCCAGCCCAGCGGGTTGTCGTCGAAGTACAGGCGCTCCAGCGCCCGGCTCACCAGCTCGGCCCGGTCGAGGTCCTCAGCCTTGTCGATCATGAAGCCCCGGCGTCCCATCACCCGGCCCCGGCGCACGAAGAACACCTGCACTGCGGCCTCTAGGGCGTCATCCACGAGGCCGATCACGTCGAAGTCCTCGTTGCGGGAGCCCACCATCTGCTGGGTCTCCACTGCCTTGAGCACCGCGGCCAGCCGGTCCCGCAGCCGGGCGGCCCGCTCGTAGTCCAGTTCGTCGGCCGCGGCCGACATCTCTGACTCGAGCCGGTCCAGCACCGGGTCGCTGTCGCCTTCCAGGAAGCGCAGCAACTCGGCCACCATCTCGGCATAGTCCTCGGTGGACACGTCGCCGACGCACGGCCCCGAGCATTTCTCTATGTGGTACAGCAGGCAGGGCTTGCCCAGGCTGGCGTACCGGCGGAACTTGCCGTCGGTGCAGGTCCTGATCGGGAACGTCCGCAGCAGCAGGTCGAGGGTGTCGCGGATGGCGTAGGCGTGGCCGTAGGGGCCGAAGTAGCGGTTGCCCTTGCGCCGCCGGCCCCGCATGACCATGGCCCGGGGCCACTCGTCGAGCGTGGTCACGCACAGGAACGGGTACGACTTGTCGTCGGTGTAGCGGACGTTGAACCGGGGCCGGTGGCGCTGGATCAGCGAGAACTCGAGCATCAGGGCCTCGACCTCGTTGGCCACCTGGATCCACTCCACCGACGCGGCGGCGTCCACCATCTGGCGGGTGCGCAGGGGCAGGTGCGAGCCGAAGTAGGTGTTGAGCCGGGAGCGCAGGCTCTTGGCCTTGCCGACGTAGATGACCCGGCCCTCGGCGTCGAGGAACTGGTAGGACCCGGGCGCGTCCGGGATGGAACCCGCTGGCGGCCGCTTCAGCGCGCCCATGCTCCGCGCCTGCTCCCTGCGACGTCTGATCGCGTGCTCTTGCAACCAGGCTCAATGCAACCAGTGAACACGACGAGGACGCCGGCTAGCACAGCATCGAGCGCAGGTACCGGCCGGTGTGGCTCTCGGGCACTTCGGCCACCTGCTCGGGAGTACCCTCGGCCACGATCCGGCCCCCGCCCGAGCCGCCCTCGGGGCCGAGGTCGATGATCCAGTCGGCCGTCTTGACCACGTCCAGATTGTGCTCGATTACCACGACCGTGTTCCCCTGGTCCACGAGCCGGCCCAGCACGCCCAGCAGCTTGCGCACATCCTCGAAGTGCAGGCCGGTGGTGGGCTCGTCGAGGATGTACATCGTGTGGCCGGTGGAGCGCTTCGCCAGCTCGCTGGAGAGCTTGACCCGCTGGGCCTCACCGCCCGACAGCGTGGGCGCGGGCTGGCCGAGCCGCACGTAGCCGAGGCCCACGTCGACCAGGGTGCCCATGTGTCGGGCGATGGGCGGCTGGTTGGCGAAGAACTCCAGCGCCTCGGCGCAGGGCATGTCCAGCACCTCGGCAATGTTGCGGCCCTTGAAGGTGACCTCGAGGGTGTCCCGGTTGTAGCGCTTGCCCTTGCACACCTCGCAGGGCACGTAGACGTCGGGCAGGAAGTGCATCTCTATGCGGATGGTGCCGTCGCCCCGGCACGCCTCGCAGCGGCCGCCCTTCACGTTGAACGAGAACCGCCCCGGCATGTAGCCGCGGATCCTGGATTCGGGCGTATTGGCGAACAGCTTCCGGACGTGGTCGAACACGCCGGTGTAGGTGGCTGGGTTCGACCGGGGGGTTCGGCCTATGGGCGACTGGTCGATGCAGATCACCTTGTCGAGATGGCCGACCCCGTCGATGCGGGTGTGGCGCCCGGGCGGGGTCTTGGACCGGTAGATGTGCTGCATCAGCGCCCGGTGCAGGATCTCGTTGACCAGCGATGACTTGCCCGAGCCCGACACGCCGGTGACGCACACGAAGCGCTGCAGCGGGAAGGCCACGTCGATGTCGGCCAGATTGTTCTCGCGGGCCCCCCGCACTACCAGGCGGGTGCCGTCACCCTGCCGGCGCATCTGCGGCACCGCGATGGCCCTGCGGCCTGACAGGTACTGGCCGGTGATTGATTCCTCCAGCTCCAGCAGCCCCTCCAGGGGCCCGGAGTGCACGATGGCGCCGCCGTGCTCCCCGGCGCCTGGTCCGATGTCCACCACGTGGTCGGCCACTCGGATGGTCTCCTCGTCGTGCTCGACGACCATGACGGTGTTGCCGAGGTCGCGCATGCGCACCAGCGTCTCGATCAGGCGCCGGTTGTCGCGCTGGTGCAGCCCGATGGACGGCTCGTCCAGCACGTACAGCACGCCCACCAGCCCCGATCCGACCTGGCTGGCCAGCCGGATCCGCTGGGCCTCCCCCCCGGCCAGGGTGGCTGCGCTGCGCGACAGGTTGAGATAGTCCAGTCCCACGTCGAGCAGGAACCCGAGCCGGGACCGGATCTCCTTGAGCACCTGCTCCGCGATCATGGTGTCGCGGTCGTCGAGGTGCATCTCTGCAAGGGTCTTGGCCGCCTCCGCGATCGACATGGTGCACAGCTCGTGGAGGTTGCGGCCGTCGACGGTCACGGCCAGCGCCAGCGGGTTGAGCCGGGCGCCGCCGCAGTCCGGGCACGGCACCTTGCGCATGTAGCCCTCGATGTTCTCCCGGGCCGACTCGCTCTCGGACTCGTCGTGGCGGCGCATCAGGTGCGGGACGATCCCCTCGAAGCGGGCCTGGTACACCCGGCGCCGGCCGAAGCGGTTCTGGTAGCGGACCTGCACCCGACCCTTGACCCCCTTGGCGTACAGCAGCATGTCCTGCTGGCGCGGGGTGAGCTCGCACCAGGGGACATCGCGGGGGATCGCGTACTCTTCGCAGACCGCCTGCAGCAGGCGGGGGTAATAGCGTGATCTGCTCTCGGACCAGGGCGTGATCGCCCCTCCGGCCAGGGTGGCGCCGGTATCGGGGACGACGAGCTCGGGGTCCACCTCGAACACGGTGCCCAGGCCGTCGCAGTGGCTGCAGGCGCCGTAGGGCGAGTTGAACGAGAAGTTGCGGGGGGCGAGTTCCTCGAACGACTTGCCGTCGGAGGGACGGGCCAGATGCTGGCTGAACACGATCCGCCGGGGGCTCACTCCGCCGGACTGCGGCCGGGAGACGATGTCGATCTCGGCGATGCCGCTGGCGAGTCGCAGCGCGGTCTCCACCGAGTCGGTCAGCCGGCGCTCGACGCCGTCGCGCAGCACCAGCCGGTCCACCACCACCGCGATGTCGTGCATCTCGTAGCGGGCCAGCTCAAGGCCTTCGGTTCCGCCGGACAGGCCGGTGGCGCCGGCGAAGTCGGCCAGCTCGATCAGCTCGCCGTCGACGATGGCCCGGGCGAAGCCCTGCCCGGCCAGGTCGGCCAGCAAGGTGTCGTAGGTGCCCTTGCGGCCCCGCACCACCGGCGCCAGCACCTGGAACCGGGTGCCCGGCTCCATCTCCAGGATGCGGTCCACGATCTGCTGGGGGGTCTGGCGGATGAGCCGCTCGCCGGTCTCGGGATCGTGGGGCACGCCGATGCGGGCGTAGAGCAGCCGCAGGTAGTCGTAGACCTCGGTGATGGTGCCGACAGTGGAGCGGGGGTTGCGCGACGCGCTCTTCTGGTCGATCGAGATGGCCGGGGACAGGCCCTCGATGAAGTCGACGTCGGGCTTGTCCATCTGGCCCAGGAACTGCCGGGCGTAGGCGGAGAGAGATTCCACGTAGCGGCGCTGGCCCTCGGCGTAGATGGTGTCGAAGGCCAGCGAGCTCTTGCCGGAGCCCGAGAGCCCGGTGATGACGATGAGCCGGTCCCGGGGAAGATCCAGGTGCACGTCCTTGAGGTTGTGCTCGCGCGCCCCCGAGATCACCAGCCGCTCAGCCACGTTCAGACTCTACCCGTTGCCGTCGTGAGCCTGGCGAACATATGTTCATATCTTGTTCATGATCTCGCCTGCGGGGTGCCGACCCTGCGCCGGCGGATGACCCGGTTACCGTAGCCGCCATGGATGTACCGATCGACCACGTGTGGCACAAGACCGCCTGCATTCTGTGCGAGTCGAACTGTGGCATCGAGGTGCGCCTCGACGGGAGGCGGTTCGCCCGTATACGGGGCAACAAGGACCATGTCAGCTCCAAGGGCTACACCTGTGAGAAGGCGCTGCGGCTGGACCACTACCAGAACCACCGGGCCCGTCTCACGTCGCCGATGCGGCGGCGGCCCGACGGCAGCTACGAGGAGGTGGACTGGGACACTGCCATTGCCGAAGTCGCCGAGCGCCTGGCCGCGGTGCGCGACACCTATGGCGGCGCCACGATCTTCCGCTACGGCGGCGGCGGGCAGGGCAACCACCTCGGCGGCATGTACGGCGGCGCGGTCGCCAACGCCCTCGGCGTGCAGTACCGGTCCAATGCCATCGCGCAGGAGAAGACGGGCGAGGCCTTTGTCGAGGCCCGCCTGTACCGGGCCCACACCCGAGCAGACTTCGAGCACGCGGAAGTGGCAGTGTTCCTGGGGAAGAACCCCTGGCAGAGCCACGGCTTCCCGGAGGCCCGCCGCATTCTGCGGGCCGTCGCCAACGATCCCGAGCGCGCCATGATCGTGATCGACCCGCGCCGCACCAGGACCGCCGAGCTGGCCGACCATCATCTGGCGGTGCGGCCCGGGACCGACGCGTTCTGCGTGGCCGCGATCCTGGCGATCATCGTGCGCGACGACCTGGTCGACCGCGGCTTCGTGGCCGACCACGTCGAGGAGATCGAGCCTGTGCTGGCTGCGGTGCGCGAGGTGCCGGTCGCCGACTTCGCGGCCCGCTGCGGGATCGCGGTCTCCGAGCTGGAGGCGGTCGCCCATCGCATCGGGCGGGCTTCATCGGTGGCGATCTTCGAGGATCTGGGCGTGCAGCAGGGTCCGCACTCCACGCTGGTCTCGTACCTCCAGCGGCTGATCTGGATCCTGCGGGGCAGCTTCGCCAAGCCGGGCTCGATCCACCCTCACAGCGCCTTCGCGCCCCTGCTGAGCAGCGGCGACATGGGCGGCAAGCGCACCCGACCCAAGGTCACCCCCGTGACCGGAGCACCGATCATCGCCGGCCTCATTCCCTGCAACTCCATCGCAGAGGAGGTCCTCGCCGATCATCCCGACCGTTTCCGGGCCATGATCATCGAGAGTGCGAACCCGCTGCACTCGCTGGCCGACTCACCCCGGTTCCGTGAGGCAATGGACGCCCTGGAGTTCTCCGTGGTGATCGATGTGGCCATGACCGAGACGGCCCGGCGAGCCGACTACGTGCTCCCGGCCTCCAGCCAGTACGAGAAGGCCGAGGCGGTGTTCTTCAACTTCGAGTTCCCCGACAACGTCTTCTACCTGCGCAAGCCGGTGCTGCCCCCGCTGCCGGGAACGCTCTCGGAGCCGGAGATCCACACGCGCCTCGTGGAGGCGCTGGGGGTGTACACCTCCGACGACCTCGCCCCCGTGCGGGCCGCGGCCGCGAAGGGCCGGGCCGAGTTCGCAGCCGCGTTCTTCGCCGCGGTAGAGGCCAAGCCGGTGCTCGCCAGAGTCGGCGCCGCGGTGCTGTACCGCACGCTCGGTCCGACCCTGCCCGGGGGCTGCGCTGAGGGGGCGGCGCTGTGGTTCGTGGCTCAGAGGTGCGCGGGCGCCTACCCGGAAGCGGTTCGGCGCGCCGGAATCGAGCCGGGCGACACGGGATTGGGCGACGCCCTTTTCGACAAGGTCATCGAGAGCGACGACGGGGTCGTGTTCACCAGCCACCTGCATGAGCAGGCCTGGGACTTGCTCGGCTCGACCGATCACAAGATCCACGCCAACATCCCGCAGCTGGTGGACCTGCTGCGTGCTCTGCCCGACGCGCCGGCCAGCCATACCACCGCTGAGTTCCCGCTCGTCCTGTCGGCGGGAGAGCGCCGCTCGTCCACTGCGAACACGATCTTCCGCGATCCCGGCTGGCGCAAGGCCGATCGCGATGGCGCACTGGCTGTCAGCACAGCCGACGCGGCCGCTCACGGACTGGTCGACGGCGACCGCGTACGCCTGCGCACCGCGGCTGGAACCGCGGAGCCGACCGTGTGTGTCGACGACGCCATGCAGCCTGGCCATATCAGCCTTCCCAACGGCTTGGGCCTCGACTTCCCCGATGAGGACGGCGAGCACTTCCGGTCCGGCGTCGCCCCCAATGAGCTCACGTCGCTCGGCTGGGAGGATGAGATAGCTCTCACGCCGTGGCACAAGCACGTTCCCGCCCGCCTCGAGCCCGTGACGGGCTAGCGTCGCCGGTCGCCCCGCCGGCAGGTCAGCGCCAGAGGGCGACGGCGATCGTGGCGTTGTCGTTGAGCCCTAGGCGGCAGGCTTCGGCCAGCATCCGCTCGGCAATCTCGTCGGCGGTCTCGGCATTGGGGCCGCACGCTGCACCGATGCCGCCGGCCACGGAATCGTCCGACAGCCACTCGACGCCGTGTTCGTACACGAAGGGCTCCCAGGCGCCGTCGCTCAGCAGGATCACGGCATCTGGCCGCGATCCGGCGCCGGATTCGCCGACGATCTCCACCTCGACAGGACCTGGGTCTGCTGATCCGCCAGCAGGCGGCATTCCCAGGCAGATCTCGATGCTGCCGCCGGGGATCCGGTGGGGGCGGCCGCACAGGAAGCCGCTGAAGCCGCCCCGGCTGGCCGTGGCGATGAAGGGCAACGTGTCGCCCATCCAGCCGATCAGCAGACCGCCCTCGGGCGTCCAGGCGGCCACGCAAAGGGTGCTCATCGGGAACATGTGCAGGGGCAAGGCCCGCGACCACACCTCAGGCCCGGTTAGTGCCAGCACACGCTCGTTGGCCTCCCCGAAGGCGGTCGCCATGTCTTCAGCGCTGGCGATCCGAAGGGGCAGCCCCTCCACCGCGGCCTGAGCGGCCTCGTCGCCCCGGGTGTGCCCGCCCAGCCCGTCGGCGACGGCGATCACCCAGCTGCCATCGTCCTCGGAGACCACGGCAAGCGCCCGGTCCTCGTTCACCTGCCGCGGCCCGACGTCACTCACAGCTGCTACGGAGGCGCCTCTATCCGACCGATCATCCGACCTGCCCACACCCCGATCATGCCACCGCGCTGTTGCCTATACCTTCATTTCGCTTCACGGCCACATCTTGTGTCACGGCCTCATTTCGCATCACGGCTCCATTCTGGATCGCGGCCACAGCTCGGATCGCGGCCACACTTGGAATCGCAGTCGCATCTTGGATGGCGGCCAGACCTGGCGTCACCGCCAGCAGCGCCCGCACTCGCATGTCGAACAAGGCCACCTTCGCTGAGATGGTCCGGCAAGCCTGCACGATGTCCTGAAGCTCCTCGATCGAGGTGCCCTCGATCCTGGCGAGACTCGCCATCTTCACTGCGCTGGCTGAGACCAGGTCGCACGCTCTCAGCATCTCGGAGGAAGTCACAAGGTCGCCCGCCGCCCACGCCAGCATCGTCGCGAGCCCGGCTTCAACCCGCTCAGCCCCGTCCTTCCAGTGCATCTCGGCCCTAGGTGACCGTGAGGAGCGGTTCGGGCTCGACGTCGGGCACCCGGGACTGGCGACTGGACGTGCCGGCCCGGCGCCGCCGGCTGGGCGGGTCGTGGATCGGCGGAGGGTCGGGCGCGCGGGCCGGGCCGTAGCGGATCCGATCGGGCGGCGCGATGGTGTGCAGGCTCCGCCCGTCGGGCACCACCCGCCACCCGTGGATGTGGACGTTGTCGTGGCATCCCCAACACAGCGGCATCAAGTTGTCGATATCGGTGGGGCCTCCCTGCGACCTGGGCCGGATGTGATGGGCCTGGTTCATGACGGAGTGCTGGCCGCATCCCGCGCATCCGCCGTAGCGGGCGATCAGCGCGTCCATCTGGGCCTTGCTGGGCCGCGGCGACGCGGTGCCCCGCCACAGCGGCAGGCCCTTGCTGTCGAATACGACTCCCACGATCCTGGCGTTGCAGAAGTGCTCCTCGAGCACGCTCTCGGGGATCACGCCGCCATCGACGACCTCCGCGAACGCCTTGTCGCCATCAGGGGACAGGTGCTGGACAATGGTGATGTCGGCCGGTGACCCGCTTCGGCGACTGTTGCCCGAGCGGTCGGGCTCGGTCAGTGTTTCCAGCGCGTCGGCGAAGCGCTGAGAGAGGCTGCGCTGCTCCCCAACGGGCTTGCCGAGATCGCATCGCCGCAGCCGCTCAGCCTCCTTGAGCAGCCGTGTGCGCAGCTTGGCTCCAGCTACCGGATCAAGCTCGCCCCGCAAGTGCACCATGCCGTCGGAATCGTCCTTCCAGACGCTCAGCCGCCGGCGAGCCCGCTGGCGCCGGTACTCGCCCTCGCCGCCGTCATGCTGACGCTGCACCACCCAGCGGCCCGCTTCCCGAACGAACTGGTCCGGCGACAATGAGGCGGCCTTCTCCAGGAGACCGTCGTCCCGTTCAACCTCGGCGGCGCTGGTCCTTGCGCTGGCCCGCGCGAGGGTCTTGGCGTTGGCCAGCGGGATCTCCCCGTCCGTCAGGGCGTCTCTCACGTCGGGCATCGACTGCAACTGTCCCATCACCTCGACCTGCCCGAGGGCGTCTCGCTTGGACAGTCCCGCCGTCCGGGCCAGCACTCCGGCGCCCCCGTCGCCATGCCGCTCCCCCGCCGCCACTAGAGCAGCCGCGTCGGCCTGCAACACCGCCACCTGCGCCGCGAATCCCCTCGACGCTGACAGAACCCGCTGCGCGTCAGTCGTCGACGCGCTCCCGGAGTTGACCAGACGGATCAACTCCGCCAGACCGTCCCGCACCCGATGAGCAGCTTTCATCGCCATAGTCAGATCATGCCATAGGGGTGTGACACTTGTCAAGCATTGTTATGCTGTTTAAAGCTTTTTCCAGGAATATCGTTAGAATCTGAGGAGGATCCCGATGACGGGCACGATCCCCTTCACTCGCAAGTCGTGGGTCGCAGTCAACCTGTACGCGATGCGCACGGACGGACGCCAGACCCTGACCCTCGACGGCGAGCCGCCACCGGACTACGACCCCCAGCGCACTGTGAACTACCTTGACAAGTACGAGTACGGCCCCCACGAACTCTGTATCGGCGGCACGTTCTACTGCATCAAGACCAACGAGCCCGCGCCGCCGGACATGGTCTCAGCCCTGGTCGAGGCCCTGACCGCCAGGGGCCGCGGACGCTGGTTGAGAGTCGTGCGCGAGCCCGTGCGCGAACACACCCTGCAACTCTGGGACGCCGAGGGCCGGCTCCTCGACGACCAGCGCCCGAGATGCACCTGCGGCGGAGGCATCGCCGTAGACCCCGACACGGTCACCTGCTGGTCAGGTACCGAGATCTTCGAAGCAACCTGACCTGACAACCCCGCTCAGCCGCGGATCTCGGCCAGTTCCCTCCGCAGGTCCTTGATCTCGTCGCGTAACCTCGCGGCGTACTCGAAGCGCAGGTCGCCGGCGGCCTCCCGCATCTCCTCGTCGAGGGTGCGGATCAGGCGCTCCAGCTCGGCGTCGGGCAGCTCGCCCAGGTCGGGGCCGTCGCGGCGGCGCCGGGCCGCGGCAAGTCCCCCACCGGCCTCGCCGCCCACATCGCCGTCCGGCACCGGCGCACCGTCACGATCAGGGCGGATCATGGCCAGGATGTCGGTGACCGCCTTGCGGATGGTGGTCGGGTCGATCCCGTGGACCTCGTTGTGGGCCTCCTGGAGGCCCCGGCGCCGCATCGTCTCCGAGATGGCCCGCCGCATCGAGTCGGTCACCACGTCGGCGTACATCACCACCTGACCGTCCACGTTGCGGGCCGCCCGCCCGATGGTCTGTATCAGCGACGTCTCGCTGCGCAGGAAGCCCTCCTTGTCGGCGTCCAGGATGGCCACCAGCGACACCTCGGGCAGGTCCAGCCCCTCGCGCAGCAGGTTGATCCCCACCAGCACGTCGAACTCCCCCAGCCGCAGATCCCGCAGGATCTCGATGCGGCGAACCGTGTCCACTTCGCTGTGGAGGTACCGCACCCGCAGCCCCAGCTCCAGCAGGTAGTCGGTGAGGTCCTCGGCCATCTTCTTGGTGAGGGTGGTCACCAGCACCCGCTGACTCTGCTCCACCCGCTGGCCGATCAGCTCGTGAAGGTCGTCGATCTGGCCCTTGGTCGGTTTGACCACCACCTCGGGGTCGACCAGCCCCGTCGGCCGCACGATCTGTTCCACCACCTGATCGGAAACCTCCAGCTCGTAGGCGCCGGGGGTGGCCGACATGAAGATCACCTGGTTGAGCCGGGTCATCACCTCGTCGTCGGCCGCCGACGGCAGCCGGAAGCCGTGGTCGATCAGGGTCTCCTTGCGGCTGCGGTCGCCCTCGTACTGGCCGTGCAGCTGGGGCACGGCCACGTGCGACTCGTCGATCACCATCAGGAAGTCCCCGGGGAAGTAGTCGAGCAGCGTGTAGGGCGACTCGCCCGGGCCCCGGCCGTCGATGGGCGCCGAGTAGTTCTCGATGCCGTTGCAGTAGCCCAACTCGGCCATCATCTCGAGGTCGTAGCTGGTGCGCATCTGGAGGCGCTGGGCCTCCAGCAACTTGCCCTCGGCCTCGAAGTAGGCCAGCCGCTCGGCCAGCTCGACCTCGATCCGCTCGATGGCCTTCTCCATACGCTCGGCGCTGGTGGCGTAGTGGCTGGCCGGGAACACCACCAGGTCATCCAGGTCCTCCAGCCGCTCGCCGGTGAGCGGGTCGACCACGGTCATGCGGTCCACCTCGTCGCCGAACAACTCGATCCGAACCGCGGTCTCGTCGTAGGCCCGGTGGATCTCGATGGTGTCGCCCCGCACCCGGAACTTGCCCCGGGTCAGGTTCATGTCGTTGCGCTCGTACTGAATGTCCACCAGCCGGCGCAGTATCGACCGCTGGTCGTAGGTGCCGCCCCGGTTAAGCACCAGCAGCTGGGTCTCGTACTCCTCGGGCGAGCCGAGCCCGTAGATGGCCGACACCGACGCCACCACGATGGTGTCGCGGCGGGTGAGCAGCGCCGAGGTGGCCGAATGGCGCAGCCGGTCGATCTCGTCGTTCACCGACGAGTCCTTCTCGATGTAGGTGTCGCTGGCCGGCATGTAGGCCTCGGGCTGGTAGTAGTCGTAGTAGCTCACGAAGTACTCCACCCGGTTGTGCGGGAACAGCTCCCGCAGCTCGTTGGCCAGCTGGGCAGCCAGCGACTTGTTGGGGGCCAGCACCAGCGTGGGCCGCTGGGCCCGCTCGATGGTCCAGGCGATGGTGGCGCTCTTGCCCGAGCCGGTGATGCCCAGCAGCGTCTGGAAGCGGTGCCCGTCGGCCACTCCCGCGGCCAGAGCCTCGATGGCCTTGGGCTGGTCGCCGGCGGGCTCGAACGGGGCCACCACCTCGAAGGCCCGCCGATCGCTGGGCACGGTCACCGGCGGCATGTCATCCGCTCCTGCTCGCTTCGCTCACGGGCCGCTCGGGCCACTGGCTCCCGATCGTACCGACGCCGTGGGCGGCTGCTCGGCTCGGGGGGCTCCGGTCGCCGGGGCCCTCGACAGGGCGATGGCGGCCCTAGGCACTTCGACAGGGCTGTCGGGATCCTCGAGGCTGGCCCGCAGGTCGTCCCACTCTGCGATCTGCAATTCGCAGCGCCGCACATACTCGCGTCGATGCTCACCCTCTATCGTGATCCCGACCCGGCGGCCGACAACTTTGCCTGGGACGTGTGCGGGGCCGAGTCGAACGTGGCGCTCTACTGCGCCGCGCTCAGGCTCAGCAGCGCTTGGGTCAGCCGCCTCGACGCCGGTATGGCCGGGTCGCTGGTCCATGACGCCGTCGCCGCTGGCGGAGTGGACACGTCGCTCGTCGAGCTGTGCGAGGACGCCCCCACCGGCCTGATGCTGAGGGACACGCCGGAGCGGAACCAGCGGGTCCAGTACTACCGGCGGGACTCTGCGGCTTCGCTGATGTCCCCCGAGACTGTCCCGATCGAAACGTGCCTCGATGCCCGGGCCGTCCACCTCACGGGGATCACGTTGGCCCTCTCGGACGGGTGCAGGGACCTGGTCAGGGCGCTGCTGTCCGAGCCGGCCAGCGCCCTGCGGTCGTTCGATGTCAACTGGCGCCCCGCGCTCTGGCCCGACGGGCCTCCGGGTGAGCTGTTCGAAGAGGCGGCCAACTTGGCCGACATCGTCTTCGTCGGGTTGGACGAAGCCGCCGCAGTGTGGGGGTTCTCGGAACCGTCGCAGGTGCGGTCTGCGCTGCCGCGGCCTCGGATCGTGGTCGTGAAGGATGGCGCTGTCGGCGTCCACACCTTCACGCCGGACGGCGAGCACTTCGAGCCTGCCTTGCGCGGGCCGATCGCGGGTCCGAGAGGCGCCGGCGACGCGTTCGCGGCCGGATTCCTGTGCGGCTACCTAACCCACCCCACCGACCTCCAGCGCTGCCAGCGGCTGGGTCATGTGGTGGCCATGAGCGCGATGACCTCCGAGTTGGACGTGGGACCCCTTCCCGATGCGTCGGCGATCGACGCGATGCTGGAGGTCGACCCTCAGGAGTGGAGCGAACTGGTCTATCCGGGCGCGGACCGGGCCTGACTCAGGCCAGGGACGACGCCCAGCGGTGGCAGGCGTCGATCTGGGGCTCCAGATCGGCGAGGGTGCCGTCGTTGTGGATGACGAAATCGGCGACGGCCAGACGAGACTCGCGGTCGGCCTGGCGTGAGATGCGGGCCCGGGCGTCCTCCTCGGACAGACCCCGCTGGGCCACCAGCCGCTGCACCGCTATCTCGGGGTCGGCGTCAACCACCACAATGCCCACCAGGCCGCGGTAGCGCTCGGCGATGGGCTCGCCGTCGGGGCGGACCAGCAATGGGATGTCGAGCACCACGATGGCGTCGGGCGACTCCTCGGCCGCCTCAGCCCTGCGCTTGACCATCTCCGTGCCCACCGCCGGATGGACGATGTCGTTGAGCGCGGCCAACTCGTCGGCGTCGTTGAACACCACCTCGGCGACCGCAGCCCGGTCCAGGGTGCCGTCGGCCGACACAACTGCCTGTCCCCAACGCTGCACCATGGCCTCGAACACGGGCTCACCCGGCCGCTGGAGGTCACGGACGATCTGGTCGGCGTCGATGAGGATCGCGCCCCGCTCGACCAGGCCGGCGCCCACGGTCGACTTGCCCGCGCCGATCCCCCCTGTCAGTGCTATCTCGGGCAGGACTCAGGTCTCGTCGGCCTCGCCGGCGACTTCGTCGCTGGAGGCGTCGGGATCGGCAATCTCGCTGTCGTCGGCGGCATCAACCGCCTCGACAGGCTCACCCTCTGAGGCATACTCGGTGTCGGACTCGCTGGAGAAATAGTCCTCCCAGGCCTGCTGGCCCTCGGAGTCGGTGGTGCCGATGTAGTTGCCCTCTTCGTCGTAGGCATGGTCGCCGAAGTGCTCCTGGTACTCGGCTGCGACCACCCCGCCCTCGGCGGCCTGCTTGATCGACAGGCTGATGCGGCGGCGCTGAAGGTCGAGGTCGATGATCTTCACCCACAGCTCCTCGCCGGGGGTCACGACCTGCTCGGGCAGCTCCACGTGGTGAGCGGACATCTCCGAGATGTGCACCAGACCCTCGATGCCGTCGCCGACCTGCACGAACGACCCGAACGGCACCAGCTTGGTGATGCGTCCGTACACCAACTCCCCCACCCGGTGGCTGGCCGCGAACTCCTGCCACGGGTCCTGCTGGGTGGCTTTGAGCGACAGGCTGATGCGCTCCCGCTCCAGGTCGACCTCCAGAACCTGCACGTCGATGCGGTCGCCGGCCGACACCACCGCGCTGGGGTGGTCGACGTGCTTCCAGGACAGCTCCGAGACGTGCACCAGGCCGTCCATCCCGCCCAGGTCTACGAACGCGCCGAAGTTCACGACCGACGACACCACGCCGGTGCGGATCTCGCCCGGCCTGAGGTTGTCGAGGAACGCCTCGCGCTGCTCGCGCTGGGTCTCCTCCAGCCACGCCCGCCGGCTCAGCACCACGTTGTTGCGGTTCTTGTCGAGTTCGATGATCTTGGCGTCGAGTTCGCGGCCGACGTACGGCTGGAGGTCGCGCACCCGGCGGAGCTCCACCAGCGACGCCGGCAGGAAGCCTCGCAGGCCGATGTCGACGATCAACCCGCCCTTGACCACCTCGATGACCATGCCCTTGACCGCGGCGTTGGCCTCCCGCTGCTCCTCGATCCGTCCCCAGGCCCGCTCGTACTGGGCCCGCTTCTTGGACAGGATCAGCCGGCCTTCCTTGTCCTCGCGGGTGATGACCAGGGCCTCGATCCGCTCGCCCATCGCGACAACATCGCCGGGGTCGACATCGTGGCGGATGCTCAGCTCGCGGTTCGGTATCACGCCCTCGGACTTGTAGCCGATGTCGAGCAGGACCTCTTCCTTGTCGATCCGGACGATCGTGCCCTCCACGATCTGGCCGTCCTCGACGACCACCATGGTGGAGGCGTAGGCGTCGTCGATGCTGATGTCGCCGAGGTCGTCCTCGACGATCTGGCGTGGGATGTAGGAGCCGTCCTCCGCGAACGTGCCCATCTCGGGCGGCGCAGGCGGTTCGAGGACGGAGGTGGCGGTGTCGGTCACGGTGTCTTTCCGGGCTGGTGAGTCGGGTTGTAGGGACCGCGAGAGGCTACCGGCCCCAAAGCCGGACCGGGCCTAGCCCTTGGCGCCCGCCCAGGTGTCGGCCACCTGGAGATCGACCTCGAGGGGCACTCGCAACTCGAACGCCCCCCGCATCACCTCGCGGGTCAGCTCCGACGCGGGTGCGACCTCTGCGTCGGGCGACTCCAGGATGATCTCGTCGTGGACTTGGAGCACGATGCGCGACGCCAGGCCCCCGTCCTCCAGGGCCCGGTCGAGGCGCACCAGCGCCACCTTGAATATGTCGGCGGCCAGCCCCTGAATCCCCGCGTTCATGGCCTGGCGCTCCCCGGCCTGGCGCAGCCGGACATTTGGGCTGGCCAGCTCCGGGATCTGCCGGCGCCGGCCGAACAGGGTCTCGGTGTAGCCCCGGCTGCGAGCCTCGGCCACGGTGCGGTCCATGTACTGGCGCACCGCGGGGAAGGCCTCGAAATAGGCGTCGAGGATCTCGGCCGCCTCTCCGGTCGCGATGTTCAGGCGCTGGGCCAGGCCGTAGGCCTCCATCCCGTAGGCCAGCCCGTAGGACACCATCTTGGCTGTCGACCGCTCCTTCACCCCCACCTCGGACACGTCGATGGCGAACACCCGGGCTGCGGTGGCGGTGTGGATGTCGTCGCCGGCCTCGAAGGCGGCGATCAGGCCCGGGTCCTCGGCCAGATGGGCGATGCAGCGCAGCTCGATCTGGTCGTAGTCGGCGACCAGCAGCTTGCAGCCCTGCGGTGCCACGAAGGCGGTGCGAAACACCCGGCCCCGCTCGGAGCGCACCGGGATGTTGTGAAGGTTGGGCGCGTCGGAGCGTCTGGTTGAAGGTGGCCCGGATGCGCTCGTCCGAACCGACCTCGGCCACCAGGCCGATCCCGTAGGTCGATCGCAGCTTCTCCACCTCGCGGTAGCCGAGCAGGTGGTCGACGATGGGGTGCTCGCCCCGGAGCTTCTCCAGGGACTGCGCGTCGGTGGAGAACCCGGTCTTGGTCCGCTTGCTGGGCGTGAGCCCCAGATCGTCGAACAGGACCTCGGCCAGCTGCTTGGGGGAGTTGACGTTGATGTCCCGCCCGGCGTCCTCCAGCACCTGGCACCTCAGCGCCTCGGCCTCGGTGTCGAGTTCGTCGCGGATCCGTTCCAGCACCGAGCGGTCCACCCCGATCCCAATGTGCTCCATGCGAGCCAGGACCCGGACCAGCGGCACCTCCACCTCGTCATTGAGGTGGTCGAGCCCCTGCGCGGCCAGCGCCTCGCGCAGGGGCGTGACCAGACGGTCGATGGCCGCCACCGCCCATCCGGCCTGCTCGGCGGGCTCCACCGCGTCGCCGTCGAGGTCCAAGCGCCCCTCGGGAGGGGCGTGTGCGGGTGGGTCGATGTTGGCGTAGCGGTTGGCCACTTCGCTCAGTTCGTAGCGGACGTCGGCCGGATCGAGGAGGTAGGCGGCCAGCATGGTGTCGATCATCAGATTGCGCATCTCGACGCCCCGGCCCAGCAGCGGTCCCATGAGAGCCTTGCCGTCGTGCGTAGCCAGCGGCCTGCCCTCGCCGGGGCTCGGGGCGCCACCGGCACCTCCGCCGATGAGCCCGACCACCGCGTCGCAGACGTCGGGGTCCTGCAGCAGGTCACCGGGCACGAAGGCCACCTGGCTCGCGTCGGCGTCGACCGCCCAGGCCAGGCCGGCGGCCAGCCCCGCTGCCGGAGTGGCCAGCGCCAGGCGTGAGCCGGCGGCCTCGGGGGCAGCCGCGGCCCGCAGCGCCTCGACCGCCTGCGGGGCCGTCGTCAGAACCGACACCTCGGGCTCCAGCGTGTTCGTGGAGGGTTCCGCATCTTCGGCCGCGTCGGTCCCCAGCGCGTCGCCGAGCACCTCGGCCAGGCGGCGGTGCAGGGACCGGAACTCCAGGAAGTCGAACAGCTTGCGCACCGCCTGGGCGTCGATGTCCCCCAGCACGAGATCGTCGAGCCCCGCAGTGAGGGGCACGTCGCGCACCAGCCGCATCACCTCGGCGTTGGTGCGGACATGCTCCTCGGCGGCGGCCAGGTTCTCCCTCAGCTTGGGCGTGAGCTCCTCCAGGGATGCGAAGATCCCGTCGAGCCCTCCCCTGTCGTTCACGAGCTTCGCGGCGGTCTTCTCCCCCACTCCGGGAACTCCGGGCAGGTTGTCGCTGGTGTCGCCCCGCAGCGCCGCGTAGTGCACGTAGTCGGCGGGGCGAACGCCGGTGCGCTCGGTGATGCCGGCCTCGTCGTACAGCTTGTAGTCCGACACCCCTCGCATGTTGTAGAGCACCTTCAGGTGAGGGTCCTCCACCAGCTGGTAGGTGTCGCGGTCGCCGGTCACGATGATCACGTCGTTGCCGCGGTCCCGCCCCGCGGTGGCCAGGGTGGCGATCACGTCGTCGGCCTCGAAACCAACCGCGTCGATCATCGGTATGGCCAAGGCGTCGAGAACCTCGCGCACCAGGCCCATCTGCTGGCGCAGGATGTCGGGCGCGGCGTCCCGGGTGCCCTTGTAGCTGGGAACCATGGTGTGCCTGAAGGTCGGCTCGGGACGGTCGAAGGCGACGACGATCTGGTCGGGACCGTGGTCGCGCCACAGGTTGATGAGCATCGACGTGAAGCCGAACACCGCGTTGGTGATCTGCCCCGAAGCCGTCGCCATGTCGGTGGGCAGGGCGAAGAAGGCGCGGTAGGCCAGGGAGTTGCCGTCGATCAGCATCACCTTGGCCATCGCGGAGAATCTACGGCAACCTGGCCGGTGGCCGGAGGGTCACGGCGAGATGCGGCCCTCGAGCACGTCTCCGGCCACATCGCGCATCGTCCGCCGCTGCGACATGGCCGTGCGCTGGATGAACGCATAGGCGTCCTGCTCGCTCAGGGCGTGGTCGTCGATCAGGCGTCCCTTGGCCCGGTCCACGATCTTTCGGACCTCCAGGCGATCCTCCAGGTCGCCGATCTGGCCTTCCAGCGCCTCCATCTCCCGGTAGCGGGCCAGGGCCAGCTCCACCGCGGGCACCAATGCCTCGCGGCGGTACGGCTTGAGCAGGTAGGTCATGGCCCCGGCCTCGAGGGCCTGCTCGATCAGCTCGCGCTGGCTGAAGGCGGTCAGGATCACCACTGCCGTGCCCCGCTGGGGTGCGATCTGCCGGGCTGCCTCGATGCCGTCGATGCCGGGCATCTTCACATCGAGGATGGCCACGTCGGGGCGATGCTCGGCTACCAGCCTCACGGCCTCATCGCCCCGGCCCGTGTCGGCAACGACATCGAAGCCCTGCTCGCACAGTGTTTCCACCAGGTCGAGCCTGATGATGGCCTCGTCCTCCGCCACTACCACCCGAACGGCGCCGGGGGCGTTCACGACGCAGTGAACCGATCCAGCAGGGCGTCCTGGTCGGCCTCGAGGCGGGCGACGCGGGCCGCCAACTCGTCCCGGTGCTGTCGCAGCCGGTCGGCGTGCCTCTGCGCCTCGCGGTGCTCGCGCTCGGCTATCGGCGTCTCCGATACCAGAGCCCGCAGACGGCACTCGTCGGCTTCGTCGCTGATCTGGACCAGCTGCTCCTCACACACGCGAAGATCGCCTCGCAGAGCGCTCAACTGCCGTCCAACTCCCCGCAGACGACGCTCGATACGGTCGCGGGACATGCTCCCAGTCTATGAGGCGCCCCGTGCCGGTGAACTCGCCCTCGGCC
>JAGWAO010000023.1:12727-18726 GCA_021296315.1 Acidimicrobiia bacterium | reverse complement strand
AGGGGTATTGTACGGGTCGATGTCATCACGCCGTCAAGCAGCAGAGCCGCCCTCGGCGGAGAGCGACGTGCTCGTCCTGATGTCCCACCACCACGGGCTGGTTTCACGAGCGGAGGCACTCGCGGCCGGAATGACCCAGCATCAGATCCGCGGGCGGGTGCGTACGGGCCGGTGGGTGCGAGCCACACCCGGCGTGTACCGGAGTGCGGCGGTGGCGCCCACGCCACGATCCCGGCTGCTCGCCGCCTGCATGGCGTACGACGCCCTGGCGAGTCACCGGTCCGCCGCCGCCCTTCTGGCCATAGACGGTTACCGGCTTGACCGAGTGGAGGTCGTGGTCGCCACCGGCCGCGTCCGCCGAGTGCCGGGTGTACGACTCCACTACTCCTCCCAGATGGACCTGGCCCGGACGGTGGTCCGAGACGGGATTCCCTGCACGGATCCGGCTAGAACCATCCTCGACCTGGCTGGTGTGGTGAATCGACAACGCCTCGATGCCACCATCGACGCCGTTCTGCGAGACGGGATGTTGCGGCTCCGCGACCTGTGGGCGGTGCTAGCGTCCCACGCCAGGCCGGGACGCAACGGCTCCGCAGCGCTTCGGGCCGCTCTCGAGGCCCGCACTGTCGGGGGCGGCGTCCCGTTGAGCGACTGGAGCCGGATGGTGGCGGACCTACTGGAGGAGTCCGGCTTGCGCCGCCCGCTCTTCGAACATCGGATCGAGGATGAGAGCAACTCGCTGGTGGCCCAGGTCGATCTTGCCTATCCGGCCGAGCGCTTGGCGATAGAGCTCGACAGCGTGAAATGGCACTTCAACCTGAAGTCCTTCAAGGAGGATCCCAGGCGGCGCAACGCGACGATGCTCGCCGGCTGGACCGTGTTGACGTTCACTTGGGACGACTATGCCAAGCGTCCCGACGCTCTATGCGCCGCGGTCGCCACCGCGCTACGCCAGCGCGACGCCTGACCGCCCCGAGTCCGAGTGAGTCGAGCCCCGCGAGACTCTTCGCGCCATCGGGTCATATACGCCAATTCACGCGAAGATTAGAGATGGCCAGCGCGTCGTCGCACCCCGCCTCAGTTCTGCGACGGCAACCGCGGCGGCCTCTAGTCAAGCGGCGCTGTGCCGGCACGTTGGGTGATTCTGGAAGCGAGCGGATCCGCCCAGGGATCAGGACTCCTGCAGGCGTCCTCCCGGCCAGCGGACCGTGATCCGCTCGAGCAGGCCGATGAGGTTGAAGAACACGATCCCGCCAGCCGATGAGAGCACCAATCCGGCGAAGAGGCGCCTGGTGTCTAGGCGGTAGCTGGCCTGGATGATCACGAAACCGATCCCACGGTCCGAACCGGTGAACTCCGCCACGATGGAGCCAATGACCGCCAGCGTGGAGGCGATGCGCAGCCCGGCGAAGATGTACGGCAGCGAACTTGGCACTCGCAGGTGCCAGAACACGGCCGTCTTGCGGGCCGACAGCACGCTCATCAGCTCCAGCGCCTGCGGGCTGATGGATCTCAAGCCGCGCGTCGTGTTGACCAGCACCGGGAAGAAGCAGATGATCGCCGCGATCACCACCTTGGGCACAAGCGTGAAACCGAACCAGATGGTCAGCAGCGGCGCGATCGCCACGATCGGGATCGTCTGCAGCACGATGGCCCAGGGGAACAGGGCACCCTCGACTGACCGCATGTGGACGAAGACGACGGCGGCCACGAACGCCGCGCTGCTCCCCACCGCGAAGCCCAGGACCGCCTCGAGCATCGTCCAGCGCAGGTGGCCGAACAGCGACCAGCCGTGCTCGCCCAACTCGGCACCGATCTCCGTGACCCTCGGCAGCAGGTAGGTGGGGACGTCGCGTGCCACCACCCAGAGTTCCCATATTCCCAGCGCGGCGAGGAACAGCAGCGCCGACGGCACGTACGTCCGCCACTTCGAGCGCCGGCCGGTGCCCGTCATGGCCGCTCGCCCTCCCCGTCGCCGGCCGCCCTCGAGTCGACCTGCAACAGTTCGCGCAACTCGCCGTTCAAGGCGGCAAAGTCGGGTCGGTAGCGGATGGCGAGTTGCCGCGGCCGTTCGAACGGCACATCCGCGATCCTGATGACGCTGCCGGGGCGGGGGCTGAGGACCACCACCCGGTCGGACAGGAATATGGCCTCGGAGAGGCTGTGGGTCACGAACAGCACCGTGGGACCGCTCTGCTGCCACACCTCCAGGAGCTGGATGTTGAGGTTGTCCCTGGTGAATTCGTCCAGCGCGCCGAACGGCTCGTCCATCAGCAGCGTTGACGGGCCGTAGCTGAGGGCCCGGGCGAGCGCCACACGCTGCTGCATCCCGCCGGAGATGTGCTCGGGGTAGTACTCCTCGAAGCCCTCCAGTCCCACCTCCCGGAGAAGGCCGCGGGCATGGGCCTGCGGGTCGTCGACCGCCAGCGGGTTGCGTTTGCCGAGGATGCGGTCGGGCAGCAGCACGTTGCCGAGCACCCGCAGCCAGGGGAACAGCACGGGGCTTTGGAAAACGAAGCCGAACTCCACGTCGCGCCGGGCCTCGGCCGGGGTCTTGCCCCGCACCGTCACCGCCCCGGCGGTGGGCTGCTGCAGTCCGGCAATGATCCGCAGCAGCGTCGACTTGCCGCAGCCCGACGGGCCCACGATGGCGACGAACTCGCCGCCGGCAATCTTCAGGCTGACGTCCCGCAGTGCGGTGACCGGATCGCGGCCGCCGAAGCGCATGGTGATGCCGTCGATGACAATTCCACCGGGCCCTCCGGCTCGGTCCGGCTCGTTCACGAAGTGCTCTTGGTCGCCTCGTACCGCCAGATGCCCTCGAGCGCCACATCGATGGCGTTGTGCCAGCCGGCCACGAGGGGCTCGTTCACGCCCTCGTAGTCGATCTCGGCGGGTGCGGTGAAGTTGTAGGACACCGCACAGACCATGGCGGCCTTGGCATTGCGCAGGTGCGCGACCGTGAAGATCGCCGATGATTCCATCTCGACGTTCATGATCCGCTGCGCGATCATCCGCTCCACCCACTCGGGGCTCTCGGCGTAGAAGGCGTCGCTCGTCACGTTGAGGCCGATATGGGTGGCGAACCCCCGCTCGGGGGCGAGATCCACGGCCGCGTCGATCAGCGCCCGCACGAGGAAGTGGTCGGCGACGGCGGGGAAGCCCTCGTCCACGTATGTGGCGCTGGTACCGTCGAGGCGCATCGCGGCGGTGTTGATGAGGATGTCGCCGGCGTGTATTCCCTCTACGAAGGCGGCGCTGCTGCCGACCCGGATGAAGTGCGAGGCGCCCACGTTGCATAGCTCCTCCACGGCGATGGCCGCAGAAGGACAGCCGATCCCCGTAGAGGTGGCGCTCACTGCGATTCCCTGGAACGACCCGGTGACCGTCCGGTACTCGCGGTGGCAGGCCACCTCCCGCGGCTCGTCCAGATGCTCCGCGATCAGCCCCACCCGAGCGGGGTCGCCGGGAAGGAGTACGTAGTCGGCGACATCGCCAGGCCCCACCCGAACGTGGTACTGGAGGATGTCCCGGGTGGACGCGCTCTTGTCGAAGATTGCCAACGCGCTCCTCTCGTCGTCGAGGCTATGCGGAGGGGGCGCCCCGACGCCATTCACTACCTGACGCCATTCACTACGAGTAGCACATGTCCCCACGTCGACGTCCAAGCCTCCGTAGGTGCGCATGACCTCGTCCACCGTCTCCCAGCGGCTGTGCTTCATCGAGCCGATACCGTCGGCGACCGCATCGGGCGTGAGCACGGCGTCCTTGATGGCTTCGAGGCTGCGGGCCTCCTTTTCTCGGTCGAGGTTCTCGGGATCGACTGCGATGACGATGTCCAGCGCCTCTTCGGGGTTCTCGAAGGCGAACTCCCACCCGCGGGAGATCGCCCGGACCATCCCGCAGACCACCTCGGGGTTGTCCTCGAAGTAGTTCCGGGTGGCGAACAGCGCGTTGGCGGAAGTCTCGACCCCGTAGTCGTAGGGGACGAAGACTCTCGCCGGGAAGCCCTGCAACTCGGCGAGGACGGGCTCGTTGGTGGCGAACACCGTCTTCAGGTCGACCGAGCCGTCGAGAATCGGCGCCAGGTCGAAGCCGATCGCCACCTGCTCGAGCTCGTCGATGTCGATGCCGTTCTTCGCCAGCATGGCCTGGGTCAGCTGCCACGGCCCGCCCTCGGCGAATCCGATCCGCTTGCCCACGAAGTCCTCGAGGGTCTCTATTCCAGAATCGGCGAGCGCCATGACTGCGCCCGGATGCTTATGGAAGTAGGTGGCCACGGTCATTAGCGGGATGTCCTCGGCGGCTGCGAAAAGCAGCGAGCCGGTGTCGTGGAGCCCGAAAGTGTCGGAGCCGGCCGCCACCAGCGTGATGCTGTTCACGTCGAATCCCCCTGGGTTGATCGTCACGTCGAGCCCTTCCTCGGCGAAGTAGCCCTTCGCCGAGGCGACGTACGAGCCGCTGAACTGCGTGTTCGGGAACCAGGGGAGCCGCAGCGACACCGAGACCGGTTCGGGTGCCGGTTCTGGTTCGGGTGCCGGTTCTGGTTCGGGTGCCGGTTCTGGTTCGGGCTCCGGCTCTGGTTCGGGCTCCGCAGGCGCTTCAGCCGCTGGCTCGGTAGTCGGAGCCGGCTCTGGTGCCGCGGTGTCCTCGTCGTCGCCGCAGGCGGCCGCCACGAGTGCAACCGCCAGGAGCAGTGCCAGGCCGGTGCTCCAGTGCTTCGCACGTCTCATTGGTTTCTCCTTTCGTTGCTCGATCTCTTGGTCGAGATCGCCTCGGATCGCCCGTCCGGACGGGTCGCGCAGTTGCAGGACTCCCGGAAGACGAGTTCGGTCGCGACGGTCACCGGCGCTTGCGGCGCCCCGTCGTGGATCGCCTGGCGCAATGTGCGGATCGCCTCGTGGCCGAGTCTGTCGGCCGGCAGGCGCACTGTTGACAGGGGCGGCGCCGCCAGTCGGGCGAACGGGATCTCGCCGTAGCCCATCACGGCGACATCGCGCGGGACGCGATGGCCGCGTTCATGCGACGCGGAGACCGCGCCCAGCGCCAGGATGTCCCCGGCGCAGAAGATGGCAGTGGGGGGATCGTCTTGAAGCAGCAGATGTGTCGCCGCCTTGGCCCCTGCTTCCAGCGAGAAGTCGACGACATTGGCGACCAGTTCGGGATCGGTCGGGAGGTTTGCGCCAGCCAGGGCCCTGGCGTAGCCGGTGCTGAGGAGATTGGAACTCGAGTCCGTCGGCGATGCGACGTGGGCGATCCGGCGGTGGCCGTGCTCGATCAAGTGCATCGTGACTTCGAAAGCGTCGGTGGCGCGATCGGCCAGGATGTGCGACCCCATTCCGACGTTGGCGCTGTCGACGAACACGAACGGCCGCAGCGCGGAGGAGGACTCGACCACGTCCACCACTGCTTCATCGCCGGCCGCGGTGAAGTGGATCAGGATCACGCCGTCGACGTTCCGGCTGAAGAGTTGGTCGAGATGCCGCGAGGTGACCCGCGCGTCGTAGTGCTGGGTCTGGCAGATGATCGGGAGCCATCCCTCGAGCCCGGCCTCCATGCTCAGGGCTTGGAGGAAGTCGGCGTAGTAGTCCGTGAAGGCGGGGACCATCACCCCGATGCTGTAACTCGGGTGGGAATCATTGCGGATCAAGGCGCGAGTCCTGTCGTATCCGAGCACGCTGGTTCGGGAGCCGCGGCTGATCGCCACGATGCCGTCGTCGGCGAGTTGCCGGTAGGCGGCTCGGACCGTGTGGACGCTGACGCCGAGTTCGTCGGCAAGCTCGGCGATCGGGGGCAGGAGGCTGCCGGCGACTATCCGGCCCGACGCCACCTGCCACATGAACTGCCGTGCGATCTGGGTGGCCAGTGGCACCCTGCTGGAATCGCTAACCCGGATCGCAGCGGCCGACGTCGAACTCAGTAGGCGCCCCTCTCTACGGTCCTTCGCACGCACATCGCAATACTGCCAGACATCCAGTTATACGGTCAAGCAGATGTTT
>JAGWAO010000023.1:0-12688 GCA_021296315.1 Acidimicrobiia bacterium | reverse complement strand
GGTTCCCCGCCATGTCAGGCGGTGACGCCGCCGACGAGGCTCTGCTCGATCTGGTGGAGCACCTCGTAGCAGGGCAGCACCGAGGCCGCGCTGGCGACCGGTTCCCGGTCCTCGACGATGGCGGCGATGAAGTCGCGGTCCTGGAGCTCGATGCCGTTCATCGAAACGTCCACGCCGGAGACGTCGACGGGCTCCTCGCCGCCGGTGACGAGATCGTCGTAGCGGGCGATGTAGGTCCCGGTGTCGCCGATGTAGCGGAAGAACGTGCCGAAGGGCCCGTCGTTGTTGAACGACAGCGCCAGCGTGCACAACTGGCCGGCCTCGGTCAGGAGCTGGATCGACATGTCCATGGCGATGCCCAGGTCGGGGTGGATCGGCCCCTGAATCGCCTGGGCCGCGACGACGGGGCTGCCTGTCTGGTACTGGAAGAGGTCCACGGTGTGGGCGGCGTGGTGCCACAGCAGGTGGTCGGTCCAGCTGCGGGGCTCGCCCAGCGCGTTGGTGTTGGTGCGGCGGAAGAACAGCGTCTGCACATCCATGTGCTGGATCGAGAAATCACCGGCCTGGATGCGGTTGCGAACCCACTGATGGCTGGGGTTGAACCGGCGGGTGTGCCCGCAGGCGGCCACCTTGCCTGAGCGCTGCTGGGCCTCGACGACGGCCCGTACGTCGGCCAGGCTGTCGCACAGCGGGATCTCGACCTCCACATGCTTGCCGGCCTCCAGGCACGCGACAGCCTGCTCTGCGTGCAAGGGCGTGGGGGTGGCCAGGATCACCGCGTCGACGGCGTCGTCGGCCAGCACCGCGTCGAGGCTGGTCTCGACCCGCGCGATGCCGCGGGCCTCCGCGGCCTTGCGGGCCGCAGCTTCGACCGGGTCGACGATGGCGACAACTTCGGCTCCCGGTATCGAGGCCAGCCCGTCCAGGTGCTTGTTCCCGAAGGCGCCCGCACCGGCCATCGCCACCTTCACCATCTCGCACCTCTTACCACGCTGCCGGGCCCAGCGGGGACGATTCCCACCATCCCACAGAACTCTGGCATCCTCTTCACCGGCGCCCAGCGGGCGTCCGCCGAGCAGTATGTCGGTCCGCCCTACCGGTACCACAAGCGGAGCACCATGGCCCTCGACAAGCCCTACCTAGACATCCCGGGGACGACCGTCTTCGACACCGACCAGGCCGCGAAGGGGTACCACCTCAACCAGTTCGCCGTGTCCCTGATGAAGGCCGAGAACCGGGAGCGGTTCAAGGCCGACCCCGAGGCCTATCTCGACGAGTGGGCCATGACCGGCGATCAGAAGCAGGCCGTGCGGGACCGGGATTTCAACCGCATGATCGAGCTCGGAGGCAACATCTACTTCCTGGCCAAGATCGGCGCCACCGACGGGCTCAACTACGTGCAGATCGTCAGCTCGATGACCGAGAACGACGCCGACGCCCACGCCGAGATGATGCTCAACGGCGGCCGCCCGCCCGACGGCAACCGCTACCGGCACGAGTGGGAGCACCGGAGTGGGGGCGCATAGGTGAGAGTCCTTCGCGTCGCATCGGTGTCATTCCAGCTCTTGTTCGCTGCGCTCACGGGCCGCTCGGGCGACGGCCTCGCCCGTATGGGCCCAGATTGGCCCGCCTATTCGCTCGGCCTCCGGGACTGACCGTGGCCAGGATCACCGCAAGCGTCTACACCAGCCACGTGCCCGCCATCGGCGTGGCCATGGACCTGGGCAAGGCCTCCGAGCCCTACTACGCGCCGCTCTTCGCCGGCTACGGGCCCGCACGCCAATGGATGGCCGACAACACGCCCGATGTCGTCGTGCTGGTCTTCAACGACCACGCCAACGCGTTCAGCCTCGCGATGGTGCCGACCTTCGCGCTCGGCATGTCGGCGCAGTACGAGCCGGCCGACGAGGGCTGGGGTGCCCGGCCGGTTCCGCCGGTCATCGGGCATCCGGCGCTCTCCGCCCACATCGCGCACTCGGTCATCCGCGAGGACTTCGACCTGACGCTGGTCAACGACATGCCCGTCGATCACGGCTGCACGGTGCCCCTGTCGATCATGTTCGGGCAGCCCGACGCGTGGCCGTGTGCCGTCGTCCCGCTGGTCGTCAACGTGGTGCAGTATCCCGTTCCCTCCGGGCGTCGCTGCCTGGAGCTCGGCAAGGCCATACGCCGGGCCGTCGAGAGCTTCGACGAGGACTTGAGCGTGCAGGTCTGGGGCACCGGCGGCATGAGCCATCAGCTCCAGGGGCCGCGAGCAGGCCTCATCAACCAGCCGTGGGACAACGAGTTCATCGAGCGGATGGTCAATGATCCCGAGGCTCAGGCGTCGATGGAGCATGTGGAGTACGTGCGCGAGGCCGGGTCCGAGGGGATCGAGCTCGTGATGTGGCTGGTGGCCCGGGGAGCCATGGCCGATCTCGCCGGCGGCGGCGAGCCCACCGAGGTCCACCGGCTCTACCACGTGCCGGCCAGCAACACCGCGGTCGGCCAGCTGATACTCGAGGACGCTCCGACGAGATCCGCTCCCGGACGGGATGTATCATGAGCGCCGACGCCGGCCGCACCCAACCGAAGCCCCCCACGGCGTTCACCGTCTCCGCCAACCAATCAGTGGTGCTGTCGTTCGACGATCCGGGCGATCACGACCGGGCGACCAGGGGACGGATCGCGCAGCTGGGCAGCGGCCGGGTCACCATCGGAGGCCACGTCGTGTTCGACGTGGCCCGCCACGAGTTCGTCGGCGAGTCCCAGAGCCCGCCGCACTCGGTGCACCCCGGACTGTGGCGGCAGGCGCGGCTGAACATCAATCACGGTCTCTTCGAGGTCGCCGAGGGAGTCTGGCAGGTGCGCGGCTACGACCTCGCCAACATCACGTTCCTCGCCGGAAGCGACGGCGGCTGGATGGTGATAGACCCGCTGACCAACGCGCCCACCGCGGCAGCCGCGCTCGACCTCGCCAACCGCACTCTGGGCGAGCGGCCGGTGACCTCGGTGATCTACACCCACTCCCACGTCGACCACTTCGGCGGCATCCTCGGGGTGACCGACCAGGATGCGGTCGATCGGGGCGACGTGCGCGTCGTGGCACCGGTCGGATTCCTTGAGGCGGTGGTGGGCGAACTCGTGATCGCGGGCCACATCATGCTGCGCAGGGCTGCGTACCAGTTCGGCACCCTCCTGCCACCCGGCCCGATCGGACACGTCGACTGCGGTCTCGGGTCCGCCCTGGGCCTGGCACCGTGGGCACTCGTCGCGCCTACCGACACCGTTGCCGAGACGGGGCAGGAGATGACGCTCAGCGGCATCCGGGTCGTCTTCCAGAACACCCCCGATGCCGAGGCGCCCGCCGAGATGAACTTCCACTTCCCGGATCGGCGGGTGCTGTGCATGGCCGAGAACTGCACTCACACCCTGCACAATCTCCACCCGATCCGGGGAGCGCAGACGCGCGACGCCCTTGCCTGGAGCAAGTACATCCAGGAAGCCATCGACTTGTGGGCCCATGACACGGACGTGATGTTCGCCAGCCACCACTGGCCTCGCTTCGGCACCGACGACGTGCGCGGGTTCCTGACCATGCAGCGGGACGTGTACCGCTGGATGCACGACCAGACGATGCGACTGGCGAATCAGGGGTACGGCCCCGACGAGATCGCCGCCGAGCTCCGCCTGCCCGACGAGTTCGACCAGTCCCACGTCCACGGCTACTACGGCGCGGTCCCGCACAACTGCCGAGCCGTGTACAACCGGTACCTCGGCTGGTACGACGGCAACCCGGCCAACCTCGACCCGCTGCCCCCGGTCCAAGCCAGCACCAACTACGTCCGCTTCATGGGCGGTGCCGACGCCGTGCTGGAGAAGGCTCGATCAAGCTTCGAGCAGGGCGAGTACCGGTGGGTGGTCCAGGTGGTGAACCATGTCGTGTTCGCGGATCCCGCCAACCGGCCGGCCCGCGAGCTCCAGGCGGAAGCGCTCGAGCAGCTCGGCTATCAGTCCGAGTCGGCCACCTGGCGGAATGCATACCTGATGGGGGCAATGGAACTACGCGAAGGAGCGTCGCAACTCGGCCAGGTGCCTGTCCGCTCGATGGCCGGGGCGATGGGGGCCGAGCATCTCTTCGATCTCGTCGGGGTGCGGTTCGATCCGTCGCGGTACACGACGGGCCCGCTGCTGTTCAACGTCCACTTCACCGATCTCGACGAGGATCATGTCCTGGGCGTCGGGCGATCGGTGATCCACCATCGGGCCAATGCGGTCGACGACGAGGCGGTTGCGGCTATCCGCATCGATAGGGCCACCTTCTCTGCGGCCCTGGACGACGCAGCCGCACTGCAGGGCGCCGAGATCTCGGGAGACCGCGACTTCGTGACGGAGTTCTTCGCCGCCCTCACCGTCTTCGAGACAGTGACGCTCATCGAACCGCGCCCGGGCGGTCAGCCACAACACCGACCCTGACCACCGCGTTGTCTTGACACATCACACGGGTGCCCGGAGAGGGACTCGAACCCTCACACCCTCGCGGGCGGCGGATTTTGAGTCCGCTGCGTCTGCCAGTTCCGCCATCCGGGCCGGAGCCAGGAGCCTACCGGTTGCGCATCCAGCGGCCCGCGCCCGCTGGATGCTGCATGCGCATCAGGCCGCACAAGCCGCCATCGCGTCTAGCCTGTTGGGTCTTGCGCCCCACGGGGCAACGGAGTCAGGGAGTGCGCGCGACCGCTATGAGCAACCGCCATGAAACGCGGACATGCTGTGCAGGGTCTGAATATGAACCGGCCCAGAGCTTCGGTGGGTCCAGTATCGCGGTGAAGGGGATCCGCCGATGATCGTCTTCATGTACCCGGGCCAAGGCTCGCAGCAGCCCGGCATGGGCGAGGCCTGGGTCGACCATCCCTCCTGGGAGCTGGTGACGGAGGCGTCCGAGGCCTCCGACCGCGACGTCGCCCGCCTGCTTCTCGCCGCCGGTGCCGAGGAGCTGACCGAGACCCGCAACAGCCAGCTCGCCACGTTCGTCGTGTCCATGGTCGTGCTCGACGCGGTGACCCGGCTCGGCACCGAGGCCGCCGGCCACGCCGGCCACAGCCTCGGCGAGTACTCGGCACTGACCGCGTCGGGTGTGCTCGACTTCGGCGACGCGGTGGCGCTGGTGGCCGAGCGGGGCGACGCCATGCAAGCCGCGGCCGAAGAGCGCGAGGGCACCATGGCCGCCGTCCTCGGCCTCGACGACGACGACGTGCGGATCGCCTGCAACCGCGCCCCCGGCGAGGTGTGGCTGGCCAACCACAACGCTCCCGGCCAGGCGGTGATCGCGGGCACGCCCGAGGCCATCGAGGTGGCTGCGGCCATAGCCCGCGAACTCGGAGCCAAGCGGGTCATGCCCCTCCAGGTGGGCGGAGCGTTCCACACGCCGTTCATGGCGCCGGCCCGCGACCGGCTCACCAAGGCCATTGACCGCACCGAGTTCCGCGACCCCCTCGGAACGGTGATCGCCAACGTCGACGCAGCCCCCCACGGCCGAGGCTCCGACTGGCCGGACCTGCTCAAGGCCCAGCTCACCAGCCCGGTTCGATGGCGCCAGACGCTCGGCACCCTGAATGACGCCGGGTTCACCACCTACGTGGAGCTGGGCCCGGGAGAGGTCCTCGGCCGTCTCGTGAAGCGAACCCTCAAGGGGAGCCGGCCTCTGTCGGTGTCCGCACCGGACGACCTCGACAGCCTGCTGGAGGCGCTGGCCGCCTCGCCGGCCCGGACCGCGGCGTCCATGGAGGGCGAGCACCTGTTCGCCACCGAGCGGCTCGTGGTGAGCCCCGCGGCAGGCATCTTCCAAGCCAGCGAGGGAATCAGTGCGGGTGCGGTGGTCGGTGTCGGCCATCTGGTCGGCCAAGTCGGCGACCACGAGGTTCGCAGCCCCTTCGCGGGCGAGCTGATGGGAGTGCTGGCGCTCGACGGCGAGCGGGTCACGGCCAGCCAGCCGATCGCCTGGCTGAGGACGAACTGATGGGATCGGCCAGGAGTTCTACGGGAGGGATCTGATGGGCGCAACAGTGATAGGCATAGGCACATCGCTGCCTGAGAAGGTCCTCACCAATGACGACCTTGCCGCGATGATGGACACCAGCGACGAGTGGATCAGGGAGCGCACCGGGGTCCGCGAGCGCCGCATCGGCCTGCCCACCTCCACAATGGGCATCGAGTCCGGCCGCGCCGCCCTGGAGATGGCCGGGCTGGGCCCCGAAGACATCGATCTGCTGATCCTGGCCACGACGACGCCCGATCAGAGGGTGCCGGGGACCTCGGCTGTGATCCACGCCGAGCTCGAACTGGGCTGCGGAGCCTTCGACCTGAATGCCGCTTGCGCCGGTTTCACCTACGGCTTCGTAACGGCGCACTCGCTGATCGACGCTCCGGGCGGTCCGGAGAGGGTTCTGCTCATCGGCGCCGACTCGCTGTCGCCCCTGACCGACTGGACCGATCGCGGCACCGCGATCCTGTTTGCCGACGGTGGCGGGGCCGTCGTCCTGGAACGCACCGGCTACCCGACGCTGCTGGGCTGGGACCTCGGCGCCGACGGGCACCAGCGCCGGCTCCTCATGGGCGACCACGACTCCACCATCACCATGGAGGGCCGCGAGGTGTTCAAGGTGGCTGTGCGGGCTGTGACCGACTCGGTGATGGCCGCTCTGGACGAGGCCGGCGTCAGCCCCGAGGAGGTGGACGTGCTGCTACCCCACCAGGCCAACATCAGGATCATCGAGGCCATCTGCAAGCGCTCCGGCATCGACTTCGCCAAGAGTCACAACGTGATCGAACACACCGGCAACAACTGCGCGGCCACGATCCCGCTCACGATGGCCAAGGCCCACGCCGACGGCGCTCTGACGCCAGGTGCCATCGTGGTGATGACCGGTTTCGGGGCCGGCATGACCTGGGCGTCCACCGTCGTCCGATGGTGAGTGACGGCTGGTGAGCCACGGAGGCGCCGGGGGCGACGGACCCGGCCCCGGACGAGTAGCACTAGTCACCGGCGGCAACCGAGGCATCGGATTGGCCATCGCCCGCCGGCTCAGCCGCGCCGGGCACCGGGTGGCCGTCACCTACCGCAGAGAGCCGCCCGAGGGTGCAGATGCTCACAACCTGACATGTGTCCGCTGCGACGTGACCGACCCGGAGTCGGTCACATCCGCACTGGCCTCCACGACCGAGAGGCTCGGGGCTCCGGAGATCCTCGTCTGCAATGCCGGCATCACCCGCGACGGGCTCGTGCTGAGGATGTCGGAGGAGGACTTCGGCGCAGTGATCGACGCCAATCTCACGGGCAGCTTCCGGGCAGCCAAGCAGGCGGTGAGGGCCATGGTCCGGGCTCGTTGGGGCCGCATCGTGTTCATCTCGTCGGTGTCGGGTATCGGAGGCCAGCCCGGCCAGGCCAACTACGCCGCATCCAAGGCCGGCCTGATCGGCCTGGCCCGGTCTCTGGCCAAGGAGTTCGCCTCCCGGGATGTGACCGTGAACGTGATCGCCCCCGGTGCCGTCGGCACCGACATGCTCGCCGCTCTGAGCGACGACCAGCTCGCCTCCATAGTGGACCGGGTGCCTTTGGGCCGCGTCGGCGAAGCGGACGAGATCGCGGCCGCGGTCGAGTTCCTAGTTTCTGAGGACGCGAGCTACGTCACCGGTATCGTGCTTGCGGTGGACGGCGGCCTCTCGATGGGCTGAGGCGCCCTGGCAGCCACACCGGCCCGACCGCAACCTCTACCTCAAGCCAGAAAGGGAAGGACAAAGCCGTGAGTGACGAGAACTTCGAGCGCTTCAAGCAGTGCACCGTGGAAGTACTCTCGGTCGATGAGGCCGACGTGGTGCTGGAGGCGGACTTCGCGGACGACCTGGACGCCGACAGCCTCGACATCGTCGAGTTGGTGATGGCCCTAGAGGAAGAGTTCGACGTCAACGTCGACGAGGAGGAGCTCGAGGGTGTTAGCACTGTCGCCGAGGCCTTCGAGCTGATCACGTCGAAGCTCTGATGGGCAGGCCCGAGCGCAGGCGGGTCGCAGTCACCGGCCTGGGCGTCGTATCGGCGGCCGGCATAGGCACAGAGGCCTACTTCGAAGGTCTGTGCAGCCCTGCGCCCGTGGGTGATCGCCGGGTCACCGATTTCGACCCCAACGACCACTTTGACAGCCCCAAGGAGGCACGGCGGTCCGACCCCTACACACAGTTCCTGGTGGCGGCTGCCGATCAGGCCCTGGCTCAGGCCGGCGACATCGAGGCGGACCCCACCCGCTGCGGTGCCATGATCGGCACCGGCGTAGGCGGGATCACCACGCTGGAGCACCAGATCGGTGTGCTCCACGAGAAGGGAGCCCGCCGGGTCTCGCCGTTCCTGGTGCCGATGATGATGGCCAATGCCGGGGGCGCGACCCTGTCGATGCGCTACGGCTGGATGGGTCCGTCGGAGAACGTGGTCACTGCGTGCGCGGCCGGGACCCACGCCGTGGGCAACGCGGCCCGTCTGATCGCGGACGGCCGCTGCGACGCCGTGATGGCCGGCGGCACCGAAGCTCCGTTCACTCCGGCCGCGGTGGCCGGGTTCACCAACATGACCGCACTGTCCTCCAGCGGCGTCAGCCGCCCGTTCGACGTGGAGCGGGACGGGTTCGTCATGGCCGAGGGAGCCGCAGTGCTGGTCCTCGAGGATTGGCACATGGCCCAGGCCCGGGACGCTCAGATTCTCGCAGAGGTGCTCGGTTCGGCGTCCACCGCCGACGCCCACCACATAACCGCCCCGTCGCCGGGCGGAAGCGGCGCGGTTCACTGCATGCAGTTGGCGCTCGATGACGCGAGCGTCCGCCCCGCCGATGTAGTCCACGTCAACGCGCACGGCACCTCCACCGACCTGAACGACGCGGCCGAGGCCGAAGCCCTGTCGAAGGTGTTCGGCACCTCTCCGGGCCCGCTGGTGACCTCCACGAAGGGAGTGACCGGCCACGCTCTGGGAGCCGCCGGCGCCCTGGAGGCGGTGGCGGTGGTGATGGCCATGCAGAAGCGGCTCGTCCCGCCCACGGCCGGCCTCACGGTGCTGGATCCCGAGCTGCCGCCGATCCAGGTTGTGATGGGCGAGCTGGCGCCCTGGGAACCCGGCGTGTCGATCTCGAACTCCTTCGGGTTCGGCGGCCACAACGGCACTCTGGTGATCGCCCCTGCCGGATAGCGGAGCCCCTGGGACTTTCATCGCGCTTTCCGGCGTCTGACGCCGAGTATCGCGAGGAAAGCCCGGGCGGACCGCCGGTCAGCCGTCGGCGATCACGAACATCAGGTCGCATTCCGCGGCGACCTTGCCGTCCAGCAGCGCCCGGCCCGAGCCCCGGCCGGCTCGGCTCGACAGGCGGGTCATCTCGACTTCGAGCTCGAGGGTGTCGCCGGGGCGGACCTGCCGCCGGAAGCGGGCCTTGTCGAGGCCTCCGAACAGCGGCAGGCGCCCGGCGTAGCGTTCGTCGGCGAGCAGCGCCACTGCCCCGAGTTGCGCGATCGCCTCGCACATCAACACTCCGGGCACGGTGGGCAGGTCCGGAAAGTGGCCCTCGAAGAAGGGCTCGTCGCCGCGCAGCCGCCAGCGCCCGCGAACCCGTTCTCCCGGCACCAGCTCCGTGACCTCGTCAACGAACAGGAACGGGTCTCGGTGCGGGATTACCTCTTCGGGTCGGGGCAGGCTCACGGGCGCCAGCCGCGGCGACCCAGAGCGAGCGCGCACAGGGGCCAGGCCCGCCGTGTCGTAGCGGTGTCATTCCCGCTCATGTTCGCTGCGCTCACGGGCCGCTCGGGCCACGGCCTCGCTGTACGCCTCGCGTGGTCCAAGACGGGTCGCTCCCTATTCGCTCGGCCTCTAGCCGGCTCAGCCCCTGGCCGCGGCCTTGAGCCTGGCCCCGGGCTGGATCTTCACCCCGGTCGACGCGGGGATGGTCACGGACTCGCCGGTCTGCGGGTTGCGCCCGGTGCGGGCGGCCCGCTGCACGGTCGAGATCTTCAGGTAGCCGGTCAGGTTGATGCCACCCCCCGCAGCCACCTCGTCGCAGGCGAGTTCAAGCAGGGCATCGATGCACTTGGCGGCATCGGCCTGGGACACACCGGCCCTGAGGGCCACAGCAGCGACAACATCACGCTTGTTCATTCATTGCTCCTTTGAGAGACGGCGCTGATCGCCGCACCCGTTTGCGGCCTGCGACTATACGGCGGGCCGCGGGCCGCTTCGGGGATGCCCCGGATCGCGGCGCAGTCGGTGCCCGGAGATTCGCTCGGCCTCTAGCGGCGGACGATCACCGACGAGCCGTGGCCGAACAGACCCTGGTTGACGGTGATGCCCACTGCGGCTCCGTCGACCTGGCGGGCCCCGGCGGTGCCCCGCAGCTGCCAGGTGAGCTCGCACACCTGGGCTAGGGCCTGGGCCGGTACGGCCTCCCCGAATGCGCCCAGGCCGCCGCTGGGGTTGACGGGCAGGCGCCCACCGATGGCGGTGTCGCCGTCGCGGAGCAGGCGCTCCGCCTCGCCCGGTGCGCAGAACCCGAGCTGCTCGTACCAGTCCAGCTCCATGGCCGAGGACAGGTCGTACACCTCGGCCACATCGACGTCGTCGGGGCCCAGCCCGGCTTCGTCGTAGGCCCGGGCCCCGATCGACTCCTTGAAGCCCACCAGCGGGGCCGACGGGTCGGCTACCGAGTCAGCGGCCAGGTACGGCAGGTCGATCACCGGGTCCGGATAGGTCGGCGACACGGTGGAGATGCCCGCCACCCGCACGGGGTCGCGGTGGCCGTGGCTGCGGGCCCACTCCATCGACGAGACCACCATGGCCGCTCCCCCGTCGGACGTGGCGCAGATGTCGAGCAGCCGCAGCGGGTCGGACACGACGGGCGAGTTGCGCACGTCGTCGAGCCCGTACTCCTTGGTGAAGCGGGCGTTGGGGTTGTGGACGCCATGGCGGGAGTTCTTGACCTTGACCATGGCGAAGTCGTCGGTGGTGGCCCCGTAGAGGTCCATGCGCCGCCGGGCGTGCAGTCCGAAGTAGACGGGGTTGGTTGCGCCCACCAGGTGGAAGCGCAGCCAGTCGATGTCGTCGGGGCGGTCGCCCGCGTTGGGGGCGAGGAAGCCCTTCGGGGTGGTGTCGGCCCCTGCCACCAGCGCCACCTCACAGGCGCCTGAGAGGATCTGGCCCCGGGCCACCTGCAGCGCGGTCGCGCCCGAGGCGCAGGCCGAGTAGCTGCTGGCCAACTGGGCCCCGGTGAACCCGAGCGCGCGGGCGAAGGTGGAACCGGCCACGTAGCCCGGGTAGCCGCACCGCACCGTCACCGCGCCGGACACGAAGCCGACTTCTGCGTAGTCGACTGCCGCGTCGTCCAGGGCGTCGCGGGCCGCGGCCACGCCGTACTCGGTGAAGTTGCGGCCCCACTTTCCCCAGGGGTGCATCCCGACCCCGAGGACGGCGATCTCGTCCATGCCTCAGCCCTCCAGTCCGGTGTCTGCCGGACGCCACTTCCACACTAGGTAGTCGCAGTCGTCGTCTTGGTAGAGGGTGTCGACGGTCAACTCCATCTCCATGCCGACTTCGAGGTCGTCGGGGCCGACGCCGGTCGCGCACTGGCCCAGGACCACCATCTTCTCCTGCTCCAACTCCACCGCGGCGATGGTGATGGGCTCATAAGGCTCGGCCGTCACCACGAACGGCGGCGGCGGCGGGTAGTGGCTGGTGGTGTAGGACCACACCCGTCCCCGGCGGCTGAGGAGAACCTCTTCAAGCTCGACCGGCCCGACGCGGGGGTCGGCCCCGCCGAGGTGCTTGGGGAAGAAGTACGACTGGGTGCCGGGAACCCGCCCGCCGATCAGCCGCGGCTCGCCGTCATCGTCAATGGTGAACAGCCCCTCAACCGCGGGCGTCCGGGTCCTGCTCATGGCCTGCGATGGTACCGCGACGACGCCCACGGCCATTTCTCATCGGCGAATTCCGACCGACTGGGCCCGATTGCCGCGCGGCAGATTGCCGATACTGTGTGTCGCAGATGACGATAGGGAGAGGCCTCCTTGGCCGCGTCCTCCCGGGGGCCGTCGCGGTGTTGGCTCTTGCTGGGGCGGCGCTGGGTGCCGCGCCGGGGCGCGCTGATGCCGGCGAAGACACCGGCGGCTACTTCAGCGACGATGACGGCAGCGTGCATGAGCTGGCGCTGGACGCGCTGGCCGAGCGGGGTGTGCTGGTCGGAATCGAGTGCGGCGAGGGGCTGATCTGCCCAGGCGAGCCACTCAAGCGCTGGGAGATGGCGGTTTGGCTGGTGCGGGTTCTCGACAGCACGGATCCCGCCCCGATGGACGTCTCGCGCTTCACGGATGTCGATGCTGAGCGATGGTGGGCGCCGTTCCTTGACCGGCTCTACGCATTGGGGGTGACGGCGGGGTGTGCCACCGAGCCGGCTCAGTTCTGTCCCGAGGGCGATGTCACCCGGGCTCAAATGGCGACCTTCCTCAAGAGGGCGTTAGATCTTGAGCCGGCTCCGTCTGCGGGGTTCGCAGATGTCAGTGGTGGTCCTCACGCCGCCAACATCGATGTTTTGGCCGCGGCAGGCATCACTGGAGGTTGCAGCCGGGACCCGCTGCGATACTGCCCCGCCAACTCCGTGACCCGCGCCCAGATGGCCACCTTCCTGGCCCGCGCCCT
>JAGWAO010000022.1:444-22516 GCA_021296315.1 Acidimicrobiia bacterium | reverse complement strand
GCAGTTCAGAGGGGATTTCTTGCGGATGTCCTTGTGGAGGTGAGGGGATTCGAACCCCTGGCCTCCTCGATGCGACCGAGGCGCTCTAGCCAACTGAGCTACACCCCCGCGGGAAGGGGCGAGTCTAGCGGCGCGTCCTCCCGCACCGAACCAACAGTCCGGCGAACGTAGGCTGCCCGCTGTGCCGGGGTCGACGCTGCCATGACTCGACGGATCGCCATCGCCGGCTGGTTCGGCTCCGACAACCTCGGCGACGAGTTGATCCTGCAATCGCTGATCCGATCCATCAAGGCCCGCGGGGCCGAGCCGGTGGCCATCAGCATCGACCCGACCGGCACCAGCCGCGACCACGGCATCGCCACGATCATCCATCGCAATCCGAGCCAGTCGATGGCCCTCCGGCGGGCGTTGGAGCAATGCGACGGGATGGCGATCGCCGGAGGGTTGATCCAGTCGGAGACTTCGCCGTGGAACATTCCGTTCCACACCTCGCGCCTGCGGTCCGCTCCGCACCGATGCCCTGCGGCTGCAGTGGGCATGGGCGTCGGACACGTGCACGGACGGCTGGGGCGCAGCCTGGCCCGCCACTCGCTGCGGCGGCTCGCCCGCATCGTCGTGCGCGACTCTGACTCGGCCCGGCGGCTACGCAGTTGGGGACTGCACGATGTCGCGGTGGGCACGGACCCTGTGATGACGCTCGAGCCGGAACTAGTGGAGCCGGCCGACACCATGTGCGTGATCCTCCGGCCCGCCAACCAGCGCGGCCTGCGGACGGCCGCGGCCAAGGCCGAACGATCGACGCCGTCTCCGGCGGTGCTCGACGGCATCGCCCGCGCCATCGACGACGCCGCCGACGCCGCCGGCCTTGCCGTTCGCTTCGTGGCCTTCCAGGCCGGCCGCGACGGTCCGCTTCACACCGAGCTCGCCGACCGGACCGGTGCACCCGCTGAGGTCGTGGCACCCACCTTGGGCAATGTCATCGCCGAGGTGGGCCGCAGCCGGGTGGTGGTCACGATGCGCTATCACGGGGCCGTCGCCGCGCTACTGCACGGCCGGCCGGCGGTCCTGCTCGCCAACTCGCCCAAGATGGCCGCGTTGGCCGGCGAAGCGGGCGGCTGGGCCCGACTGCTGGATCCCAGCCGGCTCGAAGGCCCCGAGCTGGCCGCCGCGGTCTCCGGCGCCCTGGATGCCCGCAACCGGGCAACCGATGCTCGAGACGATCTCAGAGCCCGGCTCGCGGTCAACGACGGCGCCCTGGACGAGTTGGTCGGCCATGCCGGATGAGCCCGAAGGCCCGTCTGATCCCGCCCCATTGACGGACGCGAACCAGGAGTCCAGGCGGCGGTCCCGGCGGGTCCGTGCGGTACGCATCGCTCGCCGCGTGTACGTGCTGGCGCTGGCGGTGGCCATCGTCTGGCTGGCGTCCACCCATCACGAAGAGATCGTCGAGTTGCTGGAGGGAGCCCGGCCGGGACTGGTCGCCGCCGCGCTGGTGGCCAGCTTCGGGCTGATCCTGTTGAACTCAGCGCTGTGGCACTCGGGATTGCTGATGCTCGGACATCCGGTGGCTATGCGCGAGACCGTCCTGGCTACCGCACGGTCCCTTCCGGCACGGTACGTGCCGCTCGGCGTGACCTACGCGGCGGCGCGCATGGCCCTGCTGAGGGCCGCGGGGGTGCCTCTCGCCCCGCTGGCCATCACCGCAGGAACGGAGATGGCTCTGAGCGCATCGGTGGCCCTGGCGGCAGGCGTCTTCCTGCTCGGCGCGGCCGGCGCGCTGCCCGGTGGCGCGGCCTGGACGATCGCTGCCGCCGTCGCCGCCGCAGTGGCCGCCTCGCCCATCGCAGGAGGCCGGGCCGTCAATCACCTCCTGGCCCGGCGCGGCGCCCGGTTCGCCATCGCTTGGCCCGACTACGCACGGGTGCTCGCCGCGGCGGCGGCCTACTGGGCATGGGCCGCAGCCACGTTCGTGCTGTACCTGCGGGCTTTCCCGGCTGCCGACGAGTTGGGCATCGTCGAGATGGCGGGCGCCTTCATGGTCGCCTGGGCCGTCGGCTTCCTCACCGTGCTCGCCCCCCAGGGTCTCGGAGTGGCCGAACTGAGCCTCGTGGCCATCCTGGTCACCGACGACGTTGGCGGCGTCGCCCTCGCCGTGGTGTTCGCCGGCTACCGGGTGGTGCTGATCTCCCGTGACGTCCTAGCCGCAGCCTCGGGCGAGATCATCGCCAGCCGTCGAGCTCGGCGAGGATCTGAGCCGACGGGCTGAACTCCGGCGCGCGGGGCTGGCGCCGGTAGCGATGCGGGTCGTGCACGAAGTCGCGAACGATGGCGGGGTCGTAGTGGCTGAGGACCACGTTCTCGCCCAGGCCGTCTCCACGGTCGGTGCGGTCGCGCCAGACAAGCGTGGGCACTCCGAGCAGGGCACACTCCTCCTGGATAGACCCGCCGTCGCTGATGACGAAGGGGGCGGCCGCGAGGTTGGCCAGGAACTCGCCGTAGGCCATGAGCGGCACCAGTTCCACGCCAGCGTCCGACAGCCTCGCCCGAGCCTCACCGGCCAGCGCCCGCTCGGTGGGTCCGTGCACCACCCAGCGGACCGGCCACCGGCAGGCCAGACCCTCCACCAGGTCGACGAGCGCCTCTCGCCGTGACCGGCGGTGCAGGTTCTCCACACGGTGCATGGTCACGAGGACGGGCCCCGATCGGTCGCCGCCGGCTGCGGTCTGACCATCCGGCCGCTCATCGGCCTGCCGGCCGGCTCCCAGGACATCTCGCACCGACTCGAGCACAGTGTTGGCCGGCTGCACCACGATGCGGCCCTTCACCGCCGTCTTGCGCAGGTTGGCGGCGGCCACCGGTCCCGGAGCGAACAATATGTCGGAGATGCGCCCTACCAGCACCCGCACGATCTCCTCTGGGAAGGGATGGAGCCAGCGGAATGTGCGGAGGCCGGCCTCCACGTGAGCCACGTCCAGGCCGGCCCGCTTGGCCAGCAGCGCGCTCAGCAGCGCGCTCGGTGTGTCGCCGTGCACGACGCACACACCGCCGTGGCCACCGAACACCCGGTCGCGAAGTCTCGCACGCGATACGAGGTGCCCGACCAGCCTCAACGACCACCCGACGGCTTGGGGAACGGACACGACATCCCGGATGCCGCCCAGGCGGAAGTCGGGCTCACGCAACCCCAACTCGTCGCGCAGTGCGACTGTCAGGTCGCCGTGCTGGCCCGAGTCGATCAGCCGGTAGTCGACTCGCTCAGAGTCCATGCGCCGCAGCAGCGGCGCCATCTTTATGTACTGCGCCTTGGTGCCGATGAAGACATGGATCACCTGCGGAAGTGTCAGCCGTTGGCGACGCGCCTCAGAGGCATGGCCACCGCATCGCTCGGAGCGGGCCGGTCGGGATAGAGCACCCGCACATCGGCCACGTTCACGGGCAGCGGCTGCTGGCGGTGGACCGAGCCGAAGGCGAACAGGATCAGGACTACGTCGACCATCACATGGACGGCCAGGGCGGTAGGCCCGAAGACGGGAACGGCCAGCAGTGACGCGAGGGCCACCGCGATGAGCACCGTGGCCACATGCCGGCGGCGGCGAAGGGCCTGCTGACGAGTCCGGGGCGAATCGAGCAGGTCTCCCAGGTTCCTTGCGCCACCGCCGACACTTGCGAATGAGACTCGCTCGCTGGTCGACGCCGCGACAGACCGGTCGAAGTATTGATTGGAGTCGACAACGCCATCGCCGCGCAGCGGGCGGGATGCCCGCCTATGCCGGAACCACAGCGCGAAGTAGCCCAGCCAAGCCGTGGCCAACACTGTCAAGACGATGAGAGTCACGGGTCGAGTGTCCTCCTCGTATGCACGAATCGAGCCGCCGACGCTACAGCGGATGCGCCGATGGCGCACCGCCCGCCGCTTCGATGACCCGCACATGCAAACGACGACCTGACAAGGATGGCATACATGACCGGCCAGGTGGTGGACCTCGCGTGTCAACAGGCGGGTGCTCACCGATCCTTGCGGCGATAGGTCCCGGACCGCCCGCCGGACTTCTCCCACAGGGCGATGTCGCCGATGGTCATCGACCGGTCCATCGACTTGCACATGTCGTAGATGGTCAACGCGGCCACACTGCACGCGGTCAGTGCCTCCATCTCCACCCCGGTGCGGTCGACGGTCTCCACTTGCGCCTCGATGCCCACCGAGTCGTCACCCACCTCGAAGTCCACGGCGACTGAACTCACCGCCAGGCCGTGGCACAGCGGGACGAGCTCCGAGGTCCGCTTGGCCGCCTGGATGCCGGCCACCCGGGCCACGGCCAGCACATCGCCCTTGCCGATCTCTCCCGCCCCCAGAGCCCGGGCGACCTCAGGTTCCATCCTCACCCGACCCCTGGCGACGGCCCGGCGATGGGTCGGCTCCTTCGACGAGACGTCCACCATCCGAGCCCGGCCCTGCGGATCGAGATGGGTGAAGCCCGTCACCCAGCCGCCCACTGGGAATTGGCAACGCTCAGCGCCATTTTCGGCCTCCACCGCTGCCAATTGGAGGACCGCGCTGCCGCCCACTGGGAATTGGCAACGCTCAGCGCCATTTTCGGCCTCCACCGCTGCCAATTCGGCAGGCGGGCGTGTGGCCACCGCGCCATCAGCCGCCGATCTGCGACATCGATCGGTGGGGCCTGACGAAGTGGACCCGGTTGATCTGGTGCCCCGCCCACTTCGACGCCACAGACTCCTCCAGAGCGGCCGCGATCTCGTCGTCACCCGCGCCGGATCGCAGCAGCGCACGAACGTCCGTCTCGGTCACCGCGAACAGGCAGTTGCGGAACTGGCCGTCGGCGGTGATGCGAACCCGGTCACAGGTCGAGCAGAACGAGTCGCTGACCGAGGCCACGATGCCCACCGAGCCCACGCCGTCAGCGAACCGGTACCGGGTCGCCGGCGCCGAGGTTCGCTCGACCGGCTCCACCGGGCTGGCCTGGTTGACGAGGGCCAGGATCTCGTCCACCTCCACGACGAGGTCGTTGGTCCAGATCCCGTCGGCGTCGAGCGGCATGAACTCGATGAAGCGGACCTCCAGGCCCTTGTTCCGGCCGAAGTCGACGAAGTCGGCGACTTCATCGTCGTTCACGCCCCGCATGACCACGCAGTTGACCTTCACTGGGTCGAAGCCCGCCTCGAGGGCGGCGTCGATGCCGTGGAGCACCCTGGCCAGGCCGTCCCGGCGGGTGAGTTCGGCGAAGCGATCCGGGCGCAGCGAGTCGCACGAAACGTTGACTCTTCGCAGGCCCGCTTCGTGCAGCTCCCCGGCCAGCAACGGCAGCGACACCCCGTTGGTGGTCATGGCGAGGTCGGTCCCCAGGTCGGCCAGCAGCCTCACCAGCACCGGCAGGTTGGCCCTCACGGTGGGCTCGCCGCCGGTGAGGCGGATGCCGTTCACGCCGTAGCGCTCGACCATGATGCGAGCCACCCGGGCGATCTCCTCGAAGGTCAGCAGATCGTCGCGCGGCACCCACTCCAGCCCCTCGGCCGGCATGCAGTAGGTGCAGCGGAAGTTGCACCGGTCCGTCACCGAGATCCGCAGGTCCCGGTGAACTCTCCCGAAGCCGTCTACCAGTTCTTCCGCCATCGCCTCCGAGGCTAGCGGCCGCGCGGCATTCGACGCCCAGCGCGACGGTTTATAGCAGGATGACGTCCACCAGGTCGCCCACCCCCGCGGCGGAGCCGTCGGGGACCGCGGCCAACCCGTCCGCCCGGGTCATGGCGGCCAACTGGTGGGAGCCCTGGCCGCCGGAGCGGGTGACGTGCAGCACGCCCTGGTGGTCTCGGGTTGCCGCCACCCTCACGTAGTGGGTCTTGCCGTCGTTGCGGTGGCTGAGATCGTCGTCACTGATGGCCCTCACCGTCGCCGGGCCGAGGTCCGACGGTGGGAAGCCGGCCATCGCCCGCAGCGCCGGCTTGGCGAGCAGCTCGAAGCTCACCATCGACGACACCGGATTGCCCGGCAGCCCGAACACGGGAGTGCGGTCGACGATCCCGAATGCGAACGGCTTGGCCGGCTTGATGGCGATCTGCATCCACCGCATGTCGCCGATCCGGTCGAGCACCACCTTCACGTAGTCGAAGTCGCCCATGGACACGCCCCCCGAAGACAGCACCGCGTCACAGTCCGCCACGCCGGCGCGGAAGGCCCGCTCGATGTCGTCGGGATCGTCGCGTGCGATGCCCAGGTCCACCCCGTCGAAGCCGGCCTCGGCCACCAGGCTCAGAAGCGTGCGGCGATTGGTGTCGCGGATCTGGCCCCGGCGCAGCGGTCCGGCGGCGTCGGCGAGCTCGTCGCCGGTGGAGAGCACTCCCACCCGGGGGCGGCCGTGGGCCGCCACGTCGTATGCGCCCACTGCGGCCAGCAGGCCGACCCGGCCCGGCGTCACCACCGTGCCGGCTTCGAGCACCCGCTCGCCTGCGGCCACGTCCTCGCCGGGGTGGCGGATGTGGTTGCCCGGCTTGACCCTTGCTTCCACGTTCACACGATCGCCGGACCCGTCGGGGAGGCTGGTCAGCTCCACCTTCACTACCGCGTCGGCGCCGTCGGGGATCGGCGCTCCGGTCATGATGCGGGCGGCCTGGCCCGCACCCACTTGCAGGTCGCCGTCGTAGCCCGCGCCGATGGTGCCCACGACCTCCAAGGTGACCGGCGCGCCCCGGGTGTCCTCGGCTTGCAGTGCGTAGCCGTCCATCGCGGTATTGGCGAAGCCGGGAATGGGCTCCGCCGAGTAGACCGGCTCGGCCAGAACGAGGCCCAGGGCCTGCTCGATCCGAATCGGGCGAGCCGCCAGGGCCTCGACCCGCGACAGGACATGGGCTCGGGCCTCCGCGAGCGGGATCAACTCTTCAGTCTCCTTTCGGTGCCACGCACCAGCCGCACGATATTGCCGTGGTGGCGCATGGCCATCACCCCCATCACCACCGCAGCCACGATCACCTCGGGCCCGGGCCAGCCGAGCACCAGGGACAGCACCGGGTAGGCGACCCCGACGCTCAGGGAGCCGAGCGCGGCCACTCGGGTCAACCGCACCATGCCGAAGAACAACACCACGCAGATCAGGCCCACGATCGGGTCGAGCACAATACCGCCGCCACCGGCGGTGGCCATTCCCTTGCCGCCCCTGAACCGCCGGTATGCCGGCCACACGTGGCCGGCCACTGCGCCGATCCATGCCGCCATCGCCTCGGGCCGGTCCCACAGCAGCAGGGCCGCCCCGACCGGTGCGGCGCCCTTGGCCATGTCGCCGAGGGCGACCGCAACACCGGCTAGGCGCCCGCCGAGGCGGTAGATGTTGGTGGCGCCGGGGTTGCCCGATCCCTCGCTGGTGGGATCGTGGCCGATCTTGTGCCCCACCAGGACGGCCGTGGGGAACATTCCGGCCCCGTAGGCGACCGCGAAGGCCACCACCATCCACACCTTCACGCCCGAATAGTAGAGGCCGAGTGGATGAGCGGCAGGGCGGTGCTGCGGCGGAGCGGGCCCGGTATCCTTCGCCGCCGTGCCGGTGTACGACTACCGCTGTGAACGCTGCACCACGCAGTTCGAGGTTCGGCAGTCGTTCAGCGACGACACGCTGACGGTCTGCCCGCCCGAGGGCGGCCCGGCCTCCTGCGTCTCGCCCGGTGAGGGGCCGGTCAAGAAGGTGTTCAGCGGAGTGGCCATCGCCTTCAAGGGCGACGGCTTCTACAAGAACGACCACGGCTCCATCTCCCAGGGCCGGCGCAAGGAGAAGGAGGCCGCGTCGTCCAAGGACTCTTCGTCCAACGGCTCGTCGCCCTCCAAGGAATCATCGGGCACGGATTCGTCTCCGGTCTCGAGTTCGAGTTCCAGCTCGGATTCGAAGACGCCCAAGGCCGAGGCCGGCGCCCCGTCGTCCTCGGTGTCGAGCTAACAAGCTTCTCGTCGCGCTAGCGGCCCACCGCCGCCACTGAAGCGGCGACTCGTCGCCACAGGCGACCGGTCCCGTCCTGGTCGGAGCATCTCGGACTCGAGGCCGGCCAGTTGCCGGCGGGACGCGCCCGTCGTCGCACAGGAGATCCGATGTCGCCCGTCAGACCGGTGCCCGACCGCGACCCGCCGCGCCGTCGGCTCGCGGCCGGCCGGACTGCGCTCGTTGATGGCTAGGAGGCTCGATGTCGCCCGTCAGACCCGGCGCCCGTGAAGGCCGCAGCGCGGTCGGGAGCATCCGGACGTTCCTGTATCGCCACCGGTGGCTTCGCTGGGCCGCCGCCGGAGGTGCAGCCCTCATCGTGCTGGTCTCGCTGGGGGGAGATCCACCGGACCCGGCGCCCTCGCCCATCGAGACCGTGCCGCCGGGACCGGCAAGTCTGCTCCCGCCCGGCACCCGCGGTGTTCCCGTTCCGGTCGACAGCGGTGTGTTCGCCGTGCACGACTCGGTGGATGTCCACGCCGTGCTCGACGGTGCCGTGGTGGTGCGCGGGGCGCTGATCGCCGATGCCATCGAGCACGAGGTGGTGGTGGCCGTGCCCGCCGAGCAGGTGGACGCCACCGTCGACGCCCTCACGACCGGAGGGGTGATCCTGGTGCTCGTCCCCGCAGGGGCCGAGCGGGTAGACGGCGATTCGTGAGCATTCCGGAGCGTCGCACGAGCGAGGCCCCTGGGCCTGAGCGGCCTGTGAGCGCAGCGAACAACAGCGGGAATGACACCGCTGAGCCGCGACGGGCTCCAGCCCGTTCGCGCTCGCTCTCAGCGCAGTCCGGTGGCCACTAGAGCCAGCACCGCACAGCCGGCCAGCACTCGATAGGCGACGAAGGGCTTCAGGCTCACCCGGGCCACAATCCTCGTGGTCGCCCAGACGGCTATCCAGCCGGTCAGCATCGATGACCCGGCGCCCCACGCCAGCGCGGGCCACAGCGACTCCGGAACATTCAGCCCCAACAGTCCGTAGACGCCGGCGCCGGCGATGACCGGCAAGCTCATCAGGAATGCCAAGCGCACCGCGGCCTCGCGGCCATAGCCGAGACCCCGAGCCACCGTCATGGTCACGCCTGAGCGCGACACGCCCGGCTGGAGGGCGAGGGCCTGGCCGACGCCCATCACCACCGCGTGCAGCAGGCCGAAGTCGGACTGGTCGCGCCGCTCGGCCAGCCGGTCCGACGCGCCCAGCAGCAGACCGAACACGATCAAGGCCACAGCCACCAGCACTATGCGGTCCGAGCCCCGCAGGGCGTCGCCCGCGGCGACCCCCACAATCCCGGCGGGCACCGCCGACACCACTAGAGCCCAGCCGGCGCGGCCGTCCGGTCCGAGCGGCCCACGACCGAGCACCGGCGCGAGGGCCGCACCGGCGTAGGTCATGACGTCACGGCGCAGATACACGGTCGCACCGACCAGGGTGCCGACATGGACGGCCACGTCGAAGGCGGTGGCCGCGTCGCCCGTCAGCTCGTCCCAGCCGAGGAGCCAGCGGACCAGGATCAGATGGCCGCTGGACGAGACCGGCAGGAACTCCGAGAGGCCCTGGACGATGCCCAGCACGATGGCGTGGAGGATCGGCACCGCCGTCGAGGCTAGAGGCCAAGCGAATGGGCGGGCGTATGGGGCCCATACGGGTGAGGCCGTGGCCCGTGCGGCTCACCTGCGGATCACGTGCCGGACATGGTCACGTCGGCGATGGCGAGGGTCACCCCGGCCGCGCTCATGGGGAGCCACTCCAGATCCGACCCGACCTCCAGCACGTCCATCAGCAGCCGCTGGATGGTGCTGGCGATGGTCACCTCCCTGATCGGCTCTGCGGTCTCGCCGTCGCGTATGCGCAGGCCCTCGGCACCCACCGAGAAGTCGCCCGACACCGCGTTCACGCCGCTGTGCAGTCCGGTGACGCCTTGCACCAGAAGACCGTCGTCGATGTCGGACACGATCTCGGTCTGAGAGCGGTCTCCGGGCGTCAGTCTCAGGGCGTGGGCACCGACCCCTGGAGTGCCCTTGAACCCGCCTCTCACGGCTGAGCCGGTCGATGAGACACCGGCCCGCCGAGCGGTGTAGGTGTCGTACAGGAAGGCCTGTAGCACCCCGTCGCATATCAGCGGCACGCGGCGGGTGGCCAAGCCCTCGGCGTCGATGGCCGACGCGGTGAAGGCCTCGGGGTCGGTGGCGTCGTCGACGAGGGTGAGTGACGGCGCCCCTACCGCCTCGTGCATCCGGTCGGCGAACAGCGACCGGCCCTTCAGCACGGCGTCGCCGCTCAACGTCGCTCCCACGATGCCGAGGAGCCGAGCGGTCACGTACGGATCGAGCACGACGGTCAGCCGGCGGCTGGGGGCCTTGGCCGCGCCCAGGAGGCGAGTGGCCCGATCGGCCGCGTCGGTGCCGGCCGTCTCGGCCGACAACTCGCCGGGATGGCGGCCCACCGAGAAGCCGAACCCGGTCTGGGTCTCGTCGGCGTCGGACGCCAGGCTGTAGGCGGCCAGGTAGCAGCCGGTCTCGCGGGCCGAGGCCGCCACACCGCGCGATGTGGCCACCGCCGCCTCGTACACCGAATCGGCGTAGTCAGCCGACTCCACGCCGGTAACGCGCGGGTCCGCGGCCAGAGTGGCCTGTTCGAGCTCCAGCGCCAGCGCCACCTTGTCGGCGGTGGGAAGGTCGACCAGCTCGGACCGGTAGAGGTCGAGGGACGCGGGCTCGACGCCGTCGGGTTCGGCCACCCCCGCGAACTCGTCGACGCTGCCGAAGCGGGAGTTGTCGAGCGCCTCGTCGAAGGTCTCCCGCACGGTCTCCTCATCCAGGGCCGCGGCGTAGGCGAAGCCCTGCCGGCCGTCGCGCACTACTCGCACGCCGATCCCTACCGACGTCGCAACCGTCAGCGACTCGACCTCGCCCTGGTAGGCCCTTATCTCGGTCTCTTGCTCGTGGGCCGCGAAGGCCTCGACGTCGATGCCGACGCCGGCCCGGCCGACGACCCGCTCAGCAATCTCCAGCAGGCTCGGGCCAGTCACCCTCAACCCCCGAATTGGCAGCCACGAACTCCCAAACCGGCGTCCACCGCTGCCAATTGCCCCGGCGCGGCTTGCTCCGGCTCCGGTCGCGACGACCCCGGGTTCACGCGGCGGTGCCGCCGACGGTGAGGGCCGTCACCCGCAGCGTGGGCGTACCGTCGCCAACGGGGACACCCTGGCCGTCCTTTCCGCACGTGCCCGGCGATCCCATCGCGAAGTCGTTGCCGAGGGCGTCTATCCGGGTGAGCACGTCGGGGCCGTTGCCGATGAGGTTGCCCTCGCGGATCGGGGCGGTGATCCGGCCGTTCTCGATCAGGTAGGCCTCGGTCATGCCGAACACGAAGTCGCCGGTAGCGGTGTTGACCTGGCCCCCGCCGAGTTGCGCCACGTACACGCCGTGGGAGGTGTCGGCCACGATGTCGTCGGGGTCGGCGTCGCCGTTGTCGATGAAGGTGTTGGTCATCCGGACCATGGGCAGGTGCTGGTAGCTCTGGCGCCGGCCGTTGCCCGAACTGGCCCGGCCCTCCTTGCGGGCCCGGAGCCGGTCCCACATGTAGTCCGTGAGAACCCCGCCGGAGATGAGCACGTTGCGAGCCGCCGGCTTGCCCTCGTCATCGATGCCGTAGTGGCCCCACTCCCCCGCCATGGTGCCGTCGTCCACCAGGGTGACCATCGGTGCGGCCACCGTCTCGCCGATGCGCCCCGCGAACACCGATGCCGACTTGGCCACCAAATCGGCCTCCAAGCCGTGCCCGCAGGCCTCGTGGAACAGCACCCCGCCGCCCCCGGGGCCGACCACGACCGGCATCGTCCCGCTGGGTGCCGGCTGGGCCGTGAGCTTGGTCAGGGCCCGGTCTGCGGCCCGGCGGGCCATCTGCTCCACGTCGTAGAGGTCGAACAACTCGAAGCCGACGGTCCGGCCCGCCGACTCGCGGCCGGTCTGCATGCCGGTGTCGCCGGTGGCCACGCACGACACCGAGAACAGGGTGCGCACCTGGTCGTCGCTGGTGAACAGCCCTTCGCTGTCGGCCACGAGGATTCGCCGGCGGCCGTCGCCGTACCGGGCCGACACCTGGGTGATGGCACCGCCGGCGGAGCGGGCCGCGGCGTCCGCGGCGGTGAGCAGCGCCACCTTGCGGTCCTTCGACACCTCCTCGGGGGGAATGCGAACCTCGAGCCGCCGGGGGTTCTGCAGGGCCGACACACCAACGGTCTGGGTGCCGCCGCCGCCCCGGCGAGCTGCCGCAGCCGCGGCGTCCGCAGCCGCGGCCAGGCCGACCGCACTCAGGTCCGCGGTGTGGGCGAAACCGGTGGTGTCGCCGGCCACGACCCGGACCCCGGCGCCCCGATCGCGTCCTGAGACGACCTCCTCGACGCGGCCGTCGTCAAGGATCGCCGACGCCGATCGTCTGTCCTCGGCGAAGATCTCGGCAAAATCCGCGCCCGTGCGCATAGCAACCGCAAGCGTGCGATTCACGAGGTCAGCTTCAAGCATGGTCGACTACTGTAACGCGATGGCTTCGGAGGTCGCCGACGCCGACACCCGAGCGGGCGAGGAGTCGGCCGAGGACTCTTCGGTCGGCTCCGAGTGCTCAGAGCGACGATCGCTGGGCGGCTCGCTGCACTGGTGGAGCGAACTCATTCTCATTCTCACCTTCTACGGCGTGTACACCTTCATCCGCAACCAGTTCGGGTCGGACTTGGGCCAGTCGGTGAAGCAGACCGCCATCGACAACGCCTACGACGTGATCGCTTGGGAGCGGGCCGTGCACCTCTTCGGCGAGAAGGGCATCCAGGACCTTTTTGTCGAGTGGGACCTCTTCATCCAGTTCTGGAACATCTTCTACGGGTTCTGCCACTTCGCCGTGACCATCTCCGTGATGGTGTTCCTGTTCCTCCGCCATCCCGTGCGCTACGGGGTGCAGCGCACCGTCCTGGCGTTCACCACCGCGCTGGCGCTGGTCGGCTTCTCCCTCTACCCGCTGATGCCGCCCCGGCTTCTCAACGACTGCAGTGCCTTCGGCGCCTGCGACTCGAAATACTCGTACGTCGACACCCTCGTCGACCCAGGCGGGTTCTGGTCGTTCAACTCGAGTGCCATGATGGAGATCTCCAACCAGTACGCGGCCATGCCCAGCCTGCACATCGCCTGGGCGGTGTGGTGCGTGGTCGCCGCCCTGCCGGTGCTGCGCCGTCGCTGGGTGCGCCTGGCTCTTCTGGCCTACCCCTGGCTTACACTGTTTGCCGTGATGGTCACCGCCAACCACTACTGGCTCGACGCCGTGGGGGGTCTGCTGGCGGTCGTCATCGCCTACCCGGCCGGCGTGCTGCTGGCCCGCAGGCTTCCCGCATGGCTGGCGCCCCGGCCGGCCAGTGCCGTCCAGCCGTAGGAGGGCAGACCTATGCAACTCGACGCGATCACAGGCCCCGACGACCTGCGCGAGCGCTCCCACGAAGAGCTCAACGATCTCTGCGGGCAGATCCGCGCCCGGATCATCGAGGCCGTGACCGCCCGGGGCGACGGGCACCTCGGGTCGAACCTCGGCCTGGTGGAACTGACCGTGGCGCTGCACCGCGTGTTCCATTCGCCCCACGACGTGATCCTGTGGGACACCGGCCACCAGGCCTACGTCCACAAGATGCTCACCGGCCGCTCCGCCGACTTCGACAGCCTGCGTCTGGCCGGAGGGCTCTCGGGTTACCCGTCCCGGGCCGAGTCCCCCCACGACTGGATCGAGAACAGCCACGCCTCAACGGTGCTGTCCTACGCACATGGCCTCGCCACCGCGTTCGAGTCCTCCGACGCCCGGCGGCGGGTGGTGGCTGTCGTCGGCGACGGCGCCATGACGGGCGGCATGGCCTTCGAGGGGCTCAACAACATCGGCCACAGCGGCCGCAACGTGATCATCGTGCTCAACGACAACGGTCGCAGCTACGCGCCCACCGTGTCGCGCCTCACCGAGAGCCTGGTCCGCTTGCGCTCCAACCCCAAGGTCATGCGCCGCCAGGACCGCCTCGAGGAGGTGGCCGAGCGCATTCCATGGGTTGGCGACACGCTCCAGCGCGGTGTGAAGATGTCCAAGGCAGCCTTGCGCGAGTTGTGGGACTCGGCCGGGTTCTTCGAGAACCTCGGCGTGAGATACCTGGGACCGTTCGACGGTCACAACGTCGCCAGCCTGGAGGAGGCTCTGTCCAACGCCGCCCAGTTCGACGGGCCCGTCGTGGTCCACGTGCTCACCCAGAAGGGTCGGGGCTACGGCCCCGCCGAGGAGGACACGGTCAAGCACATGCACGACCCCGGCAAGGTGAAACCGGGCACCTATACCGGCATGTTCTCCGAGACGATGGTGAAGCTGGGCAGCCTGCACCCCGAGGTCGTGGCCATCACCGCGGCCATGCCCGACTCCACCGGCCTGCTGCCGTTCCGCGAGCACTTCGGCGACCGCTGCATCGATGTGGGCATCGCCGAGCAGCACGCAGTGACGTCCGCCGTCGGAATGGCGATGGGTGGGCTCCGGCCGTTCTTCGCCGTCTACAGCACCTTCCTGAGCCGGGCCTTCGACCAGCTGAACCTGGACTGCGGGCTGCACCGGGCGCCGGTGGTGTTCTGCATCGACCGGGCCGGGATCACCGGCAACGACGGTCCGTCGCACCATGGCGTGCTCGACATGGTGCTGCTCACCAAGGTGCCGGGAATGGTGGTGCTGGCCCCGTCGTCGCTCCAGGAGCTGGAGCGGATGATGCTCGACGCCATGGACATGACCGGCGGCCCGGTCGCCATCCGCTGGCCCAAGACCGCGGCTCTCAGCGTCGGCAAGGACCAGGTCGGCTCGGGTCTGCGGGCTCGCCAGGCTCGGGCGGGCGACGGCCGGCTGTGCCTCATCGGCGTCGGCAAGATGCTGGAGGCGTGCGAGCAGGCCGCTGAGCTCCTTGCCCACGACGGGGTCGACGCCACGGTGTGGGATCCCCGGGCGGTGAGCCCGCTGTGCGAGCGGATGCTCGCCGACGCGGCCACCTGCGACGTGGTGGTGACCGCGGAGGACGGGCTGCGCACCGGAGGCGCAGGCACGGCTGTCCGCGACGCTCTGCTGGAGCGGGCCGCGGCCGCGGGGCAGGCTGCTCCGCTGGTCCGGGTGCTGGGCGTGCCGCTCGACTACCTGCCCCACGGCAAGCCCGACGCCATCCTGGCCGACCTGGGCCTGGACGCGGCAGGGATCGCAGCCACCGTCAAGCAGGAACTGCTGTAAGGCCGACCCTGCCGACGACTCGTCGCGGCCGGCGGCGCTGACTAGCTGTAGTAGGGGTTCTCCCCGGCGGTGTGATCAGTGACGTCGATCACCTCGCTCACCTCTGGGATGGCCTCCACGATGGCCAGCTTGATGCCGTCGGACAGCGTGGCCTGGCTCATGGCGCACCCCTGGCAGCCGCCGCCCATCGTGACGACAACGGTGTCGTCGTCGCGGACCTCCACCAGGCTGGCGTAACCCCCGTGCGATGCCAGCGCGGGGTTGATGCTCACATCGAGCAGCTGCTGCACCTTCTCGGCGATCCCGCCGGTCAGCTCGAGGCGGCCCATGTCGCCCAGCGGGTTGGGGCGGTTCGGGTTGCGGATGACGAGCCCGCCCTGGCCGGGCATCGACGGCACGTCCAGGGTCGAGCCCCGGAGCCGGCTGACACTGGCGTCGGGAACCATCACCGTCAGGCCGCCCGCGATGTGAAGGTGGTCGTCGGCGGCCGCGTCCGATATGGGATCCAGCGCCAGGTCGTAGGTGTAGTCGATCCCCGCGGTGCCGGTCACCTCGATCCTCAGCCCCAGCGTCTCCGCGTCGTCCTCACGGTCGCGGATGGCCAGCACGGCCGTCCGGGCCGCGTCGGTGACTATCAGCACCTCCTCGACGGTGGACTCCACCGGTGCGTCGGCTGGGGCAGCGGTGGTGTCGGTCATGCACCTGAGCCTACCGACGAGCCGTACCGATGGATGATCGCCTCGCGGTCAGGCGTGGCAAACCCGCTCTTGTGCGATGCGGTCCATCTGCTCGGCCTCGGGCCGACACCCACCCGCCGGCCGACACCCACCCGTCGGCCGACACCACCCGCCGGCAGTTGCCCGATGGGACGCGCGGCAGACCAGAGGGCTGCGATACCGTGAATCCCATGACATCGAAGACCTCGTATGAAGTCACCGACGGCGTCGCAGTCCTGCGCCTCGACGACGGCAAGGCCAACGCCGTGGGTCACGACACGCTGGCGGCCATCGACGCCGCCCTCCACGACGCCGAGCAAGGCGCCGGAGCGCTGGTGATCACCGGCCGGGAGGGCCGCTTCAGCGCCGGCTTCGATCTCAGCGTCATCGGCGAGGGTCCTCACGCCGCCCGGGATCTGGTGGCCGCGGGGGCGCGTACCGCGACGCGGATCTACGGCGCTCAGATCCCCGTGGTGGCCGCGTGCAACGGCCACGCGCTCGCCTTCGGCGCCATCATGCTGCTGTCCAGCGACGTTCGCATCGGGGCCGACCTCGAGGCCAAGATCGGGCTCATCGAGGTGTCGATCGGCATGCCGCTGCCCATCTTCGCGATAGAGCTGGCCCGGGACCGGCTCAGCCCCCGGCACTTCACCGCGGCCACCACCCTGGCGACGGCATACTCGCCGCACGGCGCGGCTGAGGCCGGCTACCTCGACGAAGTGGTCGCCGCCGATGAGCTGCACGATGTTGCCATGCAACGGGCGACCGGGCTGGCCGCGCATGTGCGCCGCACCGCGTTCGGCCTGACTCGCCGAACCGCGAGGCAGAAGACCATCGACCACATCCTGTCGACGCTTGACGACGACTTGGCGAGCTTCGGGGTGCTGGACTGAGCGGACCAGAGGCCGAGCCGATCGGCTGTGGATAACTTTCCCCCGAGCCTGTGGACAAGTTGGGGATGACTGCCACCTACGACGCGGTCGTGATCGTGTCGTTCGGAGGTCCCGAGGGCCCCTCGGAGGTCGAGCCGTTCCTCGCCAACGTCACCGCAGGACGGAATGTCGGGGCCGAGCGTCTCGCGGCGGTGGCCCGGCAATACCAGCACTTCGGCGGAGTCAGCCCCCTCAACGCTCAGTGCCGCCGCTTGTGCACGGCTCTGGCGGGCAGGTTGGCCGCGGCGGGCCACGACCTGCCGGTGTACTGGGGAAATCGCAACTGGGTCCCCTACCTGGCCGACACCGTGGCGGAGATGGCCGCGGTCGGGCATCGTCGAGCGCTGGCCGTGGTCACCTCCGCGTACTCGTCGTACTCGGGCTGTCGCCAGTATCTCGACGACATCGAGGCGGCCCGGGCCGGGGCGGGCGAGGGGGCGCCCGCCATCGACAAGGTGCGCGCCTACTACGACCATCCCGGCTTCGTGTCACCCTTCGTCGACGCGGTCACCGCGGCCCGCGGGAGCCTTCCCGAAGTGCTCCGCGCGGACGCTCAGCTTGTGTTCACGGCCCATTCCATCCCCGAGGCCATGGCCGCGGGCTGCGACTACGAGCGGCAGCTGGACGAGACGGCGCGGCTGGTGGCGACCGGAGCCGGCTTCGACTCCTGGACCATGGCCTGGCAGAGCCGCAGCGGCCCGGCGTCGGTGCCGTGGTTGGAGCCCGACGTGAACGAGTGCCTCGAGCAGCTGTCACGCGACCGCGGCGTCGAGGCCGTTGTGCTGGCGCCCATCGGGTTCGTCACCGACCACATGGAGGTCATGTGGGATCTCGACGTGGTCGCGGCCGGGACCGCGGCCGCGCTGGGCGTGCGACTGGCCCGCGCCGTGACTCCCGGCACGGGGCCCGACGACCGCTTCGTGGCTATGTGGCAGGAGCTGCTAGCCGAACGCCTCAAGCCCGGCACCGCCCGGCGCGCCCTCGGCCGTCTCGGAGTCGGTCCGGATGCGTGCCCGGCCGGCTGCTGCCCGCTGCGTTCTTGACGGGTATCCACCACTTAGCCTGTGGATAACTGTATTTTCTGTTGCTGTATATCGTCGACCCTCGGGGATCGAACACCTGACGATGAACCACACTCGCATCGCGGCCGAAGCGATCCGATTTCGCATCTCCACGATCCGCCGTCCCCTGGTGAGCAGCGAGAAGGTCGATGTGGATGCCATGGCGGCGGCCGCGGTCACCGCGGCTACTCCGGAGGTCGCCCAGGCGTTGCGGCTGGTGGCCACCGCTTGGCAGCGCGCCGGCTTCGAGCCCGAGGACTTGGTGCAGCCCTGGAAGGCTGAGCAGGCCGACTACTTCAGGAACCGGGCCGACCTCATCGACGCCATCGACGTGATCGTGCGGGGCGCCAACGGAGCGACCGCCGTAGCCTGATCCCTAGAGGCCGAGCGGGTAGGCGAGCGAATCCGGTTAGTTCGGGCGAGGCCGTGGCCCGAGCGGCCCGTGAGCGCAGCGAACAGGAGCGGGAAACACCCCACCCCGACGCGACGGGTTGCACCTACCCGCGCAGGCTCTTCGTGATCGCCGCAGGATGTGCCACCGGCCGGGGCCGGCTCCGGTACGGTGCGGCCGGTGCCCGAGCTTCCCGAGGTCGAGACCATCCGAGCCCAACTGGACCCCCGCCTGGCGGGGCGCTCCATCACCGGCGCAGGCTCCCATCCCTCGGCGAAGTTCTCACCGGCGGTGGACGCGGTCGGCTGCCAGATCTCGGAGGTCGGCCGCCGCGGCAAGTACCTCATCCTCGCCCTCGACGACGGCCGCGAACCGGGATACGAGCTGGTCATCCATCTCGGGATGACCGGCCGGCTCTCCATCTCCGGAGAGGTTGATCCGAACCACCCGCACCTGCGGGCCTGGTGGCGCCTCGACAGCCACGATGTGCTCGCCCTCCACGACGTGCGGCGGTTCGGGCGAGTCCATGTGGTCGATGCGGGCTGCTACGGGACCATCGCCACGCTCGACCGCCTCGGTCCCGAGCCCTTCAGCGACGAGTTCACCGGCGCCGGCCTGTGGCGGGCGCTGAGCGCCAGCCGGCGGTGCGTGAAGACCCAGCTGCTGTCGCAGCGGCCGGTGGCGGGGGTGGGGAACATCTACGCCGACGAGGCTCTGTGGCTGGCGCAGATCAACCCTGCCGTCCGCTACGTGTCCAAGCCCCGGTCCGGCCGGCTGGCCGAAGCGATCCGCACTGCGCTCACGTCGGGTCTGCGCCACGGCGGCACCACGCTGCGCGACTACGCCTCGCTGGACGGGTCACGGGGGAGCAACCAGCACCATCTGCGCTGCTACGGGCGGGCCGGCGAGCCCTGCGAGCGCTGCGGCACGGAACTGCGCCGCAGAATCATCGACGCCCGGGGCACCACTTGGTGCCCCGTCTGCCAGCGGCGCTAAGTTGCAAGACGTGGAACTCGGGCCGGTTCACCACGTGTCGATCAACGTCGACGACGTGGAGGCGACGGCACCCTTCTACACCGACGTTCTGGGCATGACCGTGCTGCCGCGGCCTGACTTCGCCTTCAACGGCCGCTGGTTGCAAACCCCGGGCGGCGGCGAGGTGCACCTCATCGAAGTCGAGGGCTGGATACCACCCAAGGGCCAGCACTGGGCCTTCAAGGTGGACGACATCGATGCCGCGGTGGCGGAGCTGCGCGGTCGGGGCGTGGAGGTGGACGACCCCAGGCCCCTGTCGGGGACGCCGGCCCGCCAGACCTTCTTCTTCGACCCCGCCGGCAACATGATCGAACTCAACCAGCCGGCTTGAGCAGATCGGCCGGAGGCCAAGACTCAGAGCACCCGTAGGCGTGTCGTCGCTGGAGCAGGTGGATCCGCCTCCCGACACCCAGCCGGACCCGCCGGCGCCTCAGCAGCAGCAAGCGACGGAGAGCGTCTCGGAGCCCGAGGGCGAGGACTTCTCCGCCAGTTCGAGCACCCCGGGTCAGGTCGTCGTCGGAGACGAAGGGGGCGCTTCGGGCAACATATGCGACGCCGACGACGAGGACGGGTTCAAAGTAGCGCTCGAGGCGGGGAAGCGGTACCGGGTCGACGTCCTGACCGACGGCTATCACGACGTCTCGTACGGCGGCACGATGGCTGTGAAGCCGACCATCGAAGTGCTTGCGCTCAACGCGGGCATCTCAAGCAACATTGCGCGCCTCAACTCACACGGCGACCGAGTCATCCCTCCCGATCTAGATTCTCCCGGCTACGCAACCAATCAGGGAAGCGGACCGGACAACGGCGCCCGGACGGAGTTCGATGGTGGGCTGTCCTCCAGCGTCAAGCGGGCTATGGCGCGCCGGGGCCTGCCGGAACTAGTGTGTCTGCTCGGCCTGCTTGATCTCCAGGAATCCACGCAACGCCTCGCGGATGACCTCACTGGTCGTCGTCAGCGACCGCGGCTCGCAGTTCCGGGTCGATGCGCACGGGCACCACTTCAGCCGGACCCGAGCCCATGGCGGGCCGGCCTCTGCGGCGCCTGCGCAGCGTCGCGATGTCGTAGTCGCTGGTCTCGACCTCTTCGGCGATGGCGTCGAGATCGGCGTCTGTGAGGATGCGGCCAGATGCGGTCTTTCTTGTAGTCATGGTGAACCGCCCCGGGTTGGGAGGAGTGCGTAGAACGCTGGGCGTAAAGGCATTGCACGAATCACCATCTCGTTACCGCGTCGAGTTCGAGCCAGACGATCTCCAGCAGGTTCCCAGCCCGATCGGCACCGATGGCGAGAATCCTGGGCGGGTCAGCGGCCGGCTCGAGTTCGATGATGGTGAGGGCGTGTTCAAGTCCGTGCAGGATCGTCTCGCGGTCGAGGCCGTGCTTGAACGCAGAGCGATGGAACTCCACACGCAATTAATGTAATACGAAAACCTGGATCGGCGCTGCGCTACGGGGCATTGCGAATGAGAGGTGCGAAACAGCTCACCATCCCGCCCTATCTGACTTGTTCGGAACAGGTCCCGGCCCGCCTTGTCGGCGTCGGATAGCGCCTGGCGGTTAGAGCCCCCCGCAGGTGTCGCCCCCACCTCGGCCATGTCCATCAGCAGCGACCACAGCCTCTCGTGATCTGTCCGGACATCGACGGTCATTGCTGTCCCCTATCTTGTCGCAGCCCGGCGACGTGTGGGCGATGTCGGTCTCGTCACAAGTCGAACTCGCCCATGGCGTCGACGAGCGCGACGCGTGTTGCGGTGACGATCTCGTCGAACTGCTGGGGCCCGGCGATGAGTGGTGGCGACAGCTGGATCACGGGTTCTGCTCCGCGGGCGGCGGCCCGGCATGTGAGCCCGAGCTTGTACGTCCGCTTGGTGAGGAACTTGGACACAGCTGTCGCGTGGGCCTTCGCCTTTGCGGGGTCTGACGGGCTGTCGGCGTCGAGTTCTAGCGCCAGGAAGTATCCGTCGCCGCGTAGGTCAGCCACGATCGGCAGGTCGCACAGTGTCGCCAGCGCAGCCCGGAACTGCGTTGCATGGTCACGTACCCGGCCGGGCAGGTCCTCTACTTCGATGATGTCGAGGTTGGCCAGCGCTACAGCCGCGGCCGCGGGGTGGCCGCCGAAGGTGAGGCCTCCCTGCGGCCGGCGGTCATCGTGTCCGACGACCGCCTGCACCATCCGAACCTGAGGATGGTCATCGTCGTTCCGGGAACCTCCACGATCCGGCGAATCCCGCTGCATGTGTCGCTCCCGCCCGACAGCAGCAACGGCCTGACCACCGAGACGGCGTTTCAAGTGGAGCAGGTACGAGCTGTGTCGACCGGCCGCCTCGTCGAGAGGCTCGGACGGCTCGATGCGCTCGGCCGTCACGCCATCGACGAGATACTGCGCAACGCGCTCGGTCTCTAGCCGCGCGCCGCAGTCCGGTCGTGGCACCCCGTACGGGTATTGGTGGCCCTTTGTGCCGTCATGTGCCACTGGGTGCCATTGTGATCCATAACTAGCAGGTCAAAGTGTGACTTCGGCCCCTCACGAACCGAAGGATTGTACCGCCGTGTACCGGCTTGTACCACCCATTGCCGCCCGAAGAGCAATAGCAGAAGGGATACTGCTGGACTGTCCCACGACGCTCCCCGCCGCCTTCGTGTGCACCGTCAACAAGCCCGGAAGGTACGGAGACGGCCGAGGCGGA
>JAGWAO010000022.1:0-371 GCA_021296315.1 Acidimicrobiia bacterium | reverse complement strand
GGGCGACCTGCACGCCGTCGGGGCGGCGGTAGGCGGCGCCGGTGGGGGTGATCACCACCAAAGCGGCCAGGCTGGCCGCACGTTGGTGGGTTGTCTTGTCTTTGAGGCGCAGCAGGGCCTTGGCAGCCCTGTCGATGGCGCTGGGGCCGGTGTTGAGCTTGATCTCAGCGGCGATCCATCGGCCGTCGGCTCGCTCGATGATGGCGTCGACCTCCAAACCGGTGTTGTCGCGGTAGTGGAATGTCGAGGCCCGGTGGGCCTGGCTGTAGATGCGGAGGTCGCGCACGGCCAGTGACTCGAACAGCGCACCGAACGCCGTCGGGTCAAACAGAAGCCGCTCGGGAGTGGCTCGCAGCATGGCGGCAGCCAAA
>JAGWAO010000069.1 GCA_021296315.1 Acidimicrobiia bacterium | reverse complement strand
GCGCTGGCTGCGTTCGATGCCACCGACCCCGTGCCCGGCAACGGCTTCGCCGACATCTTCGGCTGCCCCGAGTCCTGGATCTGCGACAAAATCATCACCAACATGATCGCGTTCTCGGGCTGGGACAACATCCAGCAGACGATCGCCGGTTATGACGCGATGTTCGTTCAGGCCGTCGACAGCGCCAACGAGGGCATCCCGATGGTGGCCTACACCTGGACCCCGTCGGAGTACATCACCCAGTTGCGGCCGGGCGACAACGTCTACTGGGCGGGCGTCGGAGCGATCCTCGACGACTCGAACCCGGCCAACCAGGAGGGCGGCGAGTGGCACGACCAGCGCGGCGCCGACGGAACCGGCGGCTTCGCGAAAATCGGCCCGGACCAGTGCCCTTCGGCGGCCGACCAGTTTGACGGGCTGTGTCCCATCGGCTGGATCGCGGCCGACATCCTGGTCACGGCGAACAATGATTTCCTTTCGGCCAACCCGGCTGCGCGGGCGCTGTTCGAGGTTGTCAGGCTGTCTGTGATCGACGTGTCGCTGGCCAACTTGGCCCAGGACGGGGGTGCGAGCCCCACCGATCTTGCCGTTCAGTGGGTTGCAGACAACCGCGATCTAGTCGATGAGTGGATGGTCGCCGCACTGAAGGGAACGTATGTCTCAGTGCTAGTCTCTGCGGGTTCTGAGTCTGCCGCGCAACGAGCGCGAGACAGCCTTGAGAGCCAGTATGGACGAGAGTTTGGGATTCTGCTGAGCTCCGACTACGCGAGTCTTCGGCCGGGTTACTGGGTCGTATATGCGGGGCCCTTCGTCACGCCTGAAGAGTCCCAGACCACCTGTTGGACCGATCTAAACAGACGGACTGGAGACCTCTGCTACGGTCGACGGCTCTCGCAGGATCCTGCAGATGCCGACACCGTCTATGGCCCTGCACCTGGCTGAGCGTCGCGATCCTGTCGTTCGGTCGCGTCAAGCATGTACCGGGACAGCACAGGCTCGCTCCGATCCTGAGCAGACTGATAGTATACTTGAAATAATAACTGACGTTGAGGAACTACTATATTGCCACTTCAAAGTGTATTTGTGCAGGTGTTCATGCGAACCCGCCGGACGGGGATCGCCCGTCCCACCCGCTTTGAAGGCGGGGGAGCCCACCAGGCGCTCAGACACCTCCGCAGGGCAGGGTAACCGGCTCGCCCCGCTCGCCCCCGTCACGCCCCGCAGAACCTCGTTGCGGTCACGCGCCCGCCCATTACCCTTCGGAATGTGAAGACCCTCAAGAGGCTCGTAATCCTGGGCGCCCTAGTGGCTCTGGCCGTCGTGCTGGCCCGCAAGATCCGGGAGATCTGACCGACCGGCTGATCCGTGCGGGCCACTGACCTGGCCGGCGCCGCTGAGGCTCTGGAACTGGGGCGCCGGTCGCTGGTGTCCCTGGTCGGCGGCGGCGGCAAGACGACCCTGCTGTTCGCGCTGGGCCGCCAGCTGCCCGCCCCCACGCTGCTCACCACCACCACCCGCATGGGACGGGACCGCACCGGCGGGTTCCCGTGCATTGTCGGCCCGACCGACACCGACCTGATTTCCGCACTCGCTCAGGACGGCGCCGTTCTGGCATGGAGGACCACCGACGAGCGCAAAGCCCTCGGCTACCCCCCCGAGGAAGTGGACCGCTGGTTTGCTACCGGGGTCGCCGATCACATAGTTGTTGAGGCCGATGGAGCCCGCCGCCGCCCCTTCACCGCTCCCGCGCCGTGGGAGCCGCCCATCCCGGCCACCTCCACCCATGTGGTGGCCTGCATCGGCGCCGACGCGCTCGGTTACGTGATCGCCGACCGGGTCCACCGGCCGCTGCGAGTGGCCGCCGCGGCGGGCTGCTCGCCCTACGAGCGGCTCACGCCGACACGGGCCGCCGCCGCGCTCACCAGCCCGGTGGGCATGACGAAGAACGTGCCCGAATCGGCCCGGTTCGTGGTGGCAATTGCCGGTGCCGAGCCCGGCGACCCGCAGGTCACCGAACTGGTCTCCGAACTGGACCGGCGGCAGACCGAGTCGCTGGTCGTCGTCCGCTCCGACACCGACACCGCCGGGACTCCGCGGTGAGAACTCTGGTCGTGGCCGAACAGGCGTGCACCGCCAGCGGCCGCGCCAAGCCCGGCTGCACTGCCGGGACATCCGGGACTCCGCGGTGACCAACACCGCTGTCGTCGATGAGGCTGGCGCCGGGCGGGGTCGCGCCGACACCGGCCGCGACGTCGACGTCGTGGTGGTCGGGGGCGGGCACAACGGCCTCATCTGCGCGGCCTACCTGGCCCGCGCCGGCGTGGCCACCATGCTGGTGGAAGCCCGCGACGAAGTAGGCGGCTGCGCCTCGACGGTCAGCGACCTGGACGCCCGGTTCAACATCTGCAGCTGCGACCACACCCTGGTGCGGACCATGCCCTTCATGGAAGACCTCGACCTGGCCGCCCACGGGCTGCGCTACCTCGAAGCCGACCCCGCCACCATCTACCTGGGCTACGACGGCAGCCCGCCGTGGCTCTTCTTCAACGACAGCGAGCGCACCATCGAGTCCATCGGCCGCCACCGGCCGTCGGCGGCCGAGGCCTACCGCCGCTACCTCGCCGATGCCCGGCCGGTGGCTGAGCTCAGCCTGGAGATGAGCACCGGTCCCGCCTCGACGCCGAAGATGCTGGCCCGCCTGCTGGCCCGCCGGGGCCGAGGCGGCGTCCGGCTGCTGCAGTGGAGCCGGGCCAGTGCACTGGACGTGATGCGGTACTACTTCGACGACGAGGCCCTGGTCATGCCGGCCATGTCCAACGGCCCCACCATCTGGGGCGCGCCCCCGGACGCTGCAGGCACCGGCATGGCCGGGATGCTCTACGCCATGCGCCACATGGTCAAGACCGGCCGGCCCGTCGGCGGCAGCGGCGCCTTCACCGACGCGCTGGCCGCCTCCTTCACCGCGGCTGGAGGCCGTCTCAGCTGCGGCACTCCGGTGGCCGGGCTGCTAGGGGACGGCCGCCGCGTGCGGGGCGTGCGCCTGGCCGACGGTACCGAGATCGCCGCCGGCGCGGTGGTGGCGACCTGCGACCCGGTCCCGGTGGCGAGCCACTGGCTGGCAGAGCCCCACAGCGCAAGGGTGCGCCGTTTCGTGGGGCGGGCCCGCTCGCAGGCGCCCGGCGACGGGTACCAGTCGAAGATCGACGCGGTGATCACCGACATCCCCCGCTACCCGGCGCTGGAGGACTCGAAGCTGCTCGACCTGTTCGAGGGGCGCGACACCGCCCAGTCGAACTACGTGATGTCGCCGTCGGTCGACGAGCTGACCGAGGCTCACCGGCTGCGGCCCCTCGGGCGGGTGGCGGAGCATCCGACGATGATGGCCAACGTGCCGTCGGTGCTGGACCCGTCGATGCGCAGCCGCGACGGCCACCACGTGCTGAGCCTGGAGGCGCTGTTCACCCCGTACAACATCGAGGGCGGCTGGGACGGATCACCCGAGCCGGCGCGGTGGCTGAAGGTGTGGTCCAGCCTGCTGCAGCCGGGCTTCCTGGAGTCGGTGGACCGCTACCGGACCATGACACCGGACCGCTACGAGCGGGAGCTCTTCCTGGGCCGGGGATACACCCCCTCCTACGCCGGATCGCCGCTGTCGTCGCTGTTCGGGCGGCGCCGGGAGCTGAGCCGCTACCGGGCGCCCGTGCCGGGGCTGTTCCTGTCGGGCGCGGGCACCTACCCCGGCGCGGGCATCTGGGGCGCCTCCGGCCGCAACGCCGCCCACGTGGTCCTCCGCACCCTGCAATAGCGCATTAGACACACCGGACAGCCGGCTGGGAAGTGACCCGTGAGGCCGGTGGGTGGCACGGGGGCAAGCAATGGCGGCGCTCGCGCCGCCAGGGCGCGCCTGTGACAGGACCCGCCGGCCGGGCGAACAGGTTGGGCCGGTGCCTACTCCCCCCAGCGGGGGATGCCGCCGACCTCGACGCCCAACTGCTCGAGAGCTCGCACCACCGTGTGGTCCACGATGTCCTCGATCGACTCCGGCCGGGTGTAGAAGGCCGGCACCGGCGGGTACACCACCGCGCCGATCTCCGCGGCCTGGGCCATCAGCCGCAGATGCCCCAGGTGCAGCGGCGTCTCACGCACCATCAGCACCAGCGGCCGGCGCTCCTTCAACGTCACATCGGCGGCCCGGGACACCAGGTCGGCGCAGAACGAGTTGGCCACCGCCGAGAGCATCTTGATGGAGCACGGGGCGATGATCATCCCCGCAGTGGCGAAGGAGCCCGACGACAGCGGCGCGGCAATGTCGCGTGAGCCGTGGACCACGTCGGCCAGAGCCTCCACGTCCGCCGACTCCAGATCGGTCTCGTAGGCCAGCGTCTGGCGACCCGGCCCGGTCATCACCAGATGGGTCTCCACATCGTCGACGGAGCGCATCAGCTCGAGCGCCCGGATGCCGTACACCACCCCGGTGGCCCCGCTGATGGCCACCACCACCCGCCGCGGCCCGCTCACGACAGGTACTTCTGCAGGTCGACGGCGGCGTAGGCGACCCGCTCGCCGTACTCGCGGCGCTCCCGCTTGTAGGTGGCGTCGATGCCCACCTTGGTGCTGACGCCCCGGTTGTCGGCGGTGGGATCCATCTCGTGGCCCTGGGCATCGCCCGCGGTGAACACGTCGTCGAGCCAGTGGACCCGGTTGGTGAGGGCCCAATGCAGCTCCGAGGGCTGGCTGACGTCGATGTCGCGGTCCACCACGATCACGTTTCGGATGTTGATGTGGGCCGCCAGGGCCGCCATGGCCAGGTTCTTGGGCGTGCCCGGATTGTCCCGCTCGATCTGGATGACAGCCAGGAACCCGTTGCCGTAGGGCGGGATGTGCACGTCGGCATGGGGGTCGATGTGGCGCACGAAGCGGCGCAGCAGCGGCTCGCGGGGCAGCACGTTGCCGATGAACACGTGCTCGTACCAGCCCGGGATGATCGTCTGGTAGACGGGTGAGTGGCGCCACGAGATGGCGGTCACCTCGACGGTCGGGCTCGGCCACATCTCGCCGTGATAGCCGTGGAACTCGGCCAGCGGGCCCTCGTCGGCACGCTGGCTGGGGCGGATCCGGCCCTCGACCACCACCTCGGCACGCGCCGGCACGTCCACGTCGACGGTGACGCCCCGGCAGACCTCCACCGGGCGGCCCCGCAGCGCCCCGGCGATCAGGAGCTCGTCGACTGGGGTGCGCACTCCCGCGGCGATCATCACCGCAGGGTCGAGCCCGATGGCCAGAGCCACGTCGAAGGGAGCTTCGGGATCGGGCCGGCTGCGCATGAACGTCCCGACGTCGCGCCACTCGTTGACGTTGAACCCCAGGATGTTGCGGTCCAGCATCAGCATCCGGTTGTACGACAGGTTGCCCCGACCGCTGACCGTCACGCTCACCGCGCCGGTGATGAAGGCCCCGCCGTCGCCCCGCGAGTGCGTGGGGATCGGGATGGTGCCCAGGTCCACCTCGTCGCCGGTCACGCAATTGTCATGCCAGGCGGCGGCCTCCACCCGGGCGGTCGCCACCCCGTTGGCGGGCTCGAGGGCGTGGCCCATGCGGTCCACCACCTCGCCGGGCTCGCATCCCAGGGCCAGCGCCGCGGTGCGACGGCTCGACACCGAGCCCGAGAAGATCGGCCACGGGGAGTCCTTGGGCGCCTCGAACAGCGCCGGCCCGGCGTCGGATCGCTCCAGGGCGGCGGCCACATCGGCCAGCTCGTGCGGCGCAGAAATGCGATTGAGCATCCCCGCGGCCTCGGCGACGGCCATGTAGCTGCGCAGGTCGCAGACACTCTCGGTCATGCATCCACCCTACGCCCCCGGCCGCCGGACGCTGAAGTCGCCCGCAGCGCTCCGGTGACCCTCCGCCTTTACCGCCCATGCCCGCCGTCCTACTGTGAAGTGGATGGTGATCGAGTTCCTGACCTTCGAAGTCGACCCGGCCGAGCGGGACCAGTGGCTGGCCGCCGAGGAACGCCACTGGAGCCGCTACCTGGAGACCCGGCCCGGGTTCGCGGGCAAGGAGATGTGGGTGGACGACGACGACCCCGGCCGGGTGCACGCCGTGATCCGCTGGGAATCGCAGCAAGCCTGGGACGACGTGCCCCGAGCCGATGTCGAGGCGGTCGACGAGGCCATGGGCGAGTGGTGCCGGGACGCCACGATGCGGTCCTTCCGGGTGATCCGGGACTGCTAGCGGCCCAAACCGCGACGGTCAGACGATGCGGGCCCGGGTGGTCCGCGACTATCAGCGGCCCAAGAACGTGCGCAGGTGAGGACAAGCCCGTCGCGTCGCGGCGGGGTGTCGCCCGCTCCTATTCGCTGTGCTCACGGGCCGCTCGGGCCACGGCCTCGCTCAGCTGCTCACGAGGATTCACATCAAGCGCTCCTCATGCGCTCGGCCTCCGGGCCGGGCCGGTTCGTGGAATTGGAACCCGGCGGGTGGGATGGTGCCTCCGGCTTGCGACACTACTCGGCGTGGCCGACTTCAGCCAGACCGGCGGGGTGCCCACCCTGCACGACCTCCTGCACCGCAGCGTGTCGGACCTTGAACGGGATCTGCGCACATGGGCCGTGAAGCGGCCCACGGCGTTGATCATCCCCTGCCTCGCCTCAGAGATCAGCTCGGACACGTTCCACACGATGCTTGGCGAGATGGCGTCGGCCGACTGGTTGACCCGGGTCGTGGTAGGGCTTGACCAGGCCGACGACATCGACTTCCGCAACGCCCGCCGCCTTCTTGAGGTCCTTCCCCAGCGGGTTGATGTCGTGTGGAACGACAGCGAAGCCGTCGTTCGCATCGAGGAGGGTCTGGCCCGCCGGGGGCTCGCGCCCCGCAGCCGCGGCAAGGGCCGCAACGTCTGGTACTGCCTGGGCGCGGTGCTGGCCGGCGGGACCGAGCCGGTGATCGCCATGCACGATGCCGACATCGTGGACTACGACCGGGAGTTGCTGGCTCGGCTGGTGTATCCGGTGGCCCACCCTGGCTTCGGCTATTGCTTCGCCAAGGGCTACTACCACCGGGTCACCGACGGCCGTTTCGGGGGTCGGGTCACCCGGCTGCTGGTCGCTCCGCTGTTGCGGGCTCTGCGGGCCGAGGCGGGCGAGCACAGCTACCTGCGCTTCCTGGAGGCGTTCCGCTACCCGTTGGCGGGAGAGACGGCCATGGAGTCTTGGCTGGCGGCTGGCCTTCGCCTCCCCGGGCACTGGGGCATGGACATCGGCATCCTCTCCGATGTGTACGCCCAGTGCGAGCCCTCGGCCCTCTGCCAAGTGTCGGTGGCGAACGCCTACGACCACAAGCACCAGGACCTCTCCGCGCACGACGCCACCGCCGGGCTGCGCCGGATGAGCATCGACGTGTCCACCACCATCATCCGGCGCCTGGGACTCGAGTCTCTCGACGGAGCCTCCGGGCTCTGCGACGCCTACCTGGTCGAGGCCCGGGATTTGATCCGCCATTACGCCAACGACGCCGAGATCAACGGCTACTTCGTGGACCGGGCTGCGGAGGAGGCCACCGTCGAGGTGTTCGCCCGCAGCGTGGCCGACGCCGTCGAGGTGTGCCGGGCCCGTCCCGGCGAGGACGAGCTGAATCCGTCGTGGCGAATGGTGTTGGAGCACGCCCCCGAGGTGGCTCCGATGCTCCTCAAGGCCCTCGACCCCCTGACCGTCCCGGGTTAGAGAGCGGGTAGGCGGGCGAGCTCGGTCCATACGGGCGAGGCCGTGGCCCGAGCGGCCGGTGAGCGAGGCGAACGCGAGCGGGCATGGCACCGCGGCGACACGACAGGCTCTCACCTATCCGCGCGGCCCCGTAGAGTACGACCCATGCGCACGGGGGTGTTCCTGTTCGGCGGGGTGGAGTTCTCCGACGCAGGCCCCGGTCCGCCTGCTCCCACCGATCGCCGGTTCGGCGCCAAGGGGGTGTGGCGGGCCACCGAGCGCATCATCGACATGGGCGTGGTGTGCGACCGCCTGGGATTCGACTCTTACTGGCTGACCGAGCACCACTTCCAGTACGAGGGCTACGAGGTCATCCCCAACGGCATCCTCGTCGGCACGATCCTGGCCGAGCGCACCGAGAACATCCGCATCGGCATGGCCTTCAACATCGTGCCCCAGTGGCATCCCCTGCGGCTGGCCGAGGACTTCGCCACCATGCACAACATCTCCGGTGGCCGCGGCATCCTGGGCGTGGGCCGGGGAACGGTGCCGCGCGAGGCCGAGACACTGGGCACCAAGATCGGCAGCTTCGACAACCCCGACAAGGCGGTGGCCGACGAGCTGAACCGCAAGCAGTTCGACGAGGCCATGCAGGTCATCCGGATGGCGCTCGACAACGACTCCTTCAGCTTCCACGGCGATGTCTACGACTTCCCGCCGCCGGGCATCCCCGACCGGGGCGGTTTCGTGACCGAGCTCTCGCTGGTGCCCCGACCCCTGTACCCCTACGAGATCTGGCAGGCCATCACCTCGCCCCCCACCCTCGAGCAGGTGCCCCGCTGGGGCTGGGGCGGCGTGTTCTGGAACAACCACCACTCCTTCGTGAAGATGCGCTGGGAGAAGTTCGCCGAGATCTACGCGGCCAACCACGGCCGCGAGCTCGAGCGGGGCGAGCACCGCCTGCTGGTGATGAACGTGAGGGTGGACGACACCTACGAGGCCGCCGAGGCATCCTTCCGTGACGGCCACGACGAGTTCTGGAAGTTCCTCGGCCCCTACGGCTGGAGCAAGGGGTACATGGGCCCCGACGGCCGACCGGCCAAGCCGGGGCTGATCCCCTCGCTGGAGGAGTCCATCGAGCAGAAGACCTGCGTGGTGGGCACCGGCGAGCAGGTGGCCGAGTTCATCAGCGCCTACGACGAGCAGATCGGCCTGGAGAACCTGCTGCTGTTCCCGGCCATGCCCGGTGACCCCTACGAGAAGGTCGAGGAGCAGCTCCACCGCATCGGCGAGGAAGTCCTGCCCCTGCTGCCCGGGTCCTGACTGGCCGGCCGGCGGGTCGTTCCGGCCGGCGGGTCGTTCCGGCCGGCGGGTCCTGTCGTCGAGCTCCGTTCGACCGACGGGCCTGCGGCCCATTGTCGGTCGCCCGGACTCGCCGCCACCCCCCGGCCTGGCTGGTTGGGTCGGGGTTACCAGCGGGATAGGGCTTTGCGGATCCTGGCTATGCCGTCGTCGTCGGCGGGTGAGGGCACCGAGACGAAGGTGGTGCGGCACCTCTTGTGGGCGCTGAGCCGCAGCGTCCGGGCGGTGGTCCGCTTGCCGGCGTCGCGGGCCCGGAAGCGGGCCAGCCGGCTGTGGGGGCTGGTGGTGACCGCCCCTATCCGGCGGATGTTCTGCATGCCGGGTCGCACCCGGTGCTGGTCGTCGAACACGAAGGCCACGCCGGGCACCATCACCCGCTCCAGCCAGCCTTTCAGGGTGGCGGGGACGTTGAACGCCATGGTGGGGTAGCAGAAGAGCAGAGCTTCGGCGGCCTGGAGCCTTTCTGCCGAGTCGCGCACGTCGTCGGAGATCACCGGCTGATCGCTGTGGTAGGCGGCCCGCTCGGCCGCGGACATCACCGCGTTGAAGTCGTGAACTGCCAGGCGGTCGACCTCGTGGCGTCCGGCTCGAAGCTCTTCGATCACCTCGTCCACCACGCGGCGGCTGATGTCGTCGGGGCCGTATCCGTCGAGTAGTAGGACGCGCATCATTCACCGGTCTGGTCGCGGTCAGGTCGCGGTACTGTATGGTCGCCGCTGCGATCGGCAACCGCCCACTTTATTCGCCACAAGGGGAGACGGATCTGGTGACGACTGTGACGATGAACGGTGCTCTTTCCTTCGACGGGATAGGCATGACCTTCCCCGACGGCACCGAGGCGTTGCGAAACATCTCGTTCTCGATCGACAAGGGTGAGTTCATCACCGTTGTCGGGCCGTCGGGCTGCGGCAAGTCGACCCTGCTGCGGATCGCCTCGGGCCTTTTGGATCCGACCGCTGGCAGCGTGGAGGTCGACCGCGACCGTCTCGGATACGTGTTCCAGGACGCCACGCTGCTGCCCTGGCGCACGGTGCGCCAGAATGTCGAGCTGCTGGCCGAACTCCACGGATTCGAGTCCGACGAGCGCAGGCGACTCTCAACCGCTGCGATCGACCTGGTCGGTCTTCAAGGATTCGAGAACCACTATCCGAAGTCGCTGTCGGGCGGGATGAGGATGCGGACCTCGCTGGCCCGCACCCTGACACTGAAGCCGCCCGTGTTCCTGTTCGACGAGCCCTTCGGCGCAGTCGACGAGATCACCCGTGAGCACCTCAACGAGGAGACCCAGCGACTGTTCCAGTCGGAGGGCTTCGCCGGCTTGTTCATCACCCACTCGATCGGCGAGGCAGTGTTCATGAGCACCAAAGTGCTCGTCATGTCGGCCAGGCCGGGCCGGATCATCGCCGGCTTCGACGTGCCGTTCAGCTATCCACGCGATCCCCAGTTGCGCTTCGATCCCGAGTTCGCGCTGCTCAGCGGCGAGGTCTCCCTGGCCCTGCGAGGTACATCATGACGACCATCCCCGACGTGGCCCGCCCGGCCTCAGCAGACGTCGATGGGCAGACCGGCTCGCCTGCCGCGGACGTCTCGCTGGAAGCCGACGCCCTGGTTCACGCCCCCGGGCTGCCGCCGGGTGACTCGCGGTCCAAGAGTCTGGTCCGGGCGGCCTTCCCGCCATTGGTGCTCGGATCAGCCCTGATCGGCCTGTGGTACCTGATCTCCTACGTGGTATTGGATCCCGGGCGCCGGTTCCTGTTGCAGCCGCCCCATCGGGTGCTGGAGGTCGGCTTCCTGGAGTGGGCGAACTTCTCGCGGATCCTCGAGGCGCTGTGGAACAGCACCCAGGTGGCCCTGATCGGCTTGGGCATCGCCATCAGCATCGGATTGTTCCTCGCCACCATGATGAGCCAGGCCAAGATGGTGGAGCGGGCCGTCTTCCCGTTCGCGGTGACCCTGCAGGCCATACCCATCCTGGCCATCGTGCCGATGATCGGCTTCTGGTTCGGTTACGGCACGACGGCGCGGGTGATCGTCTGCATCATCATCTCGCTGTTCCCGATCATCATGAACACCCTCTTCGGTCTGCAGTCGGCCGAGCGGGGAATGCACGACCTGTTCACGTTGCACCGGGCCAGCCGTCTGACCCGGCTCCGGAAGCTGATGTTCCCGGCCGCCTTGCCGGCCGTGTTCGCCGGTCTTCGCATCTCGGCCGGGTTGTCGGTCATCGGTGCCATCGTCGGCGACTTCTTCTTCGGCCAGGGCGAGGCCGGCATCGGCCAGCTCCTGCGCCGCTACGCCAGCCAGCTGGACGGCGAGGCGCTGCTGACCTCGGTCATCATGTCGTCGGCTCTGGGCGTCGTCGTGTTCTGGACCTTCGGCTGGATCCAGAAGCTGGTGATCGGCAAGTGGCACGAGACCGAGGTCCTCGGCTGACACGTCGAGCGGCCCTCAGGTCGCAGCGAGGGTGAGCGGGAGGCCCCCCGTCGCAACATGATTCGGTTGCACCCACCAGTGCACGTGCTGGGCGATTCGGGGAGACTCCTCGTCTCGTATACCAGCCGGAGCTTCTGGTAGCGTCTCCCGGATTGGTGCCGTGCGCGGCCCAAGCCGTCCATGTCCCTAAGGAGGATTGCAACGTGAACAAGAGAACCTGGATGCGCCTAGCCGCCGTTGTGCTGGCTTTCGGGCTGGTGGCCGCGGCCTGCGGCGATGACGACGATGACGCGGCGCCGGCCACCACGGCCGCGCCGTCCGGTGATGCGGCTCCTGATGAGCCGGATGCGCCGGCGGTGGACGACGACGAGGCGCCGGCGGCGACGACCACGGCGGTGCCTGTGGTTGAGGGCGAGTTGGCTGGTGCGTGTCCGTCGCCGTTGGTGGTTCAGACGGATTGGTTCCCGGAGTCTGAGCATGGTGCGATGTATGAGCTGTTGGGCGA
>JAGWAO010000068.1 GCA_021296315.1 Acidimicrobiia bacterium | reverse complement strand
CCACCTCGACCTCCACGATGAGGTCAGCGCCTCCGGTGGAGGGGCTCGCCGGGATGCGGAGGCGCCGTCCGGTCGTGGTGCCGGGCGGTATGCGGATGGTCACCGTCGAGCCGTCGAGGGTGGGCACCGGCACCTCAGCACCCAGCGCGGCCTCCGAGAACGTAACCGGCACGGTCAGCGTGAGGTTCTTGCCGTCCCGCCCGAACAGCCGGTGGGGCTTTACGTGGACCCGCACGTACAGGTCGCCGGGCTTGCCGCCCACCCCTTGGCCCGGTGCGCCGCGGCCGCCGAGCTTGATCCGCTGCCCGTCCGTCACTCCGGCGGGTATGCGGGCCTTGACCTCGCGTCGACGGTGTTCCACGCCCCGGCCACCGCAAGCATCGCAGGGATTGTCGATGACGGTGCCGCGGCCGGCGCAGGCCGTGCAGGGCCGGCTGAAGGAGAACAATCCCTGGTTCTCGTCGTTGACTCCCGTGCCCGAACAGGTCGGGCACGGGCGGGGCTTGGCCGGGGGCTTGGTGCCGAGACCGTCGCACGTCCGGCAGCGGGCCTCGCCGGCCACGGGCACTGCGATCGTGGTTCCCGATACGGCATCGGCGAAGTCGAGCTTCACTTCGGTCTCGATGTCGGCGCCCCGCTGGGCGGCACCGCCGCGGCGGCGGCCGAAGAGATCTCCGAAGAGGTTGCCGAGACCGCCCGTGTGCTCAAAGTTCACGTTGAAGCCGCCCGCCGGGCCCGGGCCGCCGGGCCCGAAGGCTCCGGCCATGGGGCCGAGCCGGCGGACCTCGTCGTAGGACTTGCGCTTGGAGGCGTCGCCGAGCACGTCGTAGGCGGCGGCCACCTCCTTGAAGCGCTCCTCGACGGCCTCGTCGCCGGGATTGGCGTCGGGGTGCAGCTTCTTGGCCAGCTTGCGATAGGCCTGCGTGATGTTGGAGGCCGAGGCGTCATCAGCCACGCCGAGGATCTTGTAGTAGTCCTTCTCGAACCACTCCCGCTGGGGCTCCACGCTCACCTCCTCGCTCTCAGCTACTCGCCCGCTCTTGTTCGCTGCGCTCACGGGCCGCTCGGGCCACGGCCTCGCAAGCTCGGCCTCTGGTCATCCACGCACCTTCACCATGGCCGGCCGCAGCACCCGGCCGTTCCACGCGTACCCGGTGCGCAGCACTTCGGCCACGATCGGAGCGTCCTGGCCGTCGTCGTCCGACTCCTCGCTCATCACTGCCTCGTGGAAGCCGGGATCGAAGGGCTCGTCAACCGTGCCGAGCACGGCGAGGCCCTCCGCGGACAGCACGCCCAGCAGCTGCGACTGCAAGGCTTCGATGCCTTCCACGCCTTGACCGACCGCAGCCTCGCACGCGTCGAGGACCACGAGCAGCTCTCTGGCCAGCCTCGAGGCGGCCTGCGCGACCAGCTCGGTGTTGCGCTTCATCGTCTGGCGCCGGAAGTTGGTGAACTCCGCGGTGACCCGCTGGAGGTCCCCCAGGTAGGCGTCCCGCTCGGCGACGACCGCGGCGAGGTCGAGCTCGGTGTCCGGCACGGCCTGGCCTTCGACAGGCTCCGGCTCAGCGGTCACGGATTCGACCGCATCGCCGGTTCCGGCGTCGGGTGCCTCGGACTCGTCGGGCGGGACGGCCGCACAGTCGAGCTCGCCGATGTCGGGGGACGGTGCGCTCACGCCGACTCGCGGTCGTCGTCAACGATCTCGGCCTCGACCACGTCGTCATCGTCGGGTGCCTCGGCGGCCATACCCTGCTCGCGCTCGGCCGCGGCGGCCGCCTCGTACAGCCTCTGGCCGAATTCCTGGCTGGCCGTCATGAGCGCCTCGGTGGCCGACTTGACCGCCTCGATGTCGTCACCCTCCAGCGCACCGCGCAGGTCGGCGAGCCTCGAGTTGATCATCTCCTTCTCGTCGTCGGACACCGCTTCGCCCTGGTCCTTCAGCAGCTTGGTGGTCTGGTACACGAGCGTGTCGGCCGTGTTGCGGACCTCGGCCTCCTCGCGCCGCTGACGGTCCTCGTCGGCGTGGGCTTCGGCGTCGCTGACCATCTGGTCGATGACGTCCGAGTCGAGCGACGACTGTCCCGTGATGGTCATCGACTGCTCCTTGCCGGTGGCCTTGTCCTGCGCGCTGACGTGGACGATGCCGTTGGCGTCGATGTCGAAGGTCACCTCGATCTGGGGCATTCCCCGGGGCGCCGGCGGAAGGTCGACGAGTTGGAACTTGCCCAGGGTCTTGTTGTAGGTGGCCATCTGCCGCTCACCCTGGAGCACGTGGATCTCGACCGACGGCTGGCCGTCTTCGGCGGTGGTGAATGGGGATGGTGGTGTTGCGCTCGATGAGGGTGGTCATCACGCCGCCCTTGGTCTCGATGCCCAGCGACAGCGGGGTCACATCGAGCAGGAGCACGTCCTTGACCTCGCCTTTGAGCACGCCGGCCTGGATGGCTGCGCCGATGGCCACCACCTCGTCGGGGTTGACCGTCTTGTTGGGCTCACGGCCGGTCATCTCCTGCACCAACTCGGCCACCGCCGGCATGCGGGTCGACCCGCCCACCAGCACAACGTGATGGATGTCGCCGGAGGAGATGCCGGCGTCGGAGATGGCCCTCTCGAAGGGTCCGCGGCAGCGGTCCAGCAGGTGGGCGGTCAACTCCTGGAACTTGGCCCGGCTCAGCGCATAGTCGAGATGCAGCGGACCCTTGTCGGTGGCAGTCACGAAGGGCAGGTTGATCTGCGAGGACGGGGTCTGGGACAGCTCGATCTTGGCCTTCTCGGCAGCCTCCTTGAGACGCTGCATGGCCATGGCGTCGGTGGACAGGTCCACCCCGTGGTCGCCCTTGAAGGACGCCACGAGCCAGTCGATCACAGCCTCGTCCCAGTCGTCACCCCCGAGCTTGGTGTCGCCGGAGGTGGACTTCACCTCGAAGACGCCGTCGCCGAGTTCGAGCACCGACACGTCGAAGGTGCCGCCTCCGAGGTCGAACACCAGGATGGTCTGGTCGGCGGACTCCTTGTCGAGCCCGTAGGCGAGGGCGGCCGCGGTGGGCTCGTTGATGATTCGCAGCACCTCGAGCCCGGCAACCTTGCCGGCCTCGTTGGTGGCGGTGCGCTGGGCGTCGTCGAAGTACGCGGGAACGGTGACCACCGCCTGCGTGACGGTGTCGCCGAGGTACTCCTCGGCGTCGCGCTTGAGCTTCATCAGCACCCGGGCCGATATCTCCTGGGCGGCGTAGCTCTTGTCGTCGATCTTGAATTTCTTGGATGTGCCCATGTGCCGCTTCACGGAGCGGATGGTGCGATCGGGGTTGGTGATGGCCTGGCGCTTGGCGACCTCGCCCACGAGCACCTCGCCGTCGTTGCTGAACGCCACGACGGAGGGGGTCGTGCGTGATCCCTCGGCGTTGGGGATGACGACGGGGTCGCCGCCCTCGAGGACGCTTACGACAGAATTCGTGGTACCGAGATCGATACCTACGGCCTTTGGCATGGTGAGGCTTCCTTTCGCTTATGTGTGCCTAACCTAGAACGCACACGGTAACGAAGTTCATTCCCGAATACAACAAAACTTGAGTCGCTTATTATCAACTTAATCCGAGCGTGGCCGGATACCTTGGCGCTCATGGCCCACGATCTGATCCTTCTGCGCCACGGCCGCAGCACCTGGAACGACAAGAACCTCTTCACCGGCTGGTACGACTGTGGACTGAACGACGCCGGACGGGCCGAGGCCAGGCAGGCAGCCGTGATGCTGGCTTCCGCCGGCCTGATACCCACCGCGGTGCACACATCCGTTCTGCGACGGGCCACGGAGACGACCCAGATCGTGCTCGACGACCTCGGTATCGGCTCGCAGGAGGTACACAGGAGCTGGCGCCTCAACGAGCGCCACTACGGCGACCTGACCGGGCTGGACAAGGCGGCCACCCGCGAGGCCCACGGCGACGAGCAGCTCCAACGCTGGCGCCGGGGGTACGACACCCCGCCCCCTCCCATCTGCGCCGACAACGAGTTCAACCCCAACACGTCGCCGGTGTACGCCGACCTGCCGCCGGAGTCGATCCCCCTAACCGAGAGCCTCGCCGACGTGCTGGCTCGGCTGCTGCCCTACTGGGAGGACCACATCGTCGGCGACCTGCGCCGCGGCCACACGGTGCTGGTCTCGGCCCACGGCAACAGCCTCCGCGCCCTGGCCAAGCACCTGGACCGGATCTCCGACGACGCCATCGGCGCCCTCAATATTCCCACGGGGATGCCCCTGCACTACGTGCTGGGATCCGACATGTTCCCGACCGAGGCCAAGCACCCGTTGGAGCGCGCCCTCGATCCCGCCGCTGCGGCCGCTGCGGCCGCCGAAGTGGCCGCCCAGGCCACCGGCCCCTCCGCTACCTGAGGCGCGCGGCGAGTAGTGTCGCGCCCGCCATGCGTGTCAAGCCCCACCACATCGTCGTCGCGCTCGGCGTCGCCGTCGCGCTGTTCACCGCCGCCTCCGGCATCGTCGCCGGCATCACCGGCTTCCACAGCGACAGCCCCGTCACCCGCGAGGTCTTCGGCAATGTCCCCGCCCCGCTGAAGGCCGCCTTCTACACGGTCATTCCCATCCTGCTGGTGTACGGGGCGGTCCTGTTCGCCAACCGGGTGAAGAACTGGCAGCGGGGCCGGCCCGACAACCGCCGAACCACCCCGCACAACGCGAAGCACCGGATGGCCGACTTCCGGGCCGGCGTCTACATGCGCACCCTCCTGCGGGAGCCCGGCGCGGGCGTGATGCACTCGCTCATCTACTTCAGCTTCCTGGTGCTGCTGGGGGTTACCACCACCCTGGAGGTCGACCACCAGCTCCCGGACGGAGCCAAGTTCCTGCACGGCGACGTGTACCGGGCCTACTCCGCGGTCGGCGACGCGGCCGGGGTGGTGTTCGTGGCCGGCATGGTGTGGGCCATCCTGCGCCGCTTCGGGCCGCCGGTGTGGCGGCCCTACCGGATCCGCATCAAGACCCGGCCCGAGCACGCGGTCATCGGCGGGGTGCTGCTGGCCATCGGCGTGACCGGGTTCGGGGCGGAGGCGTTCCGGATCGCGGCCGACGGCCTGCCCGACCATGAGCGCTGGAGCTTCATCGGCTACCCGCTGGCCACCCTCGTCGACGGCTCGGGCGCGATCGTCGGCTGGCACCAGGCGTGGTGGGTGGCCCATGTCGTCGCCTTCATGGCCTTCCTGGTGATCCTGCCGACGACGATGCTGCGCCACATGTTCACGTCGCCGCTGAACATGTACCTGCGCCACCGGGACCGGCCCAAGGGCGCGATGCGGCCCATGCCCAACCTGGTGGAGGGCGACACCGAGCTGGAGACGTTCGGCGCATCGGTGATCGAGGACTTCTCGTGGAAGCAGTTGCTCGACACCGACGCGTGCACCATGTGCGGCCGCTGCACCTCGGTGTGCCCGGCCCATGCCACCGGCAAGCCGCTCGATCCTCGGGAGATCGTGCTCAAGACGGGCGAGATCATGGCCCTGACCGGCAACCCGCCCACGTCGCCGCCCCTCAGCAGCGGCGAGACCGAGGTCAAGGTGCCGGCCAACTGGATGTTCGAGCGCATCAGCACCGAGGAGCTGTGGGCCTGCACGTCGTGCCGGGCCTGCGACGAGGTCTGCCCGGTCAACATCGAGATCCTCGACAAGATCCTCGACATGCGCCGCTACCTCACCCTGATGGAGAGCGACTTCCCCTCCGAGCTGGGCCAGGCCTTCCGGGGCATGGAGAACTCGTCCAACCCATGGTCGTTGAGCCAGACCGAGCGGGCCGACTGGGCCCGGGACCTCGACGGGGTGCGGGTCGTGGCCGGCGGCGACCCCCTGGAGGCCGAGTACCTGTACTGGGTGGGGTGTGCGGGGTCGTTCGACGACAAGAACAAGAAGGTGGCCCGGGCCATGGCCCAGCTGATGGAGCGGGCCGGCGTGGACTTCGCCATTCTCGGACCGGCCGAGAACTGCACCGGCGACTCGGCGCGGCGCTCCGGCAACGAGTACCTGTTCCAGATGCTGGCGTCGGCCAACATCGAGACCCTCAACTCGATGGGGGTGCGCAAGGTCGTCACCCAGTGCCCCCACTGCTTCAACACGCTGGCCAACGAGTACCCACAACTGGGCGGGCACTACGAAGTGGTCCACCACAGCCAGTTCCTGGAGGCGCTGGTGGCCGAGGGCCGCCTGGACCTCGAAGGGGCCACCCTGGCCGAGAGGGTCGTCTACCACGACAGCTGCTACCTGGGGCGCCACAACGACGTCTACCTGGCACCCCGGCGGGTGCTGGGCTCGCTCGGCGGCATCGACCTGGTGGAGGCTCCCCGCAACGGCACCAAGGGAATGTGCTGCGGCGCGGGCGGGGCGCGCATGTGGATGGAGGAGACCATCGGCACCAAGGTGAACGACGAGCGGTCCCGGGAGCTCCTCGACACAGGCGCATCGCGCATCGCCACCGCCTGCCCGTTCTGCTACATCATGATGGACGACGGGGTGCGAGCGGCCGGCGTGGAGGAGGACTCGGTGCAGGTCGCCGACATCGCTCTGCACGTGCTGGAGGCCGTCGAGGCCCGCGACTCCGCGGCTGCTGCCGAGGGCTCAGACGCAGGACAGGCGAGCTGACACCGTGCCGAGGGCGCCGAGGTCGACGAACACCTCGGCTCCGGGCCCGACCGGCTTCATCGGACCCAGCGACCCCGTCATCAAGCACTCTCCTGCCCGAAACAGCACTCTGGCTGTTCCTGGCGACCGGACCAGCCCACCGAGGGGAAGGGCTACCCGAACCAGCGAGCCGGGTCTGAGCTGAGGCACCTCGGCCCCGAACAGCCAGCCCAGAGAAGGATCGCCGCTGCCGAAGAGCGCGAACAGCTCGCTGGGGCAGACCTCCAACTGCGTCTCGTTGTTGAGGACGAGCTCACCCATGGCAACGGGATCAAGCGCTGCGTTCTTCGGCCGTGCCGGAGGGGGTGTCCGCCGCGGAGGCGTCCTGCACGGCTGAGGCCAGCTGCTCCAGGGAGTTCTGGTACACCGAGGTCAGGAAGGCCACCACCGCGTCGGCCGGTGTCGGAGTGACCGAGTAGTGCCGGAAGCGGCCGTCCCGGCGCTCCGCCACCAGTCCGGCCAGCCGCAGTATCCGCAGATGCGACGACACCGCAGTCCTGCCTAGAGCATCGAAATGGGCTGCGATCTCGCCCGCGGTGAGTTCCTCATTCTCGCCTATCAGGCTGAGGATGGCCCGCCGGGTGGGATCCGCAAGGGCTGAGAAGATGGCATCGCTCTCGGAGGTGGTCATCGCC
>JAGWAO010000021.1:31012-52072 GCA_021296315.1 Acidimicrobiia bacterium | reverse complement strand
TTCCACCGCGACGGCGACGGCAGCGCGGCGCCATACCGCCTGCTCCGCCCCAGCGGTGAGCTCGATGCCTACACCGTGGCCCAGTTCCGCGAGGCGCTGGCCGAGCACGCCAACGCCGGACGCCTGGTGGTTGATCTCTGTGGCGTGCCCTTCATAGACTCTGCCGGTCTCGGTGCACTCATCGGCGGGATCCGCCGTATCCGTGAGAACGAGGGCCGGGTCGTCGTGTACTGCAACGGGGCCACGCTGCTCCGGCTGCTGCACACCACCGGTTTCGACCGAATCGTGCCTGTGGAGGAGACACTCGAGGCCGCCGCCGGTGCGCTCGACCGGGATCCGGGCACCTAGCGCCCACGACCGCTCCTCCTACTGCTGCGCCATCCGATGAGGCTCACCCGGCGGGTCGCGGGCAGCGTCGCATTCGTGCTGGGGACGGCGCTGGCGCTGGGCCTGCCCGGCTCGGCCGCGGCCGCCGGCACCAGCGATCTCGCCGTGCAGGCGGAGCCGGGAGTGGTCGACGTTGTCGAAGTCTCGGGCTACCTCGATCCGATCATGGCCGACTTCATCGAGCGGTCCATCGACAAGGCCTCAGCCGACGGCTCGCTCGGCCTGGTGCTGCAGGTGAACAGCTCCCGGGCCACGATCGACGACCGGCGTCTGGGCGAGCTGGCCGGCCGCATCCGCCGATCGGACGTGCCCGTCACGATGTGGGTGGGCCCGTCGGGCGCGGTGGCCGCCGGACGCGTGGGTCAGCTGGCTGGCCTGGTAGGGGACCTGGCCCTGGCCCCCGGATCCGAACTGGGCGAACTCGGAGCGCTGGTCCTGCCGGCCGAGCAGCTGACCGAACCATTCGCCCAGGCCTACCCGCGCCTGCAATCCCAGAAGGTCTCCTTCTCCGAGGCGATCGAACTCGGACTGGCCCGGGAGGCCCCCACGCTGCCCTTCTTCGTGCTGGACCTTCCCGGTTTCCAGACCGAGATAGACGACTCTGGAGACGAGCCGCTGCGTATCCCGGTGAGCCGTGTCCGTTTCGCCAAGCTCGCTCTGCTCGATCAGTTCATGCACGTCGCGGCCAGCCCCGCGGTCGCCTACCTCCTGTTCCTGGCGGGTGCCGGGCTGCTCGTCTTCGAGCTGTACACCGCGGGCGTGGGCATCGCGGGAGGGATCGGCGCGATCACCTTCCTGCTCGGGTGCTACGGGTTGGTGGCCCTGCCGGCGCGGGGCTGGGCTGTGGCGCTGCTGGTGGTGGCCATGTTCGGTTACGCCGTGGACATACAGATCGGTGTGCCTAGGGCCTGGACCGTGATCGCCACGGTGTGCCTGATCGCGGGATCGCTGACGCTGTTCCACGGGGTGCTGCTGTCATGGATCACCCTGCTGGCCGGGATCGTCGGGGTCTTCGCCGGGATGGTGGCCGGCATGCCGGCCATGGTGCGGACTCGCTTCGGTACGCCCACGATCGGGCGCGACTGGATGATCGGAGCACTCGGTGTGGCCCGGGATGCCGTGGACCCCGAGGGCGTGGTGGTCATCGACGGCGCTCCCTGGAGGGCTCGAACCCAGCGGGCCACGCCCATCCCTGAGGGCGACCCCGTTCGCGTGATGGCGCTGCAAGGTCTGATCCTCACGGTGGAGCCAGCCGACGAGAAGCTTCCAAGAAGCTCCTGAGCGGCCTTGTATCTACCGATGGGCATGTGGTAGTTCGTCAGGTGGGAGGAGAGTTGTCGGTATGAGGTTTGCTTCGCAGGAACGGGTCGAGTGGCAGTTGCGGGCCGCCTGCCGCGGCCCCCACGCCTCGGTGTTCTTCCCACCTCCATACGTGGAGAAGCGCGACGAGAAGCGGCGCCGCGAGCTGCGGGCCAAGGACATCTGCGCCTCCTGCTCGGTCCAGCCCGACTGCCTGCAGTACGCGCTGGACATAGGAGAACAGCACGGCATCTGGGGCGGCCTCAACGAGATCGAGCGGCGCGATCTGTTGCTGCGCATGGCCCGAGCCTGATCTAGACCCCGAGCCTGGTCTAGACCCGCGGCAGCCGCGGCCCGGCGATACGCAGATCCTCGCGTCTACGAGTGACACCCGTGCTGTCGAGCCGGGCCAGCAGGGCCAGCGCGTACTTGCGGGTCGTGCCCCAGGCGTCACGGACCTCCGCCACCGTCACCCCTTCGGGCTTGTCGGCCAGCAGCCGAGCCACCGCCTCTGCCGCGTCGGTGATCGCGGTGGCCGCGAAGTGGATGCCGCTGCTCTCGACCAGCCGGCCCTGCCTGACCAGCAGGCGCAGCTCGTCGCTGCCGACGTCGCTGGGTGCCGGCGGCGCGAACGGGGCGGCCTCGGCCGCTCTGACGAATCGGTGGTCGGCCAGGGGATCTCCGCCGCTGGCGGGACGGATCCGCCCGTCGACCGAGTCCATGCCCTCGACGGTCTCGATGACGGCCCGCTCGAAGTCGTCGAGGGTGGCCAGATCGAGACCGAGCGCCCCGGCCGCAGCCACCGCTTCGGTCAGCCGCTTCCTGGTCTGCTCCAAGTGCTCGGGCGCGACCGCCCACCGGCCCAGGTCCGGCGGGCGGGGGGTGCCGGTCAACCTCTCCAGGTGAGCGGCGTCTATGCGGCCTCGCTCCGCGACGAGTCTCCCCACCGACCGGTCGGGCCGGGCTCTGGCCGCGGGCAGTACCGGTTCGACGTCCAGGACCTCGCCGCCGCCGACTGTCTCCGAGCGCCCCGACTCGCGCAGGATCAAGCGGTCGCCCATGCAAAGCGGCAGCCGCACCGGAAGGTGCAGGCGGACGAGCCCGCTCGTCCCCGGCTCGATGGCTGCCGGCCCCAGAACCCGCAGCCGCAGCGGATGCTCGCCCGATCCGATGTAGGCCACATAGGCACCCCTCCGGGTGACCGGATGGTCGAGGGAGGCCAGCACGGACAGTTCGGCATCGATGGCGTCGGTGGCCTGCCATTGCTCGGTCCGCACCAGTGCGTCTCCCCGAGCCACGTCCCGGTGGCCCGCTCCGACGATGTTGACCGCCACCCGGTTGCCCGGGCCGATCTGGTCGCATTGCTGGTGCAGGCTCTGGAGGGCTCGCACCCGCACGGCGCGGCCGGCCGGAAGCAGGGCCAGGGTGTCGTCGGCGGCCAGCCGCCCGCCGGTCAGGGTTCCGGTCACCACCGTGCCCGAGCCCTTGATGGGGAAGGCCCGGTCCACCCATAGACGGGGCCGGCCCCGGTCGGCTGCGGTGGGGGTGAGGGCCAGCAGGCCGTCCAGTCCGGCAACGAGATCGTCGATGCCTGTTCCGGTCACCGCGTCGGTGGCCACGATCGGTGCATCGGCCAGGAACGTGCCCGCGACGTGCTCGGCCACGTCGAGGCGAGCCAACTCCACCAGATCTTCGTCGGCTTCGTCGGCCTTGGTGAGAGCCACCATTCCGTGGTCCAGGCCGAGGAGTTGCAGTATTCGCAGATGCTCCTCGGACTGCGGCTTCCATCCCTCGGTGACGTCGACCGCGAACACGCAGGCGTCCACCCCGCTCACCCCGGCCAGCATGTTCTTGAGAAAGCGGACATGGCCGGGCACGTCGATGAAGGCGATCCGGCGTCCCGACGGCAGAGGCATCGATGCGAAGCCCAAGTCGATGGTGAGACCGCGTTCCTTCTCCTCGGCCAGCCGGTCGGGGTCGGTGCCGGTGAGGGCCTTCACCAGCGTGCTCTTGCCGTGGTCGACGTGGCCGGCGGTGGCGACTACGTGCATCGGAGCGTCCGCAGGAGGGGAAGAGCCTGTCGCGTCGCGGCGGTGTCACTCCCGCTCTTGTTCGCTGCGCTCGCGGGCCGCTCGGGCCACGGCCTCGCGGTTCCAGGTCGTTCGCGCACGCCTGTTCGCTCGACCTCTTGGGGGCCGCTCACCGAACAGGTCCAGCGACTTGGTGCAGCGCCGCAGCCACCTCGGCGTCATCGTCGGGATGTACGGTGCGAAGATCGACGATGGTCGCACCGTCGATGACCCGGGCGATGATCGGGCGGGGGAGCGATCTCAGCCGGCTCGTGTGGTCGCCGGTCACGGCCACCCCCACCGACTCGATCTCCACACCGGGCAGGGTGCCCCCTCCGGGTGTGGCCGCGGTGGTCACCTCCCGCAGGCCGTCGTAGAGGCCGAGGCGTCCACGAAGCTGGTCGGGGGTGAGCGCGGCCATACGCCAGAAGTCGATGTCCTCGCCATCGGCGCCCAGGTAGGCCAGGGCGATGTGCTGCAGCGCGGCCAGCACCAGCGAGCCGGGCCGCAGGGCCCGAGCCAACCGGTGCCGGCGGCAGGCTTCGACCAGATCGGCCCTCCCCGCGATGATGCCGGCCTGAGGCCCCCCCAGGAGCTTGTCGCCGGAGAAGGTCACCAGAGCCGCGCCGGCCTCCAAGGTCTGGCGGGCGGCCGGTTCCCGGTCCAGCCAGGGCGGCGGTCCGCCGTCCAGCCACGGGCAGCGGCTGTCGAGCAGACCCGAGCCGATATCGGCCACCAGCGGCGGTCCGAGGTCGGCCAACTCGGCCGTGCGGGGCGCCTCGGTGTATCCCACCACCCGGAAGTTCGACTGGTGGACCTGCACCACAACGGCGACATCGTTGCCGGGGTCGGCTACCGCCGCCGCGAAGTCGGTCCGGCGGGTGCGGTTGGTGGTCCCGACCTCTACGAGCCGGGCCCCCGACCAAGCCATGACGTCTGGCATCCTGAAGCCGCCGCCGATCTCCACCAGCTCGCCCCGGGAGACCACCGCGTCGCGGCCCTCGGCCAGCGCGGCCAGCACCAGCATCACCGCGGCTGCGCAGTTGTTCACGACCACCGCGGCCTCAGCTCCGCAGGCCCGGGCCAGCAGCGCAGGCGCGCCGGCCTGGCGATCACCGCGCTCGCCCGTGGTGAGATCCAGCTCCAGGTTCGAGTAGTGGGCGCTCTGCGTCCAAGCCAGCGGCGCCCGCCCCAGGTTGGTGTGCAGCAGCACGCCGGTCCCGTTGATCACCGGCGCCAGCAGCCGTCGCCGGATTCTCTGGGCTTGATCCGGGGCCGAATCGGGGTCGCCGGCTGCGATCGCGGCCCGGGCCGCGTCCACCAGCAGTGGCTGGGGCAGGTCGATTCCGGCCAGCGAGCGGGCTAGACGGTCGACTGAGGGCGTTCGATCCTGTGGCGGCACGTCGACCACAAGGCTACGCATGAAGGCTGCACATGCTGGTTGCTGACGACGCGCCGGCCGGTGGCCGACGCGTTCTGCGCCAGCGGGGCCGGCGGCCCCCCCAACGCTCCCGGGCGCCCATACGCTGGGGGCGTGTTCGTCGTGCTGCTCCTGGCGCTGCTCTGCGTGCCGCTGCTGGAGCTGTACGTGATCATCCAGGTGGCCGGTGGGATGGGGACCGGCCAGACCATCCTGCTCCTGATCCTGGTGTCTGTGGTGGGGGCGTGGATGGTGCGCCGCTCGGGGCTGGGCGTGCTCAACCAGATCCGCAACCGCTTGAACCGCGGTGAGTTGCCCGCCGCCGAATTGGTGGACGGGCTGCTGATCCTGCTCGCCGGCGCGTTGATGCTCACACCCGGCTTCATCACCGACGCGGTTGGGCTTCTGCTGCTGTTCCTGCCTACCCGCGTGCTGGTGAGGTCGCTGCTGATGCGCCACTTCGCCAAGAAGATCAGAGTCGACCGATGGCCTGCGGGACCCGGCGGACGGGGCGACTTCGGCTTCGGCTACAGCTCGGGCCGTCCTGGCGGGTTCGACGCGGGCGGTCCCGATGTCCGGGACGTCAACCAGGTGCGCGAGATTCGCGACAGCCGGCCGAACAGGGAGGACCCCGATGGAGATTGACCCATCCGCCACCGCGACAGTGGACGAGGTGCTCACCACCACCCGCGCCGTGCGACGGCGCCTCGATCTCGAGCGCGACGTGGACGAGGAGATCATCCTGGACTGCATCGACGTCGCCGAGCAGGCTCCCACCGGGGGCAACCAGGGCAGCCGGCGCTGGCTCATCGTTCGCGACGCCGAACTCAAGCAGCGCCTGGCCGACCTCTATCGTGACGTCATCGGCCATCGCATGATCGAGGCTCGCGACCGTCTGGCCGGCACCGGGGACCCGCGGGAGCGGGCCATGCTCTCCTCAGCCCATCTGGCCGAGCATCTGGGCGAGGTGCCGGTCATCGTCATCCCGGTGATCCTCGGCCGTCACGACGGCAGCGGGCGTCCCGGCCTGTTCGACTCGGTCATCCAGAGCGGCTGGAGCTTCTGTCTGGCCCTGCGGGCCAGGGGCCTGGGCACGGCCTGGACCACCGCGGGCCTGGCCAAGGCCCCCGAGATCAAGGACCTGCTCGGCATCCCCGACGACGTGACCGAGATCGCCATGTTCCCGGTGGCGTGGACTGTCGGCACCGACTTTCAGCCGGCACGGCGGCATCCGGCCCGCGAGATCGCCTACTTCAACGGCTACGCCCGCACCTACGAGCGGGGACCCAGCGATCCGGTGTGCATGGCCGACGGCCCGGGCACCGTCGCCGAGACGGACATCCGGGCCGATCCGGCCGTGGTGTGGGCACGGGTCACCGACATCAACCTGCCCGCTGAGTTCTCCGAGGAGTTCGTGGGCGCCGAGTGGCAGGACGGCCATGACAGTCCGGCTCTGGGCGCCCGCTTCGTGGGCCGGAACACCCATCCGGGCCGGGGGGACTGGGAGGTCCCGTGCTTCGTGAACGTCTTCGAGGAGCAGTCCGCGTTCGGCTGGTGCACCAGTGACATCGACAACCCGGGAGCTCGCTGGCGTTTCGAACTCGAGCCCATCGTGGGCGGCACCCGACTGCGCTTCAGGTGCATCCTCGGCCCCGGCCCGTCCGGACTCGACCACATCATCGCCTCGCGGCCCGATCTGGAGACTCGCATCATCGACCGCCGCATGGCCGAGCATCGGGCCAACATGCAGCGGGTGGTGGCCGGCGTGAAGGCCGCGGCCGAGCAGGCCTAGCCCACGGACCCGGCGGAGCGGTCGGCGGAGCGGTCGTATGAGGACGTCGGTCCAGCTCACCGCGGATGCGGCACCGTGGCCCGAGCTGGTCGACTTCGTGGCCGGGGCTGAGGCCCTTGGCGTGGACGCGGTGTGGGTCGCCGAAGCCTGGGGATCCGACGCGGCTTCGCCGCTCGGCTACCTGGCTGCATGCACCGAACGGGTGACGCTGGGTGCATCCGTGTTCCAGGTGGGGGCCCGCTCCGCGGTGATGACGGCCCAGACCGCGCTGACCCTCAACGAGCTGTCGCAGGGACGGTTCGTGCTCGGTCTGGGAGTGTCGGGTCCGCAAGTGATGGAGGGTCTACACGGTGTGGGCTTCGCCGATCCGGTGGGTCGCATGGCCGAGACGCTCGACGTGATCGCGCAGGCCTTCGCCGGTGAGCGCATCGCCTATGAGGGCCGTCATCTGCGACTTCCCCTGCCCGGCGGGGAGGGCAAGTCGCTGCGCCTGTCGACCCGGCCGGAGACGGCCCCGCCCGTCTATCTGGCCTCGATGCTGCCGAGGATGCTGGAACTGACCGGCGAGCGGGCCGACGGCTGGCTCGGCACGAGCTTCGTGCCCGAGGGTGCCGACGCCTACTTCCGGCACCTGCGGGCGGGCGCGGCCCGGGCCGGGCGGACCCTCGATGACATCGACGTCTGCCAGGGGGCCGAGGTCGCCTTCGCTCGCGACGAGGCCGAGCTGGGCGACATGGTCGACGCGCGCCGTCCCGGGCTGGCCTTCAGCCTGGGCGGCATGGGCTCTGGTCGATCCAACTTCTTCAACTCGGCCTATTCCCGCCAGGGCTTCGCCGAGGTGGCGGCCGAGTCTCAACGCTTGTGGCTGGCCGGTGACCGCGCCGCCGCCGCGGCGGTGATCCCCGACGAGATGGTGCTGGCCACCACCCTCATCGGCACCGCCGAGATGGTGAGGGACCGCGTGGATGGGTGGGCCGCGGCCGGGGTGGACACCGTGCGCCTGTACCCGGCCGGCGACACCGTCACCGAACGCCTCGACACCCTCGGCCGGGCGTTGGACCTGATCGCCCCAGAGGCCGGGCGGGCAGGCGGAGGGGCTCTCCCCTCCTCGCGCTGGCTGTGAGAACCGGGCGGGCAGGCACCCCTGGGGGGGTGTCCGGTCCCCGGTCACTGCCCTGACATACTTGGATCGGGTGCAAGATGGAGAGTGAGCAAGGTGCCGAGCGAGGTGCCCGGCGGGCCATGACGATTCCGCTCGCGTTGGCGGTGGCGAGGCGGGCTCTGTTGGTGGCCATTGTGGCTGTGCTGGTAGCCATCGCGGCCCTCGTGGCCGCGCTGTTGAGCGGCTCCGGCAGTGATCCTCCCGAGAGCGCCGACACTTCGCAGGCGCAGGCCGACGTGGCCGCGGCCCGGGCAGAAGCAAGCGAGGCCGCGGCCCGAGCCGAGGCCGCGGCGGCCCGGGCCGAGGATGCCGTTGCCGCAGTCCTGGCCGCCGTCACCGGCGCGGAAGAGGCGGCCCTCGCGGCCCAGGAAGCAGCCGCCCTGGCCCAGGAGGCCGCCGGTATGGCCTTCGAGGCTTCCGTGAGGGCCGACATGGCCGGAGCCAAGGTCGCAGCGGCGGAGGAGCCGCTCGCCGAGGCTTCCGATGACACCGGCGCGGCTGCCACCGCCGACGATGCCGCTGCCCCCTCCACGACCGTCGAGGACACGGAAGTAGACGCGGTAGCGGTAAATGAGGAGTCCGAGCCGGCACCGGCCGATGGACCCGAGGATGCACCCGGCGATGCGCCCGAGGATGCACCCGGCGATGGATCGGAGCCGGCGACGGAGGATCCGGCTGTGGCCCTTCCCGGCGAGCCCTACGAGTTCGGTCCGCCCGCAGGCGCGGCGCTCGCAGTGGTCGGTGTGTCGCATGACAGCGTTCTGAACGTGCGCGACGTACCCGCCGGGGAGATTGTCGCCCGGCTGGACAACGTGATGAACGTGGGCAGCGAGCCGGTCGTCTACGTTCGTCAGCCGGGCTCCGACGATCTCATCGCCACGCTCGACCTGAATCGGGGCGTGATCGCCACCGGCAACACCCGCAAGCTGCCCACGACGATCTGGCACGAGATCCGCATGGGCGATGCGGTGGGATGGGCCAGCAGCGCCTTCCTGTCGCCGTTGGGCGCAACCTCTGACGCCACCGCCCAGATCGTCGCCATCCTGGGCGAGACGCCCGCCGCGCCGACGCTGGCCGAGCTGGGACGGATCGTCGCCGAGGCCGTGGCGTCCGACGAGCCGCCGTCGCGCATCGTCGTGTCGGGGGCCCCCACCAGCGGCGACCTGGCCGAGATCACGGTCGACGTTCTGGGTCTGCCCGACGACGCCGTCCGCGGCTTCCGGCTGCACATCTTCGCCCAACAGGAATCCGAGCCGGATCCGTTCACGCTCAAGACCGTGGAGAGCACAACGATCTGCGACACTCACCGAGGCGTCAGCGAAGAAGGCCTCTGCAACTAGTGGCAGTGGCAACCGGGGTCGGCAGCGGGCCTTCGGGTTCGGTGGTTCCCGCTCATGGCGATCGGCAGGTCGACGATCCGTGGGAGGCCATCGAGGCCTGCTACACCGCGGGCTGGACCGACGGCCTGCCCGTGGTTCCACCCACCGAGCCGCTGGTCGCCGCGATGCTGGCCGGCGGGGTCTGGGCTGCCGACGAGGTGCTGCTCGACGACCCGTGGCGGGGGATGGCCGTCACGGCCCGCAAGGCTGCGGTCAACGCGGTGATGGCCGGCTGCCTGCCCGAGTACTTCCCGGTGGTGGGCGCGGCGCTGCAGGCCATGAGCGCCCCGGAGTTCGGGTTGCATGCCGTGGCGGCCAGCACCGGCGGGGCTGCGGTGCTTGTTGCTGTCAACGGGCCGATCCGTGACGAGATCGGGATCCACTACAAGGAGAACCTCTTCGGGCCCGGGTTCAGGGCCAACGCCACCATCGGCCGCACCGTCCGGCTGGTGCTGCGCAACTGCCTCGCAGCCATACCCGGAGCGCTGGACAAGAGCACCCAGGGCTGGCCCGGCAAGTACGCCATCTGCTTCGCCGAGGACGAGGCGTTGTGTCCCTGGGAGCCGTTCCACGTCTCCCGGGGCTACCAGCCGTCACAGAGCACGGTCACGATCATGGCCGCCGAGTCCGGCCACAACGTCGTCAACCACGCCTCCTCGAAGGTGTCCGAGCTGCTCGGAACGTTCGCCGATGCGATGGCGGCCTTCGGTTCGCTCAGCTCGGGCCGCTCGCTGATCGTGTTCGCGCCCGAGCACGCCCGCAAGATCTCGGCCCCCACGTGGAGCCGGTCCCGGGTCCAGGAGTACCTGTTCGAGCATTCGGCCCGCTCCTTTGCAGACGTCAAGCGCGGTGGCAAGGTGGAGCCGGCCGGCTTCGTGGAAGGATTCGACCCGGTGTGGTGGATGAGGTCGGACCCGACCGTGCATCCCGGCGACGAGGACATTCTGGTACGGCGGGGGACCGGCCCGGACGACATCGCGCTCATGGTCGGCGGCGGCGACGCCGGCGGGCACTCGGCCTTCTTCCCGACTTGGAGCCGGGAGCGCAGCGTCCCGCTTGTCACTCAGGAGATAGTTGTCCCATGAGGGTCAGGCCGACCACGCCACCAACCGCAGAGGTGACCACCCCATGACGGTCAGGCTCGTCGATCCGACCCTCGCCCCGTCCCACGGCGACCAGATGCCGACGGCCCGGCCCGCCAGCCTCGACGGGGCCGTGCTCGGGCTCGTCAACAACGGCAAAGCCCGGGGCCGGGAGATCCTCCAGCGAGTGGCGGACAACATTGCAGCCAATCACGGGATCAGGGGCACGATCCTGGTGACCAAGCCCGACTCCAGCTTCTCGGCCAGACCCGAAGACGTTGAGATGCTGGCCGCCGACGCCACCGCCATCATCGCGGCCATCGGTGATTGAGGCAGTTGCTCGTCGGGCAGTGTGCTCGACGCCGTCCGGTTCGAGGAGCTCGGTCTGCCCGCGGCCGCGATCCTGACCGAGCCCTTCACGACCACCGGCAAGGTCATGGCTGAGTTGCAGGGCTTCGCCGACTATCCGTTCGCCACCGTCCCGCATCCGGTGGCCAGCCTGTCCGACGAGCAGGTCACGGCCCTGGCCGACGCGGTCACCCCCGCCGTCGAGCGCCTGCTGCTGCGCGGCGTGGCCAGCCCCGGCGCGGCGGCTGGTGCCGAACCGGCGAGGCTCGACGCGGTGGTGGAGTCCTTGGCTGCAGCCCTGCGGGCTGACCGCGCCGACCTGACCGCGGAGCAGTCCGGGAGTCGCATCACCTTCAGGCTCCACATTCCCGACGAGGCCTGCGCCGAGTGTGTCCTGCCCTCGTCGATGCTGGTTCCCATCCTGCAGAACCGGGTGGACGCCGGGTTGGGCCCCGGCTTCGCGGTAGTTCTCGACGACCCCCGGGATCAAGCGACCTGAGGATCCGCCCGACGCGAGTCCGGATCAGGCTTCGGCTGCGTCCACCGCGTCGAGCGCGGCAACTGCGGCGTCGAGCATCCGAGCGCTGCAGCCGGCCATCTCCACCGGCGGCACGTGCTCCTCCGACAGGGCTTGGGCCGCCGACTTGAAGGCCTCGGCTGCCGGTCCGTCGCCAAGCACCGCGGGCTCGCCCGTGTCGAAGCCGTCGGCCACAGCAGCCTCGAGGGGTATGCGGCCCAGCAGCGGCACCCCGACCTCCGCGGCGAGAGCCTCGCCTCCTCCCGAGCCGAACACGGTGTGATGCTCGCCGTCGGGAGTGGCCAGGTAGCTCATGTTCTCGATCACACCCACGATGCGCAGGTAGTTCTTGCGGCCCATGTCGACCACTCTGGCCGCCACCTTCTGGGCGGCCGTCGCCGGGGTGGTCACGATGATCATCTCGGCTCTGGGCAGCATCTTGGCCAGGCCCATCTGCACGTCGCCGGTGCCCGGCGGCATGTCGATCAGCAGGTAGTCCAGGTCGTCGTTCCAGCGGACGTCCTCGCAGAAGTGCTGCACGGCCCGGTTGAGCATCAACCCCCGCCACATCAGCGCCGAGTCCTCCCGGTCGACCAGGAATCCCATCGACACCACGTCGAGCCGGCCCTCGCCGACGGTCCGGGTGATGGGCACGATCTTGCCGTCGAGGGAGCGCAAGTCGCCGTCGACCCCCAGCATCCGGGGCACCGAGTAGCCCCAGATGTCGGCGTCCATCACCCCGACCTTGAACCCTTGCGCGGCCAGGGCCGCGGCCAGATTGGTGGTCACCGTGGACTTGCCCACGCCGCCCTTGCCGCTGGCCACCATCAGCACCTTGGTGGTGGGCGGGATAGCGGTGTCGGGGGCCCGCTGCGACACGTTGAATCGGGCCTTGGCCATGGCCGCGGTCTTCTCGTCGACGGTGAGTTCGGCCCACACGATGCGCACTCCGGTAACGCCGGGGAGGGACTCCAGCCGGGCCTTTACGTCCCGCTGGATCTGCGCCCGCAGCGGGCAGCCGGAGGTGGTGAGGGCGATCTCGATCCGCACCTCCCCGTCGTCGGACACCTGCGCGCTTCGGGCCATTCCCAGCTCCACGAGGTTGCTGCCCAACTCGGGATCGACCACACCCCGCATGAGATCCATCACGGCCTCGGCCGTCGGCGCGGTCGCGGTCACAACCCGATGCTACCGTGGTGTCTGTCGGGCCGATCCGGCCCTCCGGTAGCCGAGCCGGCCACCGCTCGCTAGGTTGATACCAAACCAGTCGCCCGCACCCACCAGCGCACGGGGAGCCATCATGATCACACTCACCGATAAGGCGTCGGCCAAGGTATCGGAACTCATCGAGGCCGAGGGAGACGACGGCCTCGCCCTGCGGGTGGCCGTGCGCCCCGGCGGCTGCTCGGGATTCTCTTACGAGATGTACTTCGACACCGACACAGTCGAGGGCGATGCCAAGGCGACCTTCGGCGACGTTCAGGTGGTTGTGGACCCCTCGTCGGCCATGCTGCTCGACGGGGCCACGCTCGACTACTCCGATGGGCTGCAGCAGGCCGGGTTCTCGATCGACAACCCCAACGCCCAGCGCAGTTGCGGTTGCGGTCAGAGCTTCAGCTAGCCGCTCGCTCCGTCCCGCTCAGGCAGCTTCGGCTTCGTCTGGGTCCGCCTCGCCTGGGGGGCGGGAACCGACGCCGAGGTGCCCCTCGATGCGGGCTAGCCGCTCCCGAGCGTCAGCGAGACTGCTGATCACCTTGTCGAGTCCCTCGCTGTGTTCGCGGCTGTGGCGCTCGATCAGCTTGTGGGTCTCCTTCTCGGAGGCAGATATCAGATCACGGGTCTCCTTCTCGGAGCCAGATATCAGATCACGAGTCTCCTGCCGGGCCTCGCCGATCAGGTCGCGGGTCATGGCGCTGTCCTTGTGCTGGTAGCGCATCATCACGAGAATGCACCCCAGCATCGGACCGACGACGGCCGCGATGACCGCCCCCAAGCCCGTCAGCGTGATCGGTTCCACAGGTCCATGCTAGACATCACCACAGCGCAAAGCAACTCTAAAAATCATGAAATAATCTGAAATCGCTGTATCGCTTGTACTCCGGCCGGCGCGGTGGCGGAACAGGCCCCGCCGGAGGCGCAATAGCCTTCAGTTCTCATGGCATCCGCGCCGGATCAAGGGTTCGAGGTCACCGTTGACGGGACGGTGGTGACGGTGGCCGACGAGAGCCTGACGCTGCTGGACGTGCTGCGCGAGCAGCTCGGTGTGCGCTCGGTCAAGGACGGGTGCAGCCCCCAGGGCCAGTGCGGCTGCTGCACGGTGCTGGTGGACGGGCAGCCCAGGGTGGCCTGCGTCACCCCGGCCCGCAGGGTGCTCGGCCGCAACATCACAACCCTGGAGGGTCTCGACTCCGATGTTCGTGACCGCTGGGCGGCGGCGTTCGCGGTTGCCGGGGGCAGCCAGTGCGGGTTCTGCACGCCTGGGATCATCTGCCGCTTCGCGGGGTTGGACGCCAAGGGCGCCGACCACAACGATCGCAGTGTCGCGGCCCGGGCCCTGGCCGCCCATCTGTGCCGCTGCACCGGCTGGCAGCCCATCCTCGATGCCTGGCAGGCCTTCCCCGGCCCGACGGCGGGGCCTGGCGGCGCTGACCGGCTCACCGACTCCGACCGGCCATCAGACCCCGACCGGCCATCAGACCCCGACCGGCAATCAGACCCCGATCGGCAATCAGACCCCGATCGGCAATCAGACCCGGACCGGCTCACCGACCTCGACCGGCAAGCCGCAGCGGATCTGCGAGCCAGCGTTGAGGGCCGCTCGCCCCAGTCGACCGGACCCCATGTGGCCCTCGGGGCGGGCGGCTTCGCTGACGACACGGCACCAGCCGGGGCTCTGGTGGCGGTGCGGGCCGGCGCGGACTGCGAAGCCGCCGACGAGCACGGCTGGGTGGTGGCCGAGACTCCGGCTGAGGCTCGCCGGCTGGCTGGCCGGGTGCCGGGCCGGCGCACCACCGCCAGCTGGGAACCGCCGCTGGAGGTGCCGCCCGGTGACTGGGCCGTCACCCTGCGCACCAGTTGGGTCGAGCCCGGCTACCTCGAGACCGACGCCGCGTGGTGCGAGCCGGGCGGCGAGCCGGCCTCCCCGCTCGGCAACGGCGGAGCCTTCGGGGGGAAGCTCCACTCGCCGGTGGCCCAGGCCGCCCGCCTTCTCGCCGACCGTCACGGCCGGCCGGTGCGGGTGCTGTGGTGCCGCCCCGATGTGGCCGCGCTCGGTCCCAAGCGCCCGCCGGTCGCTGCGGGGGTTCGCTCCGACGGCACCGGCGAGATGCTGGTGGCCCGCACACCTGGCATCGCCGAGGTGATCAAGGCCTGTGCGCCGGGTCTAGCCGTGACCGAGGTCGACCTGCCCGGCCCGCCCACATCGTCGCAGGTGCGGAGCGCGGGCTGGGCCGAGGCCGGGGCGCTGCTGGCCGCCGCGCAGGGCGAGGTCGGTTGGATCGCCGGACCCGATGGGGGGTCGGCTGCCGCGGCGGTGGAGCCCGACGGCGCGATCAGTGTGCGGGTGAGGGCGGGTCGAACTCTCGATGAGACCGTGCTGCGCTCCTATTGCGCCGGCGCGGCTCACATGGCCTATTCGTGGGTGACCAGCGAGTCTCTCGGCGTTGACCCCGAAGGCATCGTCCACGACCTCACCATCCGGTCCTTCGGCATAGTCAGCGCGGCCAACATGCCGGCAGTGCGGATCGACTTGCTGGACGACGGCTCCGAGCCCGTCAACGGCAGCGACGCCGTGTTCGCCGCGGTGGCCGCCGCGGTTTGGCTCGACCGGGGCTGTCCGCCGACGTGGCCCACCGACCGGTGAGCCTCAGAGGTCGAGAGCGGCCCGACGGTGCCGGTGCCGGCTTGCGGGTCAAGGGCGGCGGCCTGGGAGGCTGAGCCGACGGCGCCGCTGGTGCGGGTCCGTCGGCTGCGGATAGCCGGTCTCGGCTTCCCTGCGGGCCAATTCCAGGTACTCGTTGGGGCCGTCGTCACCTCGGTTGGCCGCGTCGGAGTCGACCTTCAGGAAGCTGCCCAGCGCCGCGGCCAGGATCCCGCTGCCGATCAGCACCGCCACCGGGAACACCACCACCAGCACGATCACCATCACCACCGCTCCAGCCACGCCCCCAGCATATGCGCAAGTAGTGGAGGCTGAGAGAACTGCGGCGAGGGGGCCCTGCTAGCTCTCGGGAGGCGCGATCGTGTCGGCGATCAGCGCGTGGACGACGGCCTTGAGTGCCTCGTCCTCGGTGGCGCCGTCCTCGAGGGCACCGTGGTAGGTGGCTAGCTGGCGATCCGCCGAGGTGCCGCGCTCGCAGATCGTGCGAGTGTGCTCCAACTCAGCCACGCAGTTCAGGGCCTCGGCGTCGGGCCTGACCAGCTCGATGAGTTCCTCCAGCAGGTCACTGAAGGGCACCAGCACGCCCCTGCCCAAGTCCATGAGCTCTCCGCTGATCCCGTAGCGCTGGGCCCTCCACTGGTTCTCCGCCAGCAGGAAGTTGGCGTAGCTCCGCCACCGGCGGTTCTCCAGTTTCAGCCGCCAGAGCATCCTCAGCAGGCAGACGTACATGGCCGCGAGGGCGATCGTGTCCTCCATCCTCGTGGGCAGGTCGGTGATCCGCATCTCCAGGGTGGGGTAGCGCTCCGACGGGCGGATGTGCCACCAGATCATGGTGGAGTCCTCGATGATCCCGGCCCGCACCAGCACGTCGGTGTGGCGCTTGAATTCGGACCATGAGCTGAACTTCTCGGGGAATCCGGTCCGGGGAAGCGCTTCGCCCACTGACAGGCGATAGCTCTTGAGGCCGGTGTCGCGTCCCTCCCAGAAGGGTGATGACGTCGACAGGGCGAGCAGATGGGGCAGGAAGTACGCGGCCTGGTCCATCAGGTCGATACGCAGGTCTGGATCTTCGATGCCGACATGGACGTGCATGCCCGAGATGACCATCCGCCTCGTCACCGCCTGCAGGTCCGCAGTGAGGGCCCGGTAGCGCTCCGCGTCGGTGTAGTGCTGCTGGAGCCACCTTGCGAACGGGTGGGACGAGGCCGCGATGGGCGCCATTCCGTACTCGGCGGCGGCCTCAGCCACCGCTTGGCGGAGCACCCAGATGTCGGCGCGAAGCTCCTTCAGGTTGGAGCAGACATCGGTGCCGATCTCGATCTGGGAGTCGAACAGCTCCCTGGCCACCAGACCGTGGCGCACGTTGGCGACCTGCTCCAGCAGGCCGGGCGGCTGCTTGGTGATCAGGGCACCCGTCTCGCGCTCGACGAGCAGGTACTCCTCCTCGACGCCCATCGTCCACGCCGGTTCGTCCATTGCCCTTGCTCCCGTCAGACAGTCGCCGCGAGACTAGCTGCAAGAGGCCGAGCGAATAGGCGAGCGATTCCGGTCCATACGGGCGAGGCCGTGGCCCGAGCGGCCCGTGAGCGCAGCGAACAAGAGCGGGAAACACCCCTCGCGACGCGAGTGCCTCTCACCCATTCGCGCTCGCTTCAGGTCTCAGCCCGCGAACACTGCCTCGGTGGTGAAGTTGATGCCCCGCTCCAGGGTCTTGTGCACCGGGCAGCGTCGGGCGATGTCGGCCAGGCGGGCCCGCTGTTCGTCATCGAAGTCGCCCTCGATGAAGATCTGGCTGCGAACCCGGTCGATGTAGCCCGAGGTCTCGGATTCGCAGTCGTCGCAGTCGTTGGCGTGAACCCGGTCGTGGGTGTAGCTGGCCGAGACCGAGTGCAGGTTCCAGCCCTTGCGCCGGCAGTACATCGACACGGTGATGCAGGTGCAGGCGGCCACCGACGACAGCAGCAGCTCGTAGGGGTTGGGGCCGGTGTCGGCCCCGCCCACATCGGTGGGCTCGTCGGCGTGCCACACGTGGGAGCCCGATCTCAGTTCCACCGAGAACTCGGCGCCGGGCTCGATCTTGATATCGGCGGTAATGGTGGTCATGGCGCAAGGGTACGGCTGCGGCTCGAAGGCTGGGCCCGGGAATGGGCAGTGCTCGGTGCCGTCTTGGGCGTTGTGTGCTGCCAATTCTGGTAGCTGAGATACTGCGGTCCATGACCTCTCCAGCGGCCACCTACGAACGCGACGGGCACGTCGCCACCATCACCTACAACCGGCCCGAGGCGCTGAACGCAGTCAACGGGGCGATGCGCCGGGCCCTGGATGAAGCGTGGGTGGCCTTCCGGTCCGACACCGAGGCGTGGGTGGCCATCGTCACCGGCGCGGGCCGGGCCTTCTGCGCCGGTGCCGACCTTAAGGATTCGGAGGGCTCGACGGGGGACTGGCCGGGCTCGTTCTGGGAGTGGCCCACCATCACCACCTTCGAGTCGGGCATGGAGATCTGGAAGCCCACCATCGCCGCGGTCAACGGCCCGTGCATCGGCTACGGCCTGACCGGGGTGCTGGCCTGCGACTTCGTGCTGGCCAGCGACCGGGCCACGTTCGCCTACCCCGAGGTCCGAATCGGCGTGCCCACCATCGTCGGCGCGCTGCGCCTGCCTGACAGGGTGGCCTGGCCCGATGCCCTGGAACTGCTGCTCACGGGCGAGGCCATCGACGCGGCCAGGGCCAAGGAGACGGGCCTGGCGTGGAAGGTCATACCCCACGACGATCTCATGGCCGAGGCCCGCAGCCTGGCCGACCGGCTGTGCGCGGGCGCGCCCCTGGCCGTGCGAGCCACCAACGAGATAGCCCGCCGCGGGCGCACACTGCCCTGGACCGAGGCGGTCCGCACGGGGGAGACCATGCGCCGGGTCGTGTCCAGCACCGCCGACGCAGTCGAGGGGATGGCGGCTTGGAAGGAAGGCCGCCCCCCGAACTGGCAAGCCCGCTGAACGGATCGGCAGTGAGAATGTCGTCGATTCGAGTACGGGCGGCCCGCCCGGCCGATGCCGGTCCGCTGGCGCGGGTCCATGTCGATACGTGGAGGACCGCCTACTCCGGCATCGTGGCGCCGGACTATCTGGCCGGCCTCTCGTACGAGGCCAGGGAGTCGCAGTGGGACGACATCTTCCTGGCCAACCAGCCCGCCACCAGCACCTTCGTCGCCGAGACCGCTGACGGCGAGATCGTCGGATTCGCGAGCGGCGGCCCCGAGCGTCAGGGCGATCCCACCTACCTCGGAGAGGTCTACGCCGTCTACGTACTCCAAGACCACCAGCGGTCGGGTGTGGGGCGGCGTCTCGCCGTGGCCGTGGTCGAGCAGTTGCGGCGCGACGGGTTCACATCGATGTTGTTGTGGGTGCTCGAGGACAACCGTCCCGCCCGCCGGTTCTACGAGTCGCTGGGAGGCGAGCAGGTCAGGCAGAGGACCCTCACCATCGAAGGGACAGACCTCCCGGAGTTGTCCTACGGCTGGAAGGACATCTCCAGTATCACTTGATGACCTGCCCGGCCGGGGGCGGACTCAGCCGCCCCCGGCCGGGCAGATGATCGCTAGCTCTTGGCGTTGGTCAGCTGGTCCTGGATCAGCAGGGCCATGTCGCCCGCGTGCGGGATGAACTCAAGCCGGGCGTTGACCTCCGGCGGCGGGTAGATGCCAGGGTCGTCCAGGATCTCGCTGGCGATGTACGGCGTGGAGGCCGAGTTGGGGCTGCCGTAGTAGTTGTAGTTGGTCAGGGCTGCGCCGTTCTCCGCGTCGGTCAGGAAATTGATCATGGCGTGAGCGGAGCACACGTTGTCGGCGTTGTGGGGGATGGCCATGGTGTCCACCCAGAGGACCCCGCCCTCCTTGGGGATGGTGTAGACGTGGGTCTCGTAGGAGTCGGTCTCGGCGATCGACGTAGCGAACCCGCCGCTCCAGCCGTGGGCCACGTCCACCTCGCCGTTGATCAGGTCGTCGCCGAAGGTGACCGAGTCGTACTTGAGCAGCCGCTCGTTGGTGGCCCTCAGCAGCTCTCCGGCCTCGCGGATGGCGTCCTCGTTGCCGTTGTTGATCACGTCCTCAAGCCTGTAGCCGAGGTACTTGAGCGCGGCCGACACCGTCTCGGGTGCGTCGTCGAGCAGGGAGATGCTTCCGGGGACCAGCGCGGCGGTGTCGGGATCGAAGATCACCGCCCACGTGGACTCGCCCAGCATGTCGAGCACCTCGTAGGTCATGCCGATGCCGGTGGTGCCCCACTGATAGGCGACGTGGTACTTGTGCTCGGGGTCGAAGGGCGGGTTGGCGAACGCGGGGTCGATGTTGGCCGCGTTGGGCATGGCGTCGAAGTTCAGCTCCTGGAGCAGACCCTCACGCCGCATCGTGTCGACCATGTAGTCCGAGGGCACCACCAGGTCGAAGATGGCTGCGCCCGACTCGACCTTGCTGAGCATCTCCTCGTTGGACTCGTAGGTCGTGTACTCGACGTTGACGCCGGTCTCGGCCTCGAACGAGGTGAGCAGTTCCGGATCGATGTACTCGGCCCAGTTGTAGAAGGACAGATCGCCGTCGGTCTCGCCGGGTTCGCAGTCGGCAGCCGAGGCGGCTTCGTCGTCGTCGCCGCCGCAGGCCGCGGCCAACAGACCAGCCGCGCCGACGATCGCCGCGGCCAGCAGGAGCCGACTGCGGCCGCTATGGGGCCGCCAGCTAGGGATTCTGCGTGTCACTGTGGTCATGGGTTCCTCCCTCCAAGGCTCTCCGAGAGCCAAGAACTACCGAAACTAGACTACCGAACTATAGGTTCTAGGCCCGTTGCGATGCGCTGGCTCGGCGGCGCTGCAAGGCGAGCGAGGCCAGCACCAGCGTTATCGACGCAGCGAGCATGAGAGTGGAGATGGCGTTGAGTTCAGGCGTGACGCCCCGGCGGATGCTGCTGAACACGTACACCGGCAGGGTTGTCGAGCCTGGACCGGCCACGAAGGCGGAGATCACCACGTCGTCGAGTGACAGGGTCAGCGCCAGCAGCCCTCCGGCCGCGATCCCGGGCATGATCAATGGCAGCGTGACCCTTCTGAACGTCTGCCACCCCGTTGCGTACAGATCGCGGGCGGCCTCCTCCAGTGTCCGGTCGAACTGGTCGAGCCTGGCCCGTACCACTACGCACACGAACGAGATGTTGAACGCGATGTGGGACACCGCGATGGTGGAGATCCCGAGCGTGTAGCGGGGGCCGAAGGAGTCGATCAGCTTGAACGCCTCCGCGAAGAACACGAGCAGCATCACTGCCATGGTGATGTCGGGGATCACGATGGGCAGGTAGATGGTGCCGTCCAGGGCCCGGCGGCCCCGGAACCGGTAGCGGTCGAGCGCGAGGGCCACCGCGGTCCCCAGCACCACCGAGACGGCGGTGGAGACCGCCGCCACAATGAGCGACACCCGTATGGCCGAGGTGATCACGTCGTTGCTGAGCGCCTCGCCGTACCACTGGAACGAGAAGCCCCCCCAGATGTTGACCCGGGCCGACGCATTGAACGAGAAGATCACCAGCACGAAGATGGGCACGTACAGGAAGGCGAAGACCACCCATGCCCAGGCGGCCAGCCACCGCCGGGTGCGCTGTCCCAGCCCGGTCTCGGCGATGCCGGTCATGATGCGGCCGCCGTCACGGTCTCGGCGATGCCGGTCATGATGCGGCCGCCGTCACGG
>JAGWAO010000021.1:9866-30931 GCA_021296315.1 Acidimicrobiia bacterium | reverse complement strand
GGCGATGCCGGTCATGATGCGGCCGCCGTCACGGTCTCGGCGATGCCGGTCATGATGCGGCCGCCGTCACGGTCTCGGCCTCGCCGCCGGCGCGCCCGCGCCTTCGAAGCCGGGGCCGGCCGCCGCCCTCTGCGCCGCTGCCGGAGCGCTGGTTGAGCGCGACCGCGAGCAGCATCGCCAGGATCAGCAGCACGCTGAGGGCCGCGCCGAGGGGATAATTGCGGGCGTCCCGGAACTGGCTTGCTATGTACGAGCCGATCAGCAGCGTCTTGGCCCCGCCCAGGATGTCGGGCACCACATAGGAGCCGAAGCTGGGAACGAACACCAGCACGCTCCCGGCCACGATCCCCGACTTGGTGAGGGGCAGCGTGACCTTCCAGAATGCTTTCGAGCCGCTGGCGTACAGGTCGCGGGCCGCCTCGGTGAGGCTCCAGTCCATCCGCTCGAGCGCGACGTAGAGCGGCAGCACCATCAGTGTCAGGAAGCCGTAGACCATCCCGATCGTCACCGCGGTGGGCGTGAAGAGGATCCTGAACGTCCCCAAGCCCAGACTCTCGCTAAGCGCTGAGGCGGGGCCGTTCGATCCGAGCAGGAAGCGGATTGCGAAGACCCGCACCAGCCCGTTGGTCCAGAACGGGATCATGACCAGCACCAGCAGCACGGCCCGCACGTGCCGCGGGCGCGTCGCCAGGTAGTAGGCGAAGGGATAGCCGACCGCGATGCACAGGACGGTGGTGAGGGTGGCCAGCCACGCCGACCGCCCGATGATCCCCAGGATGACGTTGTCGCCGATGTCCCGGTAGGACTCGAGGTTCCAGCCGCTCAGCGCCGTCCGGCCGGTGGAGGTGCGGGTGGCGAAGGAATATACCGAGATCAGCACGAGCGGGACGACGAAGAAGATCAGCAGGTACAGCGCTCCCGGTGAGGCCAGGAGCACCCCTTGGCGCCGCTTCGCCCGCGCGGCCGCCTCCTCTCCGGAGGCCCCGGAGTTGACCGGGCGCCCGCCCGCCGGTTGCATCCTCAATCCGCGACCACGGCCGCGGCGCCGTGGTCCCAGTTGATGGTCACCTCGTCGCCGGGAGCGAACGGCTCACCGACCTCGCCCTCGCTGCGGACCTCTACCGAAGTGGAGCCCACCGTCACCGCGTACACCACTGCGTGGCCCAGATAGGTGATGTCGCATACTTCGCCGTCGAGGCTGGAGCCGTCCGCCGCGGCCGTTCCCCGCGGCTGCAGTCGGACCCGTTCCGGGCGCAGACTCACCGCCACCTGCGATCCGGTCGGCATCGAAGTCTCGGCCGCAATGCGGGCGCCGTCGGCCAGCCGCACCATGGTGGGGGACTCCACCGAGGCCTCGATGAGGTTGGTCCGGCCGATGAAGTCGGCCACGAAGCGGCTGGCCGGCCGTTCGTAGATCTCCCGGGGCGTGCCGACCTGGAGCAGCCGGCCCTCCGACATCACCCCGATCCGCTCACTCATGGCCAGGGCTTCCTCCTGGTCGTGGGTGACGAACACGAAGGTGATGCCCACCTCGCGCTGCAGGGCCTTGAGCTCCTGTTGCATCTCCTGGCGAAGCTTGAGGTCGAGCGCCCCGAGCGGCTCGTCGAGCAGCAGCACCTTGGGCTGGTTGACCAGGGCCCGGGCCAGTGCCACCCGCTGCTGCTGGCCGCCGGAGAGTTGGTCGGGCCGGCGCTCCTCCATTCCTGCCAGGCGTACCATTCCTATGGCCTCGGCCACGCGCTGGCCGAGTTCGGGATTCCTCACCCTTCGCATCCGCAGACCGAACTCGATGTTCTGGCGGACCGTCATGTGGGGGAACAGGGCATAGGCCTGGAACACGGTGTTGACCGGCCTGCGGTCGGGAGGCGCCATGCCTACCTCGTCGCCGAAGATGCGCAGGCTCCCCTCGGTGGGCAGGTCGAGCCCGGCGATCATGCGCAGGGTGGTGGTCTTGCCGCAGCCCGAAGGGCCGAGTAGGGCGAAGAACTCCCCGTCGTCGATGGCGAGGTCGACGTTGTCGACCGCCACGACATCGTCGAACCGCTTGGTGACGCCGTCGATCTCTACCGCCGCTACCGATTCAGTCATGCGGTCCTCCCCCGACAACGAATTATGCCTCACCGGACTCGGCTAGGCCGCGGCAAGGGCCGCGACCACGTTGCCCAGCAGGCTGGAGGCTCCGAAGCGGAGACGGTCGGGGGTGAGCCACTCGGTGCCCAGTACGGAGCGCACGATGTCGATGTATCCGATGGCGTCGGCGGCGGTGCGGACCCCGCCGGCAACCTTGATGCCCACCGGGCGGCCCCCGGCGGCGCAGTGCGCGGCCACCGTCTCGGCCATCACCAAAACGGCTTCTGGTGACGCGCCCGAGGCGCCCTTGCCGGTGGAGGTCTTGACCATGTCGGCCCCGGCGTCCATGGCCAGCCGGGCCGCTTCGCCGATCGCGCCGGCCGAGCCGAGTTCGCAGACCTCGAGGATCACTTTGAAATGGGCTCGGCCCGCCGCCTCCTTCAGCGCCGACAGCTCCGCCGCGGCCACGTCGCGGCGGCCGGAGAGGAAGGCGGAGCGGTTCAGCACGGTGTCGATCTCCTGGGCACCGGCGGCCACCGCGGCCTGCACTTCGGCCACCTTCACCTCCAGGGGCGAGAGGCCGCTCGGGAAGGCCCCGGCCACGCTGGCCACCGCAACCGGGGTGCCCGCCAGCAGCTCGGCGGCCAGCGGGGCCAGTGCGGGGTACACGCACACCGCGGCCACCGGGCCCACGGTCGGATCGGCCGGATCGGGGCGCAGCGCCTGCGAGCAGAGGGCCCGGATGCGCCCCGGCGTGTCGTCGCCCTCCAGGGTGGTCAGGTCGGTGCCGCGCACCACCAGCCGCAAGTCCTCGACCCGGGACTGTCGTGAGGGCTCCTCAGCCTGCATCCCGGTCACAGTCTTGCCCGTCGACGGGGCCGTCGCGGCCGCGGGGCGGGCGCGCTCGCTCCGTTCCGGGTCGGCCACATGCCGCACAGTCGCGTCGAGCAGCTCCGCGATCCGTGTCCGGGCCTTGACCTGCGCCGAGCGCAACTGGCTGCTGCCGCCGTCAGCATCGTCCATAGCCACGACGGCCTCGGCGTACACCTTCATCTTCGGCTCGGTCCCGCTCGGCCTGACGATCACCCTGGCTTCGGCCCCGTAGAGTTCGAGAACCACTACGTCAGCCGGAGGCAGGTGCTCCGATCCGCCGGAGAGGTCATGCACTGCGGTCACCGCGGCTCCGGCCAGCTCCGGCGGCGGAGCCGTGCGCAACCCGTCCATGGCCCGGGCCATCGGCTGGTCGTCGGGCGAGGTCGATTCGAAGCGGATCGAGCGCTGTCCGGTGGCGTGCGCGCCGTGGCGGCGGTGCAGGTCGTCGAGCAGGTCGACCAGAGTCCGTCCCTCGGTCTTCAGGTGGGCGACGAGCTCGGCCATCACCAGGGCCGCGCCGATGCCGTCCTTGTCGCCGACTGCCTCGCCCACTGCGTAGCCGAGAGCATCCTCGTAGCCCAGCACCAGGTCGTGGCCGGGCCGCTGCGAGCGGGCCTTCATGATCCACTTGAAGCCGGTGAGCGTCTCCGTCCAGTCGGCGCGGTGGCTGGCGGCGATGCGGGGCAGGAGGCGAGACGACACCACCGTGTTGATGACCAGTCTTCGCCTCCCGGCACCCGGGCCTGTCCCCTCGCTCGGATCCGGCCGGCTGAGCAGGTGCTCAGCCAGCAGGCAGCCCGTCTCGTCGCCGGTCAGCAGCCGCCACCGGCCGCCGGTGGGCACGGCTACCGCCAGCCGGTCGGCGTCGGGATCGTGGGCCAGGGCGACATCCGCACCTGTGTCCGCGGCCAGTCGCAGCAGCCGGTCGAGGACACCGGCCTCCTCGGGGTTGGGGAACGGTGTGGTCGGGAACTCGGGGTCGGGCTCGGCCTGATCGGCCACGAGCTGCGGTGGGTCGAACCCCGCTCGGGACACAGCCCGCAGGAAGGTGTCGGCCCCCACCCCGTGAAGCGGTGTGTAGGCCATGCGGACCGAGCGGGGCCCTCCCGCCGCCAGCAGACCGACCACCGCGTCCAGGTAGGCCTCGATCACCTCGCCTCCGGCGGTCACTATGAGGGGGTCGTCGGCGGTTGCCCCCCCATCAGGGGCCAGCGGGGCGGTGCCGTCGATGATCTGGCTGATCTCGCCGTCGACTGGTGCGGCCAGCAGGTTGCCGCCCCGCCAGTAGACCTTGTAGCCGTTGTCGGAGCGCGGGTTGTGACTGGCGGTCACCATCACGCCGGCCGCCGCTTCGAGGTGCTTGACGGCGAAGGCCAGCACCGGGGTGGGCATGGGTTCCGGCAGCATCCTCACCGCTATGCGGTGCCCGGCCAGCACCCGGGCGGTATCGACGGCGAAGTCCCTGCTGCGGTGGCGGGCGTCGTATCCCACGATCACGCCACCGTCCGGACGCCCGTCTTGCAACAGCCGCTGGGCCAGTGCCGAGGTCACGGTTCTGACCAGCACGCGGTTCATGCGGGCCGGTCCCGCCCCCATCGGGCCCCGGATGCCGGCCGTCCCGAAGGCGAGCCGTTCGGTGAAGCGACGCTCTAGTTCGACCGGATCGGTGGCCAGCAGGTGTTGCAGTTCGGCCGAGGTGCCGGGATCGGGGTCGGCGGCCAGCCACCGCCGGGCTCCATCTCGGATGCGGGCTGTGGGCGTCCGTCTCGTCAACTACGTCAACTATGAGGTCGCCGAAACTATGAGGTCGCCGAAACTATGAGGTCGCCGAAACTATGAGGTCGCCGAGGTCGATTCGACGGCCATCTGGAACGACTCCAGCGCGTTCATGATGTGCCTGCGGCTCATCTCACGGGCCTGCGGGGCGTCGCCGGCCGCGATGGCGTCGTAGATGGCTTCGTGCTCGTCCCAGGTGATGTCGCCCCGGCTGTCGGTCACTACCGAGAAGACCAACTCGGTCTGCTGGCGGAGCGGGTCGAGCACCTGCTGCAGGAAGGGGATTCCGGCCGCCTTCTCCACCGCGATGTGGAATTCCCGGTGGCACAGGGCGGCTGTGACCGCATCACCCCGCTCCGTGGCCTGGCGGCCCTTCTGCATGCACTGGCTGATCCGTTCGATGCTGTCGGGATCCTGGAGCATGGCGGCCTGCTCGACGGCGTATCCCTCCACGAGGATCCTGATCTGCTGGATGTGGTGGACCTCGCACTTGTCGATGGCGCATACGTGGGCGCCCCGCCTGGGCACCACCTCGATCAGGCCGGTGGCTTCCAGCGAGCGCATGGCCTCGCGCACCGGGTTGCGGCTAACCCCCAGCCGCTCCGCGAGATGGCCTTCGACCAGCCGTTGACCCGGCTTCAACTCGCCGTCAAGAATCATCAAACGAAGCTTGCCTGCCACCACCTCTCGCAGAGGCTGCTCGCCGTCGTTGTCGCTCAAGATTGATTCCTCCGTTCTGGCTGGCCGATGATACAGGTTCGCCTATCCCGATAGGAAGCCGAGCAATCGGCAGTAGTAGCCGAGCAGGCGCGATGCCGGCAGGGACCCCGATCCCGATAAGAGGCCCCGCAATCGGGCCAAGTAGACAGTCGGGCGTGCTCCGCACCTAGGCGGGTGCAGGAAGGAACCGAGCGATGGCCACCCTGATCACCGGTGCCGGGATGATCGGCTCGCTGGCTGCGGCCCGCATCGTCGCCGAACGGGGCGAGCGGCCGGTGCTCTACGACATCGCCTTCAGCGAGCGGAACCTGGCTGAGCGTCTGGACTCCGGCTCGGTGGAGCTGGTCAAGGGCGACATCGGCGATATCGGCGATCTGCTTCGTGCCGTCGAGGCCCATGGCGTCGACCGGATCATCCACACCGCGTCCCTGCTGACCCGGGACCTGATCCCCCGCCCGGTGGCAGGCGTGAGGGTGAACGTCATGGGCACCATGAACGTGCTGGAGGCCGCGCGGATGGCGGCGTTGCGCAGGGTCGTGTTCTGCAGCTCCACCGTGGTGACCATGGGCCGCCGCAGCGTGGCCCCCGAAGACGACACGCTGGAGGACTTCACTCTCAGCGTGGTGAGCGAGTACCCGCCGTCGCTGTACGCCTCGATGAAGCTGGCGTCGGAGTGGCTGTGCCAAAACTACACCGACTCCTACGGGCTCGACACCGCGGTGGTCCGCTTCGGCGGCGTGTTCGGTCCCTGGCACGGCGTGCCCGGCGGGGGTCCGAGCAAGCTCCTCAAGCAGCTCATCGAGTGCGCCCACTTCGGGCACGCCTACCGCATCGCCGAGCCGGACCTGCATCGCCAGGGCATGGACTACACCTACTCGGAAGACGGCGCCCAAGCCCTGGTCAGAGCGGCCTTCGCGTCCCAGGTTCCCAACCGGGTCTACAACGCCACCATGGGTGAGCTCCACACCATCGCGGCCATCATCTCGCTCATCGAGCAGGCCGCGGGCCGCTCGATCGACCTGGAGGTCACCCGGGAGGACTCGATGACCAAGTACGGGAATCCCACCAGCCCCATGGATCTGACCGCATCGCGCCGCGATCTCTCTTATGAGGTGGAGTACCCGATGGGCAAAGCCGTGGCCGACTACTTGGAATGGCTGGCCCGGCGAGGGTGACGGAGCGAGGCCGTGTCCCGAGCGGCCGGTGAGCGAAGCGAACAGGAGCGGGAGTGACACCGGCACGACGCGACGGGCTCGTCCCTATTGGCGGCAGCCCCTGAGCGTTTGAGCCGGCCGGTTGCTGATCAGGCGGCCGGCCACCGCCATCACTGCCGCGGCCGCCCCCGATGTGATGGCCGCGAAGCCCCAGGCCCAGCCGTAGCTCGTCGCCTCCACCAGCAGGCCGAACAGCAGCGGGCCGCACACCGCTCCGGTGAAGTTGCCCGTCATGGTGATGCCGGTGGCCGCGCCCGGCGCCGACGGGTTTGAGCGCAGCATGGCCAGATGGAACAGGCCCGGCCACGCGAACGAAGTCGCGAAGGCGAACGGCATGGCCGCGTACAGCATCGCCTTGGAGCCTGTCGACAGCCCCGCGAAGGCCAGCGCAGCCACCGCGAACATCGCGGTGAGCATGTGGAACGGGCTGAGAGATGCCCGGTCCGCGCTGGCTCCCATGGCGAGCCTCGAAGCGATCCCGACCAAGCTGCCCGCCATCAGCAGGATCCCGGCGACAGCCTCGTCGACGCCGGTTTCAACGCTCGACAGCACGAAGAACGAGCTGAGCGCCATGGATCCCATGGCGGCCAGACCGGTCGAGCAGGTCACCGCGACCAGCAATCGTATGGCGACGTCGGGACGGGGCCGGACCGTCGTTCGGTCCGTGGCTGCACCGTTGCGGTCCGCGGCTTGCAGAGTCCCGCCGACGGCCGGCACGCCCAGTGACACCCCGAATGCGAGTAGCCCGCCCAGCACGAAGGCCCAACTCCAGCCGATCGTCAACCCGACCGTGGGGATGGCCAGCCCGGCCAGGAGCGACGCGGTCGGGATGCCCGACTTCTGGATACCGAGTGCAATTCCCTGGCGCCGGCTGGAGACCCCCCTGGCCACGTACAGGTTGGCGGCGGGCTGTCCCCATGAGTTGGCCAGGCCGGCCAGACCTACGAGGATCATCAGTGCCAGCCAGGACCGGCCCAGCGCGCCGGTGACGACCAGGACGGCACCGGCTGCCGCGGTGGAGAGGCGCAGCCCCGCGGCGGGCCCGATGCGCTCCACCATCCGTCCAGACAATGCCGAGGTCAAGGCGCCCACGAAGAAGAAGGCACTCACGGTCATCCCGATCTCGGCCTCCCCGATACCGAGGTCGTCCTGGATTTGGACCGCCAGGGCGCTCACCAGCGTCGGGCTGAGGTTGGCGGCCGCGGTAACCAGCAGGGAGGCCGTCACCAGGGCGGTGAACCCGGCGCTCTGTCCCGGACTCCCCACGAGGCTGCCTCGGCTCGCTCCGGAACGATCATGCACTTGTCATCCTCTCCTTTCGGTGGCGACGTCTCGCGGTACGGCGTAGTGATTCCCGCTCTTGTTCGCTGCGCTCCCGGGCCGCTCGGGTCACGGCCTCGCTGGGCGACTCGCGAACTCCTGCATGAACTGCCGCATTCCGCTCGGCCTCTGGCTGCGTCCTCTCGTTGGCAAGTCTCGAACCGGTCGGCCTAGGGTATACAGCGACCTGTATACAAGACGCGGTCGTGCGCGGCGCGCTCGCCTCGCGGGTGATGCGCACGCTGGTGGAGGCACACCATGACGCTGATCCCCGCTCGCATCACCGTGGACGGCAGCGGCGACGCCGACGAGGTCGGCATCCTGATCGACGGCGCGATCAGGCCGGGCTCGGGCCCCGAGCAGAAGCTGGTGAGCCGCCGCGACGGGCGCGTCCTGGCCGTGATGCGCAGTGCCGGACCGGAGGACGTGCGCACGGCGTACGGGGCGGCCGCTCGGGCGGCGCCGGACTGGGCCGCGCTGGGTCCTGCGGCCCGGGCCGAGGTGCTGCACCGCGCTGCGGGGCTGTTCCGGGAGCGGGCCGGCGAGTTGGCCCCGATCATCTCGGCCGACATGGGCAAGCCGGCGTCGGAGGCCAGAGTCGAGGTGGCCAAGGGAGCGGCCGTGCTCGACTACTACGCCGAGCTCGGCTACCGGCGCCTCGGTACGACATTCAGGACGGACTTCGATGAGGACATCTTCACTCTCGTCGAACCGCTGGGAGTGGTGGCTCTCATCACCCCGTGGAACTTCCCGTTCACGATCCCGATCCGCAAGCTTTCGGCTGCGCTGGCCGCGGGCAACGCGGTGGTGTTCAAGCCGTCCACCAACGCGGGCATCACCGGCTTGATGATCGCGGTCACCCTGCTCGATGCCGGCCTGCCCGCGGGCCTGCTCCAGGCCACCATCGGCCGTAGCTCGGTGATCGAAGAGGCCCTGCTGTCGGCGCCCGAGCTCGACGGCGTGAGCCTCACCGGCTCCTACGAGGCCGCGGTGGCGATCCGGAGCCGGCTGCGGATGGAGGTGCCGTTCCAGGCCGAGCTGGGCGGCAAGAACACCATCGTGGTGTGGGCCGACGCCGACCTCGACAAGGCGGCCGACATCATCGTGGCCTCGAGCTTCCGCAACAACGGCCAGATCTGCACCGCAGCGGGACGGCTGCTTGTGCACACCGACATCTACGACGGCCTGCTGGCGCTGCTGACGGCCCGGCTGAGCGACTTGACCGACACCTCCGGGAACGACGAGCTCGGGATCCTGGTCAGCGACGGCGAGGCCGGCCGGGTCGAGGAGTACGTGTCCCTGGCCGAGCACCAGGCCCGCGACGTGGTGCGCCCCGAGCCCGGCGGCTGGCGCGACGGCAGGGTGGCACCCGCCCTGCTGGTGGATCCTGCGACGGGGCCCCTGACCACCGAGGAGATCTTCGGCCCGGTGGTGACGTTCGAGGCGGTCGGCGACATTGACGAGGCCATCGTCATGGCCAACTCCACCGCCTACGGCCTCACCTCCGGCATCGTCACCGGCGACATCGCGATCGCGCGCCGCTTCTGGAAGGGCTCACACGCGGGCACCGTCAAGGTCAACTCGCCACTCACCGGCGTTCCCTTCCATGTTCCCTTCGAGGGCTACGGGCACTCCGGCGCGGGCTGGGCCGAGGGCGGCGAGTCGTCGCTGGAGTTCTTCACCCGGACCAAGACGGTGTACGTGCGCTCCTAGCCCGGTCATCACTCAACCGACAACACAAGGAGGCTTCCAATGCTCGGACCAGTCGAGTATCGCCAGGCCCTGGAGGCTGCCCGCGACGAGTGGCACTCCAAGAACCACCCGTTCTTCAAGACTTGGGCCAAGGGCGAGCTATCCAACCAAGCCATGCGGGCCTACTGCCAGCAGCACTACAACTTCGTCAGCAACGCGTCGCGCTACTCCGGGATCATGTACGGGCTGTGCGACTGGCACGATGCCCGGGCGTTGCTGCTGGAGAACCTCAACGAGGAGGAGGACCCCGAGGAGCGCCATGTCGACATGCTGTCCCGGTTCGGGATGGCGCTGGGCATGACCTTCGAGGAGGGCCGCTCCGCCCCCGACCTGCCCACCACCGCCGCGCTCAAGGACTTCATCATCAACACGCTGATGATGAAGAGCGTGCTGGAGGGCATCGCCACGCTGACCATCGGTCTGGAGTCGCAGGTGCCCGAGCTGTACGCGCCGCTGATCGACCCGCTCCGCGACGTCTACGGATTCACCGACACCGACATTGAGTTCTTCACCCTGCACGTCGTCGCCGACGTGGAGCACGGCGACGCCGGCTTCGAGATAATCATCAACCACTCCGTCGACGAGCGGGAGCAGCAGATGGTGATCGAGCAGGTGCGCCAGGCCGCCATGAAGCGCTGGTTCTACATGGACGGGCTGTGGCTGCAGTACGTGGAGGGCCGCCAGTGGTATCCCGCCGCCGGCGCCCAGGCCGCCGCCTGATTCTGCTACGGACCGGGCCTTCGAGCCCGCCGGCATGACGCTCACGGACCTGCTCGATCTGCCGTCCGGCCCGGCGGTCGGCAGCGATGTACCCATGTGGGTCGACGGCCGGGCGGTCGCATCGGCTGAGGGCGAGGGAGCCGGGCGCGACGACGTGTGCCCCTCCACCGGTTCGGTACTGGCCCGGGTGCATCAGGCATCGGCCGCCGATGTGGACCGGGCCGTTGCCGCCGCCGCCCGGGCCCAGCCGGCGTGGGCCGCCATGGGCGTGCACGAGCGGGCCGCCCGGCTGGCCGAATGGGGTCGGCGGGTGACCGAGGCCGCGCCGCGGCTGGGTCTGCTCGACGCTCGCGACGGCGGCACCGCGGTGGCCTCCATGGCGGCCAGCGCGGCCAAGGGCGGCAAGTTCCTCCAGACCATCGCCGGGGTGGCTCCCGAGCTTGGTGGCCGGACCATCCCGGCCACCCCGACTGGCCTGCACTTCACCGAGCCTGCGCCGTGGGGCGTGGTCGGGGCCCTGTGTGCCTACAACCACCCCACCCTGTTCACCTGCATGAAGGCAGCTCCGGCGCTGGCCGCGGGCAACTCGGTGGTGCTCAAGCCGGCCGAGCAGACCCCTCTGTCGCCGCTGGTGATCGCCTCGTTGGCCGCCGACCTGCTGCCTCCAGGGGTGCTGAACGTGGTTCCGGGGGGCGCGGCCGCCGGCGAGGCCCTGGTCGGGCACCCCGATGTGCCCCGGGTGTCGTTCACCGGCTCGCTGCGCACCGGGCTGGCCGTCCAGGCTCGAGCTGGTGCCTCGGGGGTGCTCAAGAGCCTCACACTGGAACTCGGGGGCAAGAACCCCATCCTGATCTTCGACGACGTCGACTGTGACGCCGCCGCGGCCGCAGTGGTCAAGGGCTCGAACTTCGCCCGCGTCGGCGGGCAGAGCTGCGGTGCCACCAGCCGCTTGCTCATACACGCCGATCTGCGCGACGCCGTGCTGGAGCGGGTCGTGGAGCAGACCGAGCAGATCCGCATCGGCATGCCCGACGATCCATCGTCGGAGATGGGCTGCATGGTGTCGCACTCCCACCGTGACCGCATCCTGGGATTCGTCGATGCGGGCAGGGCCGACGGCGGGCGGCTGCTCACCGGCGGCACGCCTCCGGCCGATCCGCAGTTGGCGGCCGGTGCCTTCATCCGGCCGGCGGTGTTCGACGATGTGGCCCACGGAGCCACCCTCGCCACCGAGGAGATCTTCGGTCCTGTGCTGGCCGTCACGTCCTTCACCGACGCCGCCGAGGCCGTGACCATGGCCAACGACACCCCCTACGGGCTGACCGCCAGCATCTGGAGCAACGACGTCAACCGGGCCCTGGGCGCGGCCCGGGCCATCGATGCCGGCTACGTGTGGGTCAACGACGTGGAGGTGCGCTACCCGGGACTGCCCTTCGGCGGCTGGAAGCAGTCGGGCATAGGCAAGGAGCTCGGGCTGGTCGACGACATCTTGAGCCACACCCGTTCCAAGGCGATAAGCGTCGCCATCACGCCGGCGCGTGACTGACGGCGCGGCGTCCGGCCGCGCCGCGCCGGTGCCGCCCACCCGCCGTGAGGCGGTCGGCCAGTACACCGGCGCGCTGCTGTTCTCGGTCAGCCTCGGCATCACCCTGGTGGCCTACCCGCTGTTCGTGGTGGGCCAGGGCTGGTCGAAGACCACGGCCGGTGTGCTCATCGGGTTGTCCGCCGCGGTGCAGGTGATCACCCGGTGGCGGCTCGGCTCGGTGATGCGACTGGTGTCCAACTCCCATGTGATCACCGCCGCGGCCGCGCTGATGGGCCTGGGCGTCGGGCTTCTGGTGGTGGATTCGGGGCTGGCCGCCCTGGTGGTGTCTTCCGTGGTCCAGGGGGTCGCCCGGGCCTGCTTCTGGACGGGCAACCAGGTGCAGATCGTGCGCTCGTCCCGCTCGACTCCCAGGGCCATCGCCACGCTCAACATGGCGGCCACGGTCGGGATGCTCGTGGGTCCGGCGTTGGGCGGCATCCTGGCGCAGAGTTCGTTCCGTGCCGCGTTCGCGGTTGCCGCCGCGGTGGCCTTCGTCGGCGTGGTGCCCACGCTGGCCTTGGCTCGCCTGCCGCCGTTCGCCCGGGTGGGCGGTCACGGCTACCTGAAGCTGCTGGCCAGCAGGGGGGTCCGGGTCGGCATGTGGGCCAGCGTGGCGGTCGGTGCCTGGCGCGGGCTGCTGGGCTCCTACGTTCCCATCGGGCTCGACGCGGCCGGCAGCAGTGAGACCGTCATCGGCGTGGTGGTGGCCGTGGCCAACGGTGCGGCTGCGTTGAGCGGGTACCTGGCCGTGGACATGGAGGGCTCCCGGGTGGCTCCCGGCGTGGCCCGCTGGGGCGCGGTCACGCTGGTCGCCACTGCGTTCGTCGGCTTCGACCTGCCCGTGACGGTGGTCACCGCGGCGCTGTTCGTCGGCGGTGTGGCCACCGGGCTGTTGCAGGTGCTGGCCATCACCGCGGTGAGCGAGGGGGTGCGGGACGAACTGCAGGGCGACGCGGTGACCATCGCCGGGGTTGCTCGCGGGACGACGCTGTCCGGCGCACCGCTCGGGGTCGCCGCCCTGCTGGTAATGGGGCTCGGCCCGGCGGTGCTCGTGGTGATGACCGTGCTGGTGGGCCCGGCGGCGGTGTTCTGCTGGACTCGCTCCGGCCGACGCTGACGCGGCTTCGAAGCCGGCGACAAGTCTCTGTATACAACAATTTGCAGGGTTGCCTGCGGCGGTATACCGTGAGCGGTCCGGCTGTGGATCCGTATGCCGCAGCTGTCCTCAACCACGGATTCACTTGGGGGGTTATCTCCAGATGCCTAGAAAGTTCACGCTCATGCAGCGGCTCCTGGCTGCTCTGTTCGTCTTTACTCTTGTCGCCGCCGCGTGCGGCGAGGACGATGAGCCGGCGGCTCCGGATACCAGCGCGGCAGACGCCGCCGCGCTTGCCGAGGCGGAGGCTGCGGCCGCCGCCGCTGAGGCTGAGGCCGCCGCGGCGCAGGCAGAGGCAGACGCCGCCGCCGCCGAGGCTGCTGCCGCCGCTGAGGCTGCCGCTGCGGCGCAGGCCGCGCTCGAGGCTGCTGAGGCTGAAGCTGTAGACCCCGAGGTCGTGGCCGAGCTTGAGGCTGAGTTGGCCGCCGCCCAGGAGGCTGAGGCCGCCGCGGCCGCCGCCGCTGAGGCTGCTGACGAGGCTGCTGCTGCCGCTGAGGCTGAGGCCGCGGCCGCCGCCGCTGAGGCTGAGGAGGCCGCGGCCGCGGCTGAAGCAGCCATGATGGCCGCCGAGGCTCCTGAGTCGATCATCATCGCCGCACCCGATCAGCCCAACAAGCTGGATCCCCACTTCCAGGACGGCGCAATGCGCCGCACCATGGAGAACGTCTATGAGCGGCTCATCGAGCGCGACCTCGTGAACCCGTCGATCTTCGTGCCGAGGCTGGCCGCCTCGCTGCCGAGGCTCATCGACGACACCACCTGGGAGCTCACGCTGCGCCGTGGCATCAGCTTCCATAGCGGCGAGCCGTTCGACGCGGCGGCCGTCAAGCATTCCTTTGAACGGGTCATCTACGACGATGAACTGAGTTCAGACCTCCGAGAGCAGGTGGAGACGATCACGGGCGTGGACATCGTGGACGACTACACGGTTCGCATCAACACCGCCAGCCCCGACCCGGTGCTTCCGGCCCGGCTCTACATGGTGCAGATCGTGCCCGCCAGCGCAACCGTTGCCGGGCTCGCGAACGACGCTGACGGCACCGGCCCCTACACGTTCGTGGAATGGGCCGCAGGCGACTCGCTGACCCTCACCCGCAACACCGACTACTGGGGCCCCGAACCGGAGATCGACGACGTTACGTTCGTGTTCCTGCCCGACGAGCAGGCCCGGGTGGCGGCCGTGCAGGCCGGAGAGGTTCACCTCGCGCTGGGTCTGTCGTCCGACTCGGCCCCCGACATGCCCAAGCTGTTCGTGCGCGACGAGGGCATCGAGTACCCGTACCTGCGGTTGAAGAACTACGAGGGACCCCTCGCTGATTATCCCGAACTGCGGGTGGCGATCGCCCACGCCATGAACGTGGACGACTACACCGAGTTCATCTACGAGGGCCAGGCCAGCCGACCCAACTGCCACATATTCGGCTCGGGCGTGTTCGGTCACAATCCCGACATCACCGACCGGCCCTACGATCCGGAACTCGCCCAGCAGATCATCGCCGACTCCGGCTACCAGGATGAGCCGATCACGTTCTGGGCCAACGGCACCCGCTGGACCAAGTTCGACGAGCTGTCCGAGGCCATCGCGGCCGACTTGACCAGTGTGGGCCTGAACATCGACTTCCAGTTGATGTCGTGGGAGGTCTGGCTCGACCAGGAGTTCCTCACGTATCCGAATCCGGACGAAGGGCAGCCCGGCCCCACGCGCGGTGACATCTTCCTGTCGTCATCCTCCAACGAGCTGCAGGACGGTGCCCGCCTCGGTTCCTACATCGGAAACACCATCGTCTCCTCCTACCTCGACCCGGAGCTCGAGGGCATGCTCGCGGCCGCCGCCAGCGAACTCGATGCGGCAGCACGGGAGCAGATGTACCACGAGATCATGGCCTACAACTGCGAGAACATCGGCATCCTGCCGGTGCTGACGTACCTCAGCGTGAACGGCGGCGTAGAGAGCCTGTCGTGGATCCCGCGCTACGACGACACCGCTCGCGTGGAGGACATGACGCTGAACTGACCTCCAAGAACCGACGGTCCCCTCCACCTGCGAGGGAGCACGACCCGATGAGGACCGGTCGTGCTCCCTCGTGGGCTTCTCAGAGGCCGAGCGGATGGAGAGCGACGCATGGGAATCTTCGCCAGGAATCGGGCGAGGCCGTGGCCCGAGCGGCCCGTGAGCGAAGCGAACAAGAGCGGGAATGACACCGGACTAGCGACGCCGTGTATCCCTGGAACGACGCGATACCCCCCGACGACATAGCCCGCTACCTCGCGTCGGGATACGGGGACACCTTCAGCGGCGACGAGTTCCGGGCCATCAGCGCGGGCACCTCGCCGGCGCTGATCGTGGTGGACATGACGCTGGCCTTCGCGGACGGCCGCTGGCCCACCGGCTGCGGTGACACCGCCCCGCCCGCGGTCGACGCCACCGCCCGGCTGCTGGCCGAGATGCGCCGTCTCGGCCACCCGGTGTACTACACGAAGCTGTACGCCGACCCGGCTCATGTGCCGTTCCCGGCCCAGAAGGGACGCTGGAAGACGGTGGGCCGTCGCATGCCGGAGGAGGACCTGCCTCCGGGCGATGTGATCGTGGACGAGTTGGCTCCCGAGCCGGACGAGCTGGTGATCTGCAAGAGCCACAAGCCGAGCGGGTTCTTCGGCACCGAGTTGGCTGCGCTGCTGGTCTACGACAAGGTCGACACCGTGGTAATCACCGGCCTGACCACCAGCGGCTGCGTGCGGGCCACCGCGGTCGACGCCTTCCAGTACAACTTCGACGTGGTCATTCCCTTCGAGTGCGTGGCCGACCGCAGCCAGATCTCCCACAAGGTCAACCTGCTCGATCTGCACATGAAGTACGCGGACGTGGCTCCCCTTGACCACGTCATCGACTGGCTCAACAGCCTCGACAGCTAGCTGTCCCCCGATCGGCGAGGCCGGGGGTGGCACGGGGCAAGGAATGGCGGCGCTCGCGCCGTCAGGCCGCGCCCGTCACAGGACCCGCCGGGCCGGGGTGGTCAGTCAGCCAGAGCGATGACGGCTGAGGTTCCGTCGCGGCGGGGGTCGCTGGCTGCGGTCAGTTCGTTTCCTGCCCTCAGCACGGCTTGGGCGCCGCCGAAGCCGCCGATCACGTCGGCCGTGTCGACCATCTCGTAGCCCGAGGCCTCGATGGCGGCTCGCCAGTCCGGCTCCAGGCTCTCCTCAGTGGCCACCTGGCCGTTGCCGATCAGGCGGAACCGGCCTGATTCCACGGCCGAGGCAAGGTTGGCGCCGCCTAGCAGCCGGTGCAGGATCTGGAGTTGACCCTGAGGCTGCATGATCCCGCCCACCACGCCCATGCCGAGCATGGGCTGGCCATTCTTTAGCACCAGCGTGGGCACGATCGTGTGGTACGGACGCTTGGATGGAGCCACCGCGTTCGGATGGCTCAGGTCGGTTGAGAAGCCCCGTCCCCGGCTCTGCAGCACGAACCCTCCCTCGGGCACGGTCACTCCCGAGCCGAACCGGTCGCACACGCTGGAGGTCAGCACCACTGCCTGCTCCGCGGTGAAGACCACGGTGAACACCGTCCCCGGCCCCAGGGGCATCGGGCCGTGCGGCGGCGCAACAGCCATTTGGGCCCGCATCTCGTCGTAGGGGCGAACGTCGACCTCAGCCGGATCGGCCACGCATTCGAGGGCCACCGCGAAGGCCCGGTCGAGCGCCTCGGTCATGGTTGCCGCGGCCTGGCTCCCCGAGTCGCCGTCGGTGGCGCCGAGCAGGCCCCGGTCGTGCACCCATTCGGCGGCCAGGGCCGTGACCGCGCCCTGGCACGGGGGCGGCACGGTTATCAGCTCGTGGCGACCCAGGTCCGCCCGCAGCGGCTCCACCCACTCGTTGTGGTGGTCGGCCAGGTCGTCGATGTGAACGCTCTCGCCTGTGGCCGTGGCCGCATCGGCGATGGCTCCGGCCAGCGGGCCGCGGTACAGCGCGTCGGGGCCGTCGGCTGAGATCCGCCCCAGGGTCGCGGCGAGGGCGGGGTTGCGCCACCGCTCGCCCGGTGCCGGGGCGGTCCCGGCACCGAAGTAGAGAGCTTCGCCCGCAGTGTCGAGCCGGCTCCGGGCACCATCCCAGAGCCGGCTTCCGGTTGAGCCGACCGCGGCGCCTTCGGCGGCGGACTCGATGGCAGGCTCGAACAGACACCGCCACGGCAGCCGGCCGAACCGGCGGTGCAGGTCCTCCCATGAGGCCACCGTGCCGGGAACGGTCACTGCCCATCCCCCGACCGACGGCACGAAACCATGCCCGTTGTCGGGCACCGACGCCGGGTCGGTGCGCCGCCCGGATCGTCCGCTGCCGTTGAGCACGGCCACCGATTCGCCGGTCGCGACAATTGCCATCAGGTCACCGCCGACCCCGGTGCCGGTGGGCTCCACGACACCCATGACCGCGTCGGCCGCAATGGCCGCGTCCGCAGCCGATCCGCCGGCCCGCAGCACGGCGACCGCGGTCTCGGTTGCCAGCGGATGGCCCGCAGCAACAGCAACCGGATCCGAGCCCTCGCCGGCTGTCGAGGATGGGGGACCGGCCGGCTGGTGCGCTGTCACTCGCGGCGATTGTATACAGTCAGTCCCTATGGCTGCCCAGCTTCGGCACATCGCCATCGCCGTGCCCGACGTGGCCAGGGCCCAGGCCTTCTTCGAGGCGGCCTTCGGCATGACCAAGGCCGGCGACGCCGGCCGCGGCGTGTACATGACCGACGGAGTGATGAATGTCGCCCTGCTGCACTTCGGCGACGACCCCGTGCCCGGCATCACCGCGGAGGGCTCGTCGGAGCCCTTCTCGGGCCTGTACCACTTCGGCATGTGGGTCGACGACCTGGAGGAGGCTTCCGCCCGGGTGGAGCAGGCCGGCGCCGAGCATGTGCGGGGCCGGCGACCCGACGAGCCCACTACGAGGTCAAGTACCGCTCGCCCGACGGTGTGGTGTTCGATCTCACCACCTCCGGCTGGGTCGGCGCGGTGCGCTGCCCCGCTCCGGAGGCTTCGGACGGCGCGGTGCGCTGTCCCCCTCCGGAGGCTTCGGACGGCGCGGTGCGCTGCCCCGCTCCGGAGGCTTCGGACGGCGCGGTGCGCTGTCCCCCTCCCGAGGCTTCGGACGGCGCTGCAGATGCCGGGGCGTCGGGTGACGAAGGCTGACGGCCGGGTTCTGATCGCCGGCGCCGGCCCCGTCGGGCTGGTGCTGTCGCTGTCGCTGGCCCGCCGCGGTCACCGGGTGACCGTGGTGGAGAAGCTGGTCGATCTCCTCGACCAGGTACGCAGGGCCGGGACGATCCACGCGGCAACGCTGGAGATGCTCGACGACATCGGCCTGTACGACCGCCTCGAGCGGCGGGGGCTCGTGGCTCCACTGGTGCACTACTGGGACCGCGGCGACCCCGAGCCCGTAGCGGTGTTCGACCACGCCGTGCTGGCCGGCGACACCCGCTTCCCGCACGCGCTGCAGTGCGACCGCCTCAAGCTGATCGAAGAGGCCCTGAAGATGGCTTCGGATGAGGAGCTGATCGAGATCCGGGTCGGCACCGAACTCGTCGGCTTCGCACAGGACGGCGATTCAGTCACCGCGGTCACCGAGACGGCCGACGGCGCGCGGGAGGAACTGCGGGGCACCCATCTGGTGGGATGCGAGGGGGCCCACAGCGTGGTGCGCAAGCAGCTCGGCATCGGCTTCGAGGGTTTCGCCTTCCCCGACCGCACCATGACGCTCAGCGTGATGTTCGACTTCAACTCGATCCTCCCCTACGGTCACCGCAACTACATCCTCGACCCGGCGGAGTGGGCCAACCTGTTCAAATGGACCGACTTCTGGCGGGTGGTGCTGCCCGCCGACGTCCACGCCGACCCCGACGCCCTTCTCGATGACGATGTCATCGAGGCCGGGCTGCAGCGATTCCATCCGATCGGCGAGCCCTACGAAGTGGTGTCAAAGTCGCTCTATACCGTGCACCAGCGGGTGGCTGAGACGTTCCGGGCGGGACGGGTGCTGCTGGCCGGCGACGCGGCCCACGTCAACAGCCCCATCGGCGCCATGGGCATGAACAGCGGGATCCACGACGCGGTGAACCTGGCTGCCAAGCTGTCGTCGGTGCTGAGGGGCGCCGGCGACGAGGTGCTCGACCGGTACGTCCGCCAGCGCCGGCACGTGGCCGTGGCCCATGTTCAGGCCATCACCATCCGCAACAAGAAGCTGATGGCTGAGGCCGACCCGCAGACACGGCGGCGCAACCGCGACGAGCTGCGGCGGGCCGCCGACGATCCCTCCCTTGCCCGCGAGTTCCTGCTGCGGGCATCGCTCATCTCCAGCGTCCGGGAAGCCTCGGAGATCGCCTGACATGACGGAAGGCAAGATCGAGGCTCGGCTCGCCGCCATGGGACTCACGCTGCCTGAGCCGCGCCGGTTCCCCAGCGAGAACCGCCAGGGTTGCGTGCTGGTCGGCAACGTGATGTTCGTGTCGGGCCACGGTCCGCACCATCCCGGCATGGACATCGTGCGCCGGGGCAAGCTCGGCGCGGAGCTGTCCGTCGAGCAGGGCTATGAGGTGGCCAAGGCCTGCGGGCTGTCCATCCTGGCCACCCTGCGGGCCGCGCTGGGCGACCTCGATCGGGTCAGCAGGGTGGTGCGGTTGCTGGGCATGGTGAACTGCACCCCGACTTTCGAGCTGATGCCCAAGGTCGTCGACGGTGCCTCGGACCTGCTCTTCGAGCTGTTCGGCCCCGAGCGCGGTCGCCATGGGAGGGCCGCGGTGGGCATGGCCAGCCTGCCCCGCCAGCAACCGGTCGAGATCAGCGGCGAATTCGAGGTGTCGGGCCCATGACCACACTGGTGACAGGAATCGGACTGGTGGGCACGTCGTTCGCTCGTTGCGCTCTGCAGAGAGGTGAGCCGGTCGTCTTCCTCGACCGGCAGTCCCGTCCCGAGTACCTGCATGAGCGTCTCGGACCGGTGGCGGCCGACATTCCCACGGTGACAGCCGACATACGCGATCAGCCGGCGGTTCTCGCGGCCATTCGGGACCACAAGGCGGAGACGGTGGTGCACACCGCCGGGCTGATCGGCGACAGCGTCTCGCGGCAGCTCTACACCGGGTTGCAGGTGAACGTCATGGGCACGATCAACGTTCTGGAGGCTGTCCGGCTCGCCCGGGTGCGCCGGCTGGTGCACGTCAGCAGCTTCGCGGTGTACGACCGGCGCCGGGCGAGGGGGGCACCCCTCACCGAGGACGCGCCCCGGGGCCCCGGGCGGGCCTACGGCAACTCGAAGGTCATGAAGGAGTTGGCCGCCGAGAGCTACCAGAAGGAGTTCGGCTTCGAGTTGGCCATCCTGCGGCCGGCCAATGCCTACGGGTACGGGCACTTCGAGGGGGGATCCTTCGGCTCCAAGATCCAGGCCCTGCTCCGGGCCGGGATCTCGGGCCAGACCGCCTTCGTCAAGCAGGAACACACCATGGACTTCGAGTACGTGTACGACCTCGACGTGGGCCGGGCGGTTGATCTCGCGGCTACCGCAGACCTGCCCGAGCGGGCGGTCTTCAATATCGGGACCGGCACCATCACTTGGTTCGACGGTCTGGTGGCCGCGGTCCGGCGGATCTTCGGTGACCTGAAGGTGCAGGTCATCCCCGGCCGCCCGCCGGCGGTTTCAGCCGGCGATCCCCTCGACCTGTCCCACACCGAGGCCGCGCTGGGCTGGAAGCCCACGTTCGACATCGAGGCCGGGCTGAGCCACTACGCCTACGAGTTGCGGAGGCTGACCCAATGACCCCACGTGGAATTGGCAGCGAAGTGAGCGCTATGCGTGCACAACGCTTCCAGTTCGGGCAACGGCTCGAGCTCGCGGTGGAATT
>JAGWAO010000021.1:7607-9834 GCA_021296315.1 Acidimicrobiia bacterium | reverse complement strand
TCCAGTTCGGGCAACGGCTCGAGCTCGCGGTGGAATTGGCAGCGAAGTGAGCGCTATGCGTGCACAACGCTTCCAGTTCCCGTACGGATGGCTGCTCAGGAGGCTGAGCGCATGATCGACATGCTGGTTCGCAATGCTGACTGGCTCATCACCATGGATCCCGAGCGCCGCATGGTGCGCGACGGCGCGATGGCAGTGGACGGCGGCGAGATCAAGGCGGTGGGCTCCACCGCGGATGTGGAGGCCGCCGGCTACCGGGAGGCGGTCCGCACCATCGACGCCCGCGGCCGGCTGATCACCCCCGGCTTCGTCGACAACCACCAGCATCTGGCTCCGTTCTTCGTGCGGGGCCTCGGCGACGACGTGCCTCTGAAAGTCTTCCTCCACGACCGCTGCTACCCCATGGAGGCCGGCGTCACCGACGAGGAGGCCTACCTGGCCGCGATGTGCGCCCTGCTGGAGTCGGTCCGCCACGGAACCACCACGGTGTGCGACCCGGGCTCGCAGAATCCCGAGAACTCGGTCCGGGCCGCCGACGAGATCGGCTGTCGGGCGGTGCTGGCCCGCTCGCTCACCGACATGGCCGGTGGACGGGCCATGCCGGGCACGTTCGACTCCACCACCGACGACGCCATCGCCGGCGGGCTGGCCTTCGTCGAGTCCCAGGCGGGTGCGGCCGGCGGCCGGGTGCGGCCCTGGTTCTCGCTGCGCACCGAGCGCATGGTGTCGGACCGGCTGTGCCGCGCCGTCTCCGAGCTGGCCGCCGAGCACGGCACCGGCATCGTGTCCCACATGATCTCCAACCGCGACTCGGTCGAGCATCACCAGCAGGTGTTCGACGGCGAGCGGCCCATCGCCCGCTACGAGCGCAACGGGGTGCTCGGCCCCAACGTGCAGCTGGTGCACTGCCACTTCCTCACTGACGACGAGTGCGATCTGCTGGCAGACCGCGACGTGAAGGTGTCGATGTGCCCCACGGCCAGCGCGGTGTTCGGCTGGGGCGGGCTGCAGCGGGCCACCCACCTCAAGCTGCTGGAGCGGGGCGTCACCGTGGGCGTGGGCACCGACATCGGAGCCTGCTCGCACACCACCGACATCCTGCGCATCGCCCAGTACTTCCGTGTCTACCGCGACATCTTCGAGGACGCCTCGCTCATGCCGGCCGAGACGATCCTGGAGCATCTCACCATCGACGGCGCCCGCTCGGTGCTGTGGGACGACGAGGTCGGTTCGCTGGAGGCGGGCAAGCGGGCCGACTTCCTGCTGTTCGACTTGGACCGGCCCGAGTGGGTGCCGCTTCACAACCCTCTGTCGAACCTGGGACACGGCGCCAGCGGCGATTCGGTCCACACGGTGGTGATCGATGGCAAGGTGGTCGTGGAGGGCGGGGAGTTCGTCCATCTCGATGCCCGGGCCGTCATGGCCCGGGGCCGCGAGGCGGCCGCAACCGCAGCCGAGCGCACCGGCCTGAGCAAGTTCGCAGCCCCGCGCTGGCCCATTGTCTGAGCCCATTGCGGACACTGAGGTAGCAGCCCGGCCGGGGGTTCTCGCGGTCCTCTTACCGGAGCGTGCGATCCTTGGGTTCTCCAGCCCCCAACGGTGCCGAGGCCTCCCCCCAGGTCTCGGCACCGCCGCGCTGTATACCGTGCCGCGCGATTTGGATGGCACACTGTCGCCGTGAGGATTTGCGTGGTCGGTGCGGGCGCGATCGGCGGGATGATGGCGGCTCGTCTGGCCGTGGCCGGACACGACGTGAGCGTCATCGCCCGGGGCGAGCACCTCGCCGCCATCCGGCACCACGGGCTCAAGCTGGTGGAGATCGACGGCTCCACCACAGTGGCGACCGGGATCGCGGCTTCCGACGACTTCGGAACCCTCGGCAGGCACGACACGGTGATCCTGGCCCTCAAGGCCCACCAGATCGCGGCGGTGGCCCACGAGCTCGAAGGCCTGTGCACCGAGCACACCACGGTCGTGCCATTGCAGAACGGCATCGGGTGGTGGTACTTCGAGCGCCACGATGGGCCCCACGACGGGCACCGGCTCAAGTCTCTGGACCCCGACGGGACGATCTCGGCCGCGGTGCCACCGGAACGCATCGTGGCCTGCATCGCCTACCCGGCTGCGGAGAAGACCGCGCCCGGTGTGATCACCCATGTCGAGGGCGACCGCTTCCCGGTGGGCGAGCTCGACGGCACCAAGTCCGACCGGGCCAGGGTGCTGGCGG